>DXMA01000001.1 GCA_019414445.1 Collinsella sp.
GCAGCAGGGGCTCTCAATGTTTTTATGTCCTGCTCATATCGTCTCTGCCGACAGTTGGGGACACTCCTTGCACCAGCGTTGCATCGAATGCTCGGGAAAATGCGAGCCGGTATTTGGGCGAATAATGGGTCGCGGTTTCCGGATGGGATGGGTTGCGGAAAGTGCGACCCGGAATATTGCTCTGAAACGGGATGCCGTTTCCCTGACGCGCCTCAAACGGAAAGCGCATCCCATTCCGGAGCTCCGAAACGGGATGCGCTTTCCGCGCGGAAGAATTGCCGCAGCTGCGTTAAGCGGTGCCGCTCGTTACTCGCCCAGCACCAGTGCTGCGAGTTCGTCCTGGGTGTCCACCACGTAGTCGGCGCCGGCGGCCTCTAGCTCTGCGCGGCCGCGGAAGCCCCAGCTGACGCCCGCGCTCTTAAGGCCGGCGTTGTGGCCGGTCAGAACATCGACATCCGAATCGCCCACATAGAGCGTGGTCGCCGGATCGGCGCCCAGCTCCTCCATCACATGCAGCGTGACGGGTGCTTCGGGCTTGGGCGGAAATGCGTCCACACGGCCCTGTACCAGCGCAAAGCGATCGGGGCCAAAGTATTTCTCGATAAGCGGGACTGCCGAAATATGATCCTTGTTGGTGAGCACGGCAAGCTGAACGCCCGCTGCGCGCAGACGGTCGAGCATCTCAATCGTGCCGGCGTAGGGTGAGGTGTGGTCCTCCTTGTGCTCGCCGTAATAAGCTCTAAACTCGGCAAGCGTCTGCTCAAACATACGGCCGTCGCCCGCGTATTCGGCGGGCATAAAGCGCTCGACCAGCTTAAGCATGCCGTTTCCCACCTTGTAGCGGTACTCGTCCACGGCAAACGTGGGCCAGCCGTGCGCCTCGCAGGTATGGTTGCCGGCGGCCGCCAGGTCCTCGAGCGTGTTGAGGATGGTTCCGTCCAGGTCAAAGATCACATGGGAAAAAGCTGCTGCCATGAAAGCTCCCGTCGTTGGGTTTCAAAACGCACCCCATAATACTGGGCTTCCGCGTTGGGCGCGCTTGGAATCTGAACATCTCCAGGGATATCAAGCCACATCGCGCCGACCGCGCGATTCCGCCCTAGCAAATTCTCGGCAGCTGCTCTCCTACGAGCATGTCGAGAATACGGGTCGAGCCCCAGCCGGTGCGTACGCGCACGGCGGGTCGAGCGCCCTCGGCAAGCGGCAGCACGCGACCGATGATGGCGGCGTTCTCGCCGTAGCGGGCGGCGCGCATGGCCGCCAGCGCGGCATCGGCCTGCTCAGCCGGCACCACGGCGACCATCTTGCCCTCGTTTGCCACCTGTAGAACGTCGTAGCCGAGCATCTCACATGCCGCCTGCACGTCGGGGCGCACGGGCACGGCATCCTCGTCGATCTCCATGGCAACGCCGCTGGCCTGGGCAAACTCGTTGAGCGTGGATGCCAGACCGCCGCGCGTGGGGTCGCGGAAGCAGCGGGTGTCGGGGGCGGCGGCGAGCACGTCGGCAATCAGATGATTGAGCGGCGCAGCGTCGCTTTCGATGTTGCTCGAAAAGGCCAGGCCCTCGCGCTGGCTCATGATGGCGATGCCGTGGTCGCCCAGCGTGCCCGAGACCAAGATGACGTCGTCGGGCTGGCAGTTAGCGCCGCTGAGCTCCACACCAGCGGGCACCTCGCCTGCGCCGGCGGTATTGATATAGACGCCGTCGGCTCCGCCGCGCTCGACCACCTTGGTGTCGCCCGTGATGATGCGCACGCCGGCCTCGCGCGCGGTCTCGGCCATGGTTTGCACAATCTGGCTCAGCTTGTCCATGGGATAGCCCTCTTCGAGGATAAAGCCGCACGATAGGTAGCGCACATTGGCGCCCGAGGTCGCGACGTCGTTGACGGTTCCGCACACGGCAAGGCGACCGATGTTGCCGCCGGGGAAGAACTGGGGCGAGACGACAAAGCTGTCGGTCGACATGGCGATGCGCCCGCTCGCGGGTAGCGCGGCGACGCCGGCATCGTTGCCCTCGAGCAGCTCGGGCGACCCAAAGGCATCCAGAAAGACCTCGTCGATGATACGTTTCATCATCTGTCCGCCCGAGCCGTGGCCCAGCAGGACAGTGCTATCGGTGACGCTATGGGACATATCGAAAACTCCAATCGTGGGTGGAATCGGCAATAGCCGAGTGTGGCAGAATCGATGTTAAGTAAAAGTCAGCGAGCGCCATTCAGACGAAGTGAGTTGCCTTGAAAGAGGAGGCTGCTGGGCTTTTGCCCGCAGCCGACGAATGAAAGGCAAATCGCTCGCCTGAATGGTGCGCAGCGTCGGCCGGTCCGCCGTTCGTTAGAACGGCGGAACCTAATAGTCGCGGTAGCGGTAGTACGCCGCGCAGCTGCCTTCGGAGCTCACCATGCAGGGGCCGACGGGGTGTTCGGGCGTACATGCGTGGCCGAACAACGGGCAGTCGCTCGGCGTGATGGCACCGCGCAGCACGTCGCCGCAGCGGCACCCGCGTGGCTCAACCGTCGGTTCAATGGGCACGTCAAAGCGGGCGCCGGCATCAAAGCGCGCGAATTCGGGTCGGATGGAAAGACCCGAGTTGGCAATCGGTCCCAGCCCGCGCCACGTGGTGTCGCACGGCTCAAATACCTGCTCGACCAGCTGGCGCGCTACGGGATTGCCGTCTGCATTGACGCCACGGCGGTAGGCGTTGTCGATTGCGGGCCGGCCCTCGACAACCATCTGGACCAGCATGCAGATGCCCTGCAAGATATCGACCGGCTCAAATCCGGTGACTACGCCCGGGGTATTGAACTCGTCGACCAAAAACCCAAAGGGTGCCAGGCCTGTGATGGTAGCGACGTGACCAGGCAGGATAAAGCCGTCGATGGTCGTCTCGGGGTCGTTGGAGATCGCACGCAGAGCCGGCGGCGTGGTCTTGTGAGCACAGTAGACCGAGAAGTTCTGGAGCCCGCGCGCGTCGGCCTCCAGGATAGCGGCGGCAATGGTAGGCGTTGTGGTCTCAAAGCCGACGCCCATAAAGATGACCGGGCGTTCGGGATTTTGCTCGGCAATGTCGAGTGCGTCGAGCGGAGAGTAGACGATGCGGATGTCGCGTCCCGCCGCCTTTTGCGCGGCAAGCGAGGTGGACGATCCGGGCACGCGCATCATGTCGCCAAAGGTGGTGATGATGGCGCCGTCCATGTTGGAAAGCGCGATTGCGTGATCGATGTCGCGGTTGGCGGTGACGCAAACGGGGCAACCCGGACCGCTCAGCAGTTTGAGCCCGGCAGGCATAATGGAGCGAAAGCCATAGCGCCCGATGCTCGCGGTATGCGTGCCGCAGACTTCCATAAGGTTGATGGTGCGGTCGCCGACAAGCTCATGAATGCGATCGATGAGCTCGCGAGCCAGCCTGGGGTCGCGAAATGCCGAAAAGTCGATACCGGAGCGAACCGGCTGCGCCGCCGCCACTAGTATGCCTCGGCCGGGTTGGTGGCGAGCTGGTCCTCTTCGGCCAGCTCGGTCATGGTATTGACGAGCTCGAGTGTCTCTTGGGCTTCCTGCTCGTCGACAATCTGAATGCCAAAGCCGGCGTGCACGAGAATATAGTCGCCTACCTGTGCCGTCGGCACGAGGCGCAGCGAAACGGGGCGCTCGATGCCCATCATGTCGACGGTCGCCTTAAGGTCGTCGTCGCGTTTGACCACTTTACCGGGAACGGCAAGGCACATAATGTTCCCCTTTTATACGTTTTGCGCTGGATAGGCGCCTAATTACCCATTAGTTGATGGTAGCGCTCGCGGAAGTCACGAGCAAACGCGTTACACCTGTGAGACGGCGGCGCGCAGGCTGGCAAAACAGCCTATCGCGATGCTGTCTGCGCGAGGCGGGCGCGAGCGATGGCGGCCTGACCGTAGGCGATGCAGCCGTCGTTAACGGGCACGGTTTGGGGAATCAAGACCGTAAGGCCTGCGTCTTTAAGATTGCGGGTGAGGAGCTGAAGCAAAAGTCGGTTCATGAACACGCCGCCCGAGAGCGCGACGGTATCGATGCCTTCGCGCGCGCAGATTTCGTGTGCGATTCGTGCCGAAGAGCGCACGATGGCGATGTGGAACCCGAGCGCGAGCCTGCCGGCGGGCACGCCGGTCCTGATTCCCTCCAAAAGCGCCTCAAAAAGCGGTCTGGAGTTCAGAACATGGCAGTCGTCCGGACGGGATGATTCGGTTACGGAAAAGCTGGCCATATTGCCGGTAGGGCAGGCACTTTCACTGCTGAGCGCGCGCCAGGCGGCGGCTTCGAATTCTATGGCGGGTTCGCCCTCGTAGGTTGCCTTGTCGCAGATGCCCAGAATTGCTGCCGCGGCATCAAAGAGACGCCCCATGCTGCTGGTATGCGGGCTGTTGATGCCGCGCTCGATCATGGTGGCTGTCACGCTGCGCGTTTGCTCGTCGAGGCTGTCCAAAAGCCGAGCGGCGCCTGGGTGCTCGAGCAGGCCGAGCTCACTGAGCAGGGCAAAGGCGTTGCGGCGGGCGTCGCGCACGGAGGCCGCCCCGCCGGGGAGCGCCCAGGTGCGCAAATGCGCGGCGCGCTCAAAGCCGCCAAGGCTGGCAACAAGAAACTCGCCGCCCCAAATGGTCCCATCGGTACCGCCGCCGGTGCCGTCAAAGGCGATGCCAAGGACGCGCGCGTCGGTTGTAAGCTGGCCCGCGGCGATAGCCTCGGCCATTACGCTCGCGATATGCGCATGATGGTGCTGCACCTCGACGAGCGGCAGATTGCATTTTCGCGCCTGTTCGCGCGCCCACTGGCCCGATAGATAGCTGGGGTGTAAATCGCAGGCCAAGGCGGCGGGCGCCAAGTCAAAGAGATCTTCCAAGCGCGTGCGCGCGGCGTTCCAGGCATCGAAGGTCCCGCCGTTTTCAACATCGCCGATATGCTGCGACACAAAACAGGTTGCCTCGCCGTTCGTCCCTTCGCGCGTGAGCGCAATCGTGGCCTTTTGCTGTGGGCCACAGGCGAGCACGCAAGGCGCGACGGCGTCGAGTGCCGGCAGCGCCAGCGGCTGCGGCGCATATCCGCGTGCGCGACGCACGGGCATGACGGTGCCGTCGATCACACGCACCACGGAATCATCGTAGCGCGAGAGGATCGCGCGGTCGTTGCCGAGTAGCGCGTCGGCAATGCCGGCGGCAACGAGGTGTTCCCATGCAAGGGCATCGTCGGTCTCGATGGGCCCTTCGCTCAGGTTGCCGCTGGTCATGACGAGCGCGTGCATACCGCGGGCTTCTGCCGCGGCAAGCAACAGATGCTGAAGCGGGGTGTAGGGGAGCATAACGCCGAGCTCGGGCAGGTCGTGCGCGATGGACGGCGCGAGTACGAGGGCGTCGGGAGAATCGTCGTCGCTCCCGCAAACAGCACGTCGGCGCAGCAGTACAATGGGGCGAATGCTGCCGGTCAGCAAACCGCGCTCAACGTCGTTGACGTGGCACAGGCGTTCAACGTCGGCAAGGTCGCGCACCATAACGGCAAGCGGCTTATTGCTACGGCGTTTGCGGCGGCGAAGCTCGGCTGCCGCCTGCTCGTTGGAGGCATCGCATGCCAAGTGAAATCCGCCCAGACCCTTGATGGCGACGATACCGCCGTCGGCCAGCAGCTCAACGCAGCGGTCGATAATGGCGTCGCTGGTCTCGCGCGTGGTGCCGACGGCCGGCGACGCGGCGGCTTCGCCCGGCTCATTGCCCACGCCCGTCTCACGCCATGTAATATGCGGCCCGCAATCAAAGCAGGCATCGGGCTGCGCGTGAAAACGCCGGTCGAGTGGGTCGGCATACTCCGCGGCGCACTTGGGACACAGGGGAAAACAATCCATCGAGGTGGCCGCTCGATCGTAAGGCAGCGAGCGGATGATGGTAAAGCGCGGCCCGCAGTTAGTGCAGTTGATAAAGGGGTAGTGATAGCGTCGGTCGGCGGGATCGAACAACTCGCGCAGGCAATCGTCACAGGTAGCGATATCGGGCGAGACGAGCGTGGTATGAGCGGTCTGATCCTGCGATGCCACAATGCGAAAGCCCCGCTCATCGACAGCGCTCCAGCCGCCAGGCCCCAAATCCGCAACATCGACTCGCTCAACGCGGGCTGCCGCAGGCGCATGCTCAGAAAGCGCGGCAACAAAAGCATCGAGCGCATCGGCCGGAGCGTGCGCCTCGATATGCACGCCGTCGCCCGCATTGAGCACCCATCCGCAAATGCCATGCGCCATGGCCTCGCGATACACAAACGGTCGCATGCCAACCCCCTGCACAATGCCCGTCACATGAATATGCACATGCCGCATGCGACACCCCTCATCAAAACCGACCAAATAGGGACGGGTGCGCTACAGTCCCAGGCTCTGCTTGGTGGCGGCGCACGTGAGCTCGCCGTGCTTAACGCCGCGCAGGCCCAGCAGGCGGTCGGCTAGTTCGTAGACGCGCTCGCCGCGACCCTTGAGCGCCAGAATCTCCAAGCAGTTGTGGTGATCCAGATGCACGTGCATGGTCGATACGATCTCGTCGGTGTAGTCGTGCTGCACTTCGTCCAGACGGCGCGTCAGGTCGCCGGTATGGTGGTCGTAAATCATGGTGAGCGACCCGATAACATGCTCATCGGGCGTGCGCATCTGCTCCTTGGCAATCGAGGCGCGAATCAGGTCGCGCACGGCCTCGGAGCGGTTGGCCACGTCGCCGCGGCGCGCGATCTGCTCGTCAAAACGGCGCAGCAGGTCGTCGGGTGCGGTAACCGAAAAACGGACCAGCTCGGAACCGGAGCCACTACAGTGGCAGCCCGCGTCACCGTCCGCCCCGTGCGGATGCTCGTGCTCGTACCCGCAGCAGTGCTCGTGTTCGGCCACCTTACACCAGCTTCACGGAGCCGACGGAGTTGTGGTCGGCCTCGATGGCTTCCTCGTAGCCCTCGAGCGCGTCATGCGCCTCGTGCAGCGCGGCCATGGCGGCCTCGAGCTTGGCGCCGATGCGCTCCATGTCAAAATTCTCGGTCGCATGTAGCAACTGATGGCTCCATTCGTGAGCGAGCTCGATGGTGTCGTCGACCTGTTTGACGCTCATGGCAAGCTGGCTCATGTTCATTCCAACATCATGCATGGGAAATCTCCTTTTGTATGGGGCAGTTCAGTGGTTCAGATTTTACTACGCCCGCTTTGCGCGCAGCTGCATAAGAAAACGGGTACGAGTCTGTGCGACCCGCACCCGTTCACTGGGGGCTGTTTGTAACTACCATACTATCCGTGGTCGCATGCCTTGCGTTTGGCACTCCGGTGAGCGGTGCGAAACCGCTCATGGACGGCAGACAAGTAACAAGCGTATTACAGATGTTTCTCCAGCAGTGCCTGAAGTCTTGCCTTGGGTAAGGCGCCAACCGAGCGGTCGACCTCCTCGCCGTTCTTAAAGACGATCAGCGTGGGGATGCTCATGACGCCAAACTTCATGGCCAGGTCCTGGTTGTCGTCGACGTTGCACTTGGCCACAGCCAACTTGCCGGCCAGCTCGTCGGCAACCTCGTCTACGATGGGCGAGAGCGAGCGGCAGGGGCCGCACCACGGGGCCCAAAAATCAACCAGTACGGGCAGGCTATCGTTGACGACAGCGCCGAAGTTCTCGGGGGTAATCTGCTTAATGTCAGCCATGGTGACCTCCATAATACGACGCGGCTCGGCCGCGTAAAACTCAGTACGACCGTGCTTATACCCAGCGGCCCGCAAAGCAACCACTCGCGGGCGGCTCTTTTATATAATGGTGGGCACGCAAACGATTGGAGAGCGCATGCCCACGTCACAAAGCCAGAAAAAAGAAGCCATCGCTCAGGCGACCGAGCAGGAGCTCGCGTCGCTTGCAGGTCGCGGTGTGCGTATCGCGGGCAACGCGTGCTCGCCGATTGTGCTGGTCAAAGGCGATTTGGATGAAGCCGAGTGCTCGGGCGGCGAGCTGGCTGCCGGCGCGGATGGCGCCGCGTTGCGCAAGGCGCTCGGCGCCATCGGATATGCCCCCGAGGACTTTTGCGTGCTGGCAAGCGTCGCCGGCGCGGGTGACGGAGCGGTCGCGGTGGGCGAGACTCTGCCGTGCGACCTGTTCCGCGAGGCGCTGGAGGCTCTGGACCCCGAGGCGGTGCTGCTGCTCGACAACAGTGCGGCCGATGTCATGCGCGAAACCTACGCCGATATGCTCGTGGCGATTGATGACTTCGACACCGCCATGCTCAAGCCCGGCCTGGTCGCCCATGTGCAGGGCCGCCGCGTGCTCGCGCTCGATGGCTTTGAGGCGGCGCTGACCGACAAAGCGGCCAAGCAGCGTATGTGGGCCTACATCAAGCAGCTGACCCCGGCGGTCGCTCCACTGTAGCGGATCGGCACCGGCGAGCGATTGCCTGGCGGGCGAGGCGCGCCGCGAGATCGGCGCCGTACTTCTACATCACAGCGCGCAGCTCAAACCGATCGCCGTTAATGCGGAACTGGCAGTTGCCGTTCATGCGCTCCACGGCAAGTTTGATGCTCTTGGTTCCAAAGCCGTGGCCCGCATGCCGGGTCACGGGCATGCCGTCGACCATGCGCGGCGCGCGGTCAAACGTGTTGGAAACTAACAGCAACAGCTGGCCGTCCTCAAGTCGCAGGTCAAGGTCGACGAATCGCTTTCCTTGGGGTGCGGCGCTTGCGGCGGTGATAGCGTTTTCCAAGGCATTTGAGAGCACGCTAAACAGGTCGGCGTCACCTACGTGGACGGTTTCGGGTACGGCGGCGCGCAGGTTGGCGGTAATGCCGTTTCTATTGATATCTGAGTTGAATGACGAAAGCGCGATGTTTACGGTCTCGTTGGCGCAGAAGCGGCGTACGGCGGTGCGGTCGCCGGCTTCGCAGAGTTCGTCGATGCGGTTGAGCGCCTCGTCGGTGTGGCCCTCCTCAATTAAAGTGGCCAGGCCGCGTAGGAAGTGGCGCATATCGTGGCGAAGAATCGACAGCTCGCGCCCAGATTGACGCCAAGCCTCGAGCTCTTTGATGGCGGCGCTGTCGCGGGTTTCGAGCATCCAACGCTCTCGCTCGGCGGTTTCCTTTTCTTCGTATTCGCGCAGGTAAACGGCAAGAAACATAAGATAGAAGGCACAGAGCGCAAATGCCAAAAACTCAACTGTCACCACCGAGCCCGAGTGGAACAGCGTGGTGTAGACGTTGGTGGCGTAGTCAAAGATGTAATAGACGAGCGGCAGGATTAAAAGGATGCCCAGCTCGGTGGGGCTTTTAATCGCCAGGCGGGGTCCAATGTCGCCGGCCCAATGCAGCAGGACGGCAAAGACGCCGAGCGTGGTAGCGATGCGTGCCAGATAGTACGCGATCTGAGAATCGGTTGCGGCAAATGCGGCGATGCCCATCCAATTGCTGAACTGGCAGCTCAGATAGGCGCTGGTGACGCCCAACGTCGCGAGTAGCGGACTCAAGTGGTAGCGCGCGCATAGGTAGACGGTAAGCGGCAAGTGCACGACGAGCGGATAGACCTGACGGGCAAAAAGCTCTCCGCCAACGACATTGGCGATCGAAAAGGCAGCGCCGGTTGCGGCTCCGACCCCCACCAACTCGAGCGCATGGCGTCGATTGATTTCGATACCGCACAGCGCCGCCGAGGCAAAGACACCAAAGAGCAGCGTCGTGGCGTGGTGGATTGCCCAAAGGACCATTTCGACCGAGGAGATCATCAGCGCCTCCCGCCCTCAAAGCGCACCGCAAAGTAGGCGTCTTGGAACCCCTGCTTGCTGCTGCGCGACAGCGGAATGCACGCGCCCGAGCGCATGACGATGTCTGTGCGATCGAAGTGGTCGATGTTGCGCAAGTTGACCTGGTAGCTACGGTGGCATTTAAAGAAGGTGGCATTTTGCGCCAAACGGTCCTCGACGCTGCGGAACGATTCGAGTGCCTCGATATCGCGTCCGTCGCGCAGATGGAAGACCACGTGCTTGTTGCGCGCCTCGGCATATTCGATGTCGGACAGGCGCAGGGCGTGGTGGCCAAAGGACGTTTTGATCACGAGCTCGTCGGTTGCCGCCGGGCGCATGCTCGAAAGTTCGTCGAGTAACTGCGCCAGGCGTTCGTAAGTCACGGGCTTGAGCAGATAGTCGAAGGCGCGGACCTCGTAGGACTCCAGTGCAAACTCGGGCGACGAGGTGAGGAACACCAGGCGCACGGCGGTGTCGGCCTGGCGCAATTCGCGTGCGGTGTCCATGCCGTTGACGAGCGGCATGATCATGTCGAGCAGGATGATGTCGGCGCGCGACGCGGCATGGCGCGCCAGCAGGTCCTCGCCGCGCGTGACGAGCGCAACATCGACCGCCGTGCCCGTCTCGATCGACCAACGGTCGATCATCCGGTGCAGTCTATCTAGAAAAGCGGCGTCATCGTCGCAGGCAATAATCTTGAGCATTCTGAGCCCCCTTAGTAGTTCGATTTTGCCACATTGGGCGCGGACCACTCGCGGGGGAGCGCCCGTTCGTGCCTCACGGTGCGCAACTCGCGCCGAGCGGTATTGCGGTGGCGAAAGATGCCTCCTGCGCTATCGAGAGCTCGGCTATCCTCAGCTTGCCAGTTCGAAAATGGACCTGCCGCATGATTGAATCTTTATTTCAACCTTACACCTAGGTTTACAGCTGTCTTGTCAGCTGTAAACCTAGGTGTCATACTAAAGCCCCAAGATTCGCCAAAAGAGAGGGGCCTTGATGGCACAGAGCGCGAACATGGATGCGTCGGAGCTTGCACGCGATATCGCGGCCGGCCTAGCATCGGCAACGACGGCAACGGAGCGCGCGGCACTGGTGCCCGCAGAGCTTGTCGAGGCCATTCAGCAACTAAAAACCCAACGTGACGCGGTGATCCTGGCGCACTACTATGTGGCGCCCGAGGTTCAGGCTGTGGCCGATTACGTCGGCGACAGCTTCTACCTGGCAAAGCTCGCCAAAAGCCTACCGCAGCAGACTATCGTGCTGTGCGGCGTGGAGTTTATGGGCGAGAGCGCCAAGCTGCTCAATCCCACCAAGACCGTGCTGCTGCCCGAGCCGGGCGCGGACTGTCCCATGGCGCACATGGTCAAGCGCGAGACGGTCGACGCGGCGCGCGCCGAGTATGGCGACGACCTGGCCGTGGTGTGCTACGTCAACTCGACGGTCGAGATCAAGAGCTGGAGTGACGTGTGCGTTACCAGCTCAAACGCCGTCAAGATCGTCTCCGAGCTGCCGCAGCAGCACATCTTGTTCATTCCCGACCAGAACCTGGGCCGCTTCGTAGCCGAGCAGGTGCCCCAAAAGCACGTCATCCCCAACAACGGCTACTGCCCGCGCCATCACATCATCACCGTCGAGCAGATCGTCGACGCGACGGAGGCCCACCCCGACGCGCTCGTGCTGGCGCATCCTGAGTGCAAGGCTGACGTCCTGGCTGAGGCCGACTACATCGGCTCCACCGCCGGCATCATCAAGTATGCCGAGGAGTCCGACGCGAGCGAGTTCATTATCGTGACGGTCCGCGGCGTACTCTACGAGCTCGAGCGCCGCTGCCAGGGCACCGGCAAGAAGTTCTACTTCCCCGCGGTGCAGCCCACCTGCGTCAACATGGATCTCATCACGCTCGAAAAGCTTGTGCGCTGCCTGGAGACGGGCGAGGGCGAGGTGCAGATCGGCGTCTCGGACGAGGCGGCAGACCAGGCCAAGCTCACGCTCGACCGCATGCTCGAGTACGCAGCACGCTAGAACAATGTGGCATGAGGGATGGTTCCTTATGTCACATTCAAGGGAGAGGATTCCTGTGGAAACCAAGCAATACCCCGATATGGAGTGCGACGTCGTCATTGCCGGCTGCGGCGTAGCGGGCCTGTACGCGGCGCTCAACCTGCCGACGAGTACGCGCGTGATCATGCTCTCCAAGGGCGCGGTCGACGAGTGCGATTCGATGCTCGCGCAGGGCGGCATCTGCGTGCTGCCCGAGGGCTCGGACTACGATGCCTTCTTTGAGGACACCATGCACGCCGGCCATTACGAGAACCGCCGCGAGAGCGTCGACATCATGATCCGCTCGAGCCGCTCGGTCATCAACGACCTGCTAGCGATGGGCGTGGATTTTGAGCGCAAGGCCGATGGCGGCCTCGACTTTACCCGCGAGGGCGCGCACAGCCGTCCGCGCATTGCCTTCCATGCCGACATTACGGGCAAGGAGATTACGACCAAGCTGCTTCAGGCCGTCCGTAAGCTGGACAACGTGCAGATTCTCGAACACGTTGCCATGACCGACATCCTGACGGCCGAGCGCGATGGGGCCACGGTGTGCACTGGTGTCGTCGCTGTTGCCGTGGACGAGGACGATTCAGCTCGCCCCGCCGACGAGCTGGCAAATGCCGCTGAGGGCGTGCATGTCGGTAAGCCGTTTAAGATCCATGCCCGCCATACGCTGTGGGCGACGGGCGGCATCGGTGGCGTATACGACCATTCGACCAACTACCCGCAGCTCACGGGCGACGCCTGCTACATCGCGCAGGAGCACGGCATTAAGATGGAGCACCTGGACTACGTGCAGATCCATCCCACGGGCCTGTTCTCGCCGCAGCCAGGCCGTACGTTCCTGATCAGCGAGAGCTGCCGCGGTGAGGGCGCGATTCTGCTCAATGCCGCCAGCGAGCGTTTTACCGACGAGTTGCAGCCGCGCGACGTTGTCGCTGCCGCCATCCGCGAGCAGATGAAGCAGGACGGCACCGAGCACGAGTGGCTGAGCTTTGCCCCCGTCGAGCGCGACGTGGTGACTGGGCACTTTGCCAACATTCGCGCGCGCTGCCTTGAGGACGGCCGCGACATCTTGGACGAGCCCATCCCCGTTACGCCCACGCAGCACTACTTTATGGGCGGCGTATGGGTCGATAAGGACGGCCGCACTTCGATGCCCGAGCTCTACGCCGCGGGCGAGACGGCTTGCAACGGCGTTCACGGCAAGAATCGCCTTGCATCAAATAGTCTGCTCGAGGCGCTGGTCTGGGGTCGTCGCGCCGCGTGGTACATGCGCACCGGCGAGTCGCTGGCCGTGGAGCAGGCCGGTGAGCCCGCGCTTGACGGGCGTCACCGCGCCCTGAGTGCCCATACCCTTGCAATCGATGATTTGGCTCGTGCCGCCGGCACGCAGGCCGTGGAGGAGTAGACCATGAATCCCATTACCATGAAACTCGTCGTCGATGATCTGATTCTGCAGGCTCTGCGCGAGGACATTACCTTTGAGGACGTGAGCACGGCGAGCGTGTGCCCCACGGCGCGTCCCGCCACGGTGGAGCTTATCGCCAAGGCCGATGGCATCATCGCCGGCCTGGATGTGTTCGCTCGCACCTTTGAGCTGCTGGATTCGCAGAGCTCGGTGCTGTTTGATGTTGCCGACGGTGACGAGGTGCACGCCGGCGACCACGTGGGCCAGGTGCGCGGCGATGCGCGCGTGCTGCTTTCGGGCGAGCGCGTGGCGCTCAACTACCTGCAGCGCATGAGCGGTATCGCTACCTATACGCACAGAATGGCTGCGGTGCTCGAGGGCACCAAGACCGTGCTTGTCGACACACGTAAGACCACGCCGGGCATGCGCGTCTTCGAGAAGGCCGCGGTTGAGATTGGCGGCGGCAGCAACCACCGCTACAACCTGTCGACGGCCGTCATGCTCAAGGACAACCACATCGATGCCGCCGGTGGCGTGACGCGCGCGATCGAGATGGCGCGCGCCCATGCGTCGTTTACCACGACAGTTGAGATTGAGTGCGAGAACCTGGACATGGTGCGCGAAGCCGTGGAGGCCGGTGCCGACATTATCATGCTCGACAACATGACCCATGACGACATGGCCGCCGCCATCGAGCTTATCGCCGGTCGCGCCAAGACCGAGTGCTCGGGCAACGTGGACGCCAGCAACATTCGCGCCCTGGCCGATCTGGGTGTCGACTATATTAGCTCGGGCGCCCTGACGCACTCTGCGCCGATCCTCGACCTCTCGCTTAAGCACCTGCGTCTGCTGGACGGTAAATAATGAACGCCCGCGAGCGTCGCCGTGCCATCATGGCCGTGCTCGAAGGAGCCAAGGAGCCCGTTTCGGGCAGCGCACTTGCCCGCGAGGTTGGCGTGAGCCGTCAGGTCGTGGTTCAGGATATTGCCCTGTTGCGTGCCGATGGGCACGATATCGTGGCGACCAACCGCGGCTACGTGCTGCAGGAAGCCGCGAGTAGCCCCGCCGTGCCCACGCGTCTTGTTAAGGTGCGCCACGGCGTGGAGCAGGCGGGCGACGAGCTTACGAGTATCGTCGACGCGGGTGGCGCCGTGCTCAACGTGATCGTCAACCATCGTGTGTACGGCAAGATCACGGCCGACCTGGACATCCGCAATCGTCGCGATGTTGAGCGCTACCTGCACGATATCGAGAGCGGCAAGAGCTTTCCACTACTAACGGTGACGAGCGGCTACCACTTCCATCGCA
Organism: Collinsella sp.; assembly: GCA_019414445.1. Lineage (GTDB taxonomy): Bacteria > Actinomycetota > Coriobacteriia > Coriobacteriales > Coriobacteriaceae > Collinsella. The sequence continues at coordinate 14,508 of DXMA01000001.1, forward strand.
TCGCGGCGGAGGACGAGCAGACCCTCGACGAGATCGAGGCCATACTCAAGGAGAAGGGCTACCTTGCCGATTTAATGCCCTACGAGGATGATTTGTCCTAACCCGATACTGTATTTATAAGTTGCGGTGAAATAGTTCCTACAATCGGCACCTAAGCAATGAGCCAGGAACTATTCCACCGCAACTGCCAAGGTAGCCCCGTCCCCAATTAGCTGCCTATACAAACAAAAGGAGGCCTCCGCGGCGATGCGGAAGCCTCCTTTTTTGTGCACGGTGTACTTTTGAGTGTGCAAGTGGGGGAGTTGTTACTCCTCGACGATCTCGGTGATCGCGCCAGCGGGGCAAGCGTCCTGGCAAGCGCCACAGGCGACGCAGGAGTCCTCGTCGGCGACGGTAGCGACGTCCTGGAGCTCCAGAACGCCAGCGGGGCAGGAGTCGACGCAAACGCCACAAGCGATGCACTCGTCGGCATCAATTACGGGATGAGCCATGGTAGTTTCCTCTCTGTTGACCGACGCTACAGGCGATGCGCGCCGGTTTGATTCGGGCAAAAACATACCACGGGAGCGACCGTTTGCAATACCCTCTGGCCGGCATCTTCATACCGTTCGCCGAGTATGCCAAGGTTTACTAAAAAACGCGCAGGTGGGGCCGTTGAGCTGCGCAAATGTTAGCTAAAGGTGACTTGTAATATTGAGCTATTGAGCGCGCCTGCGGAAAGGGCATCCCGTTATTTGGCCGAAAACCGGGTCGCAGTTTCCGGTTAGGCCCGCTAGCGGAAACTGCGAGCCGGCATCAGCTCTCAAAACGGGACGAGCTTTCCGCAAGGCAGCTCCAGACACCTTCGGACCCAAGCCTCAGCCATCTCTACATAGATCTCAATAGATTTGCCGAGAACTCAATCAGCGCATCTACCTGCGCATTTAAGAACCTAAACTCTCAGCAATAAGAAATCTTATATGAATTGACTTAGATTTTGTATATTCCGGCCCATAAGGGGATACACTACATCCTGAAAGACAAGCCGAAGCGCCGCGCGACAGATCGTCGAGGCGGCGCGAACGCAAAAGAGAGAGGGAATTTCTAATGAGTAAGATTCTTGGTATCGACCTTGGTACTACTAACTCCGCAATGGCCGTTCTCGAGGGCGGTTCTCCGACCATTATCGTGAACGCCGAGGGCGACCGCACCACCCCGTCCGTCGTGGGCTTCCGTGCCGACGGCGACCGCGTCGTGGGTAAGGCCGCTAAGAACCAGGCTGTCACCAACCCCAAGAACACCGTGTTCTCCATCAAGCGCTTCATGGGCCGCAAGTACTCCGAGTGCACCTCCGAGATCAAGACCGTGCCGTATGAGGTCAAGGAGGGCCAGGGTGGCCGTGCCGTCGTCGATATCGAGGGCAAGGATTACACCGCCGAGCAGGTGAGCGCCATGACGCTCGCCAAGATGAAGGCTGACGCCGAGAAGTATCTGGGCGAGACCGTCACCGACGCCGTCATCACCGTCCCGGCCTACTTCAACGACGCCCAGCGTCAGGCCACCAAGGACGCCGGTAAGATCGCCGGCCTCAACGTCAAGCGTATCGTCAACGAGCCGACTGCTGCTGCTCTTGCCTATGGCCTGGACAAGCAGGGCACCGACCAGCGCATCCTGGTCTTCGACCTGGGCGGCGGCACCTTCGACGTCTCCATCCTCGACCTCGCCGACGGCGTGTTTGAGGTTCTGTCCACCTCGGGCGACAACCACCTGGGCGGCGACGACTGGGATCAGCGCGTCATCGACTGGATGGCCGATAAGTTCCAGCAGGAGAACGGTGTCGACCTGCGTCAGGACCCCATGGCCCTGCAGCGTCTGAAGGAGGCCGCCGAGAACGCCAAGAAGGAGCTCTCCGCAGCCCAGCAGTCCACCATCAACCTGCCGTTCATCACCATGAACCAGTCTGGCCCGCTGCACCTCAACTACACGCTGACCCGCGCCGAGTTCGAGAAGATCACCCGCGACCTGCTCGAGCGCTGCAAGCAGCCTGTCACCAACGCTCTGCGCGACGCTAAGCTCAAGCTCTCCGATCTGACCGAGGTCATCCTCGTCGGCGGCTCCACCCGTATGCCCGCCGTCCAGGAGCTCGTCAAGACCATGACCGGCAAGCAGCCCAACATGTCCGTGAACCCCGACGAGGTCGTTGCCGACGGCGCTGCCGTCCAGGGCGGCGTGCTCACCGGCGACGTCGAGGGCATCCTGCTGCTCGACGTTACCCCGCTGTCGCTGGGCGTCGAGACCATGGGCGGCATCATGACCAAGATGATCGACCGCAACACCACGATCCCGACCTCCAAGACCGAGGTCTACTCCACCGCTGCCGACAACCAGACCAGCGTCGAGATCAACGTGCTCCAGGGCGAGCGCGAGCTTGCCCGCGACAACAAGTCGCTCGGTAAGTTCCAGCTGACCGGTATCCCGGCTGCCCGTCGCGGCGTGCCGCAGATCGAGGTCACCTTCGACATCGACGCCAACGGCATCGTCAAGGTCTCCGCTAAGGACAAGGGCACCGGCAAGGAGCAGCAGATCACCATCTCCGGCTCCACCGCCCTGTCCGACGACGAAGTCGATCGTATGGTCAAGGACGCCGAGGCTCATGCCGAGGAGGACAAGAAGCAGAAGGAAGAGGTCGAGGTCCGTAACCAGACCGATAGCCTGTGCTACTCCACCGAGCAGACCCTCAACGAGCTGGGCGACAAGGTTTCCGCCGGCGTGAAGTCCAAGGCCGAGGCCGCTATCGCCGACGCCAAGAAGGCGCTCGAGGGTTCTGACGTCGAGGCTATCAAGGCCGCCGGCGAGTCCCTGCAGTCCGTGGCCTACGAGCTGGCCCAGGTTGTCTACGCCGACGCTCAGCAGCAGACCGACGGTGCCGCCGGCGCCCAGCCTGCCGACGATGACGTTGTCGACGCCGACTACGAGGTTGTGGACGACGAGGACAAATAATCATGTCCGCCCGTAAAGCTCGCACGGAGGCGGCCGCCGCTGGCGCCGCCCCCGTTGACTCTGAGGAGAAGGACGTGAAGATTCCCGTAGAGGCCGTTGACGATACCGTGGCCAACGAGGCCCCGGCCGCCGAGGCTGCCGAGAACCAGGTAGAGGATTCCAACAAGGAGGCGACGATGACCGAGGACGAGATGGTGGAAGCCGCTATCCGCGCCGGTGAGGAAGCCGCCGACAACGACTTTAAGCTCAAGTTCGAGCAGGCTCAGAAAGAGCTTGCCGACGTGCGCAATGAGCTCGATGCTGCGGCAGAGGCTCAGAAGGCCGCCGAGGACAAGGCAAAGGACGCCACCGAGCGTACCGCCCGTCTGCAGGCCGACTGGGAGAACTTCCGTCGCCGCACCGCCAATGAGCGTATCGCCGAGCGCGAGCGCGCGACCGAGAAGCTTGTTACCGCGCTGTTGCCGGTGATTGACGATATCGAGCGCGCGATCGACCATGCCCGTAGCCAGGAGCTTTCCGACGACTTTAAGCAGTTCGTCGATGGCGTCGATGCGGTGCATGCCAAGCTGCTCGATGTGTTTGCGCACGAGGGCGTTGAGCCCATCGACCCCAAGGGCGAGGCGTTCGATCCGCTCGAGCACCAGGCCGTGGGGCGTGTCGAGGACGCATCGCAGTACGACGAGACTGTCAACGACGTGTACCAGAAGGGCTACCGCATGGCGGATCGCATCCTGCGTTCCGCGATGGTGACGGTGACCTACGGTGGCGAGAAGCGCCCCGCACCGGAGCCCGAAGCGGCGCCCGAGGATGCTACGGCCGATACGGCCGAGAGCACCGAGGAGTAATTGAGAAGGGCCCCGGGGCAACACCCGGGGCCCTTTCTGGCCTAGTGCCATATGAAAGCATGAGCCGCCGCCCGCTGGGCGGCGGATGAAACAGGAGAGGAGCTACGATGGCTGCAGGCAAAACCTTCTATGACATCCTGGGCGTATCCAAGAGCGCCTCCGACAAAGAGATCAAGAGCGCGTTTCGCAAGCTCGCGCAAAAATATCACCCCGATGCCGGAGGCGACGAGGCCAAGTTCAAGGAGATTAGCGAGGCCTACGAGACGCTTTCGGACGAGAAGAAGCGCAAAGAGTACGACCAGATGCTCATGTTTGGCGGCATGCCGGGCGCGGGCGGCGCGTATGGCGGCGGCTACGGTGCCGGCGCTGGTGCCAGCGGCTGGGGCGACATCTTCGACAGCATCTTTAGCGGCAACGGCGCCTGGGGCAGCGATTGGGGCTCGGGCTTTGCCGGGGCTGCGGGCGCTGCCGGTGCCGGCGCTGGCCGCAGCCGCGCTCGCAAGGGCGGCGACCTGTCGCTGACCGTCGATGTGACGGCCGAGGACGCGTTTCGCGGTGTGACGCACAAGGTCACCTACCGCATTCCCTCGACAGGCGAGCAGCAGACCATTACGGTCTCGGTGCCTGCAGGCGCGGTCGACGGCGGCAAGCTGCGTTACAAACGTCGCGGCGAGTATGGCGTTGCCGGCGGCGAGCGCGGCGACCTGGTCGTGACCACGCATGTGGAGGAGCATCCGCTGTTTAGGCGCAAAGGCGCCGACGTGACCATGGAGGTACCGGTCTCGGTCTACGAGGCGGCGCTCGGCTGCACGGTGGACGTGCCCACGCCCGGCGGTGCGACGGTCCGTTTGAAAGTGCCCGCGGGTACCCAGACGGGCAAGAAGTTCCGCTTTAAGGAGATGGGCGCGCCCGATGTTAAGCACCGTGGCCGCACGGGCGCGCTGCTCGTCGAGATCAAGGTGCAGGTTCCCACGAACCTGTCCGACGATGAGCGCGATGCCATGACCAAGCTGCGCGAGGCCGACACGCGCGACTATCGCGAGAAGGTCAATCGTTACAAGGCGACGTACTAGGGCGGTCGCGGCGCACGCCCACGCCCGCGGGCTTATGATGGACGATAACGAGACGGAAAGGGGTCAGGTAGCATGGCCGAGGACAATAGGAACAAACCGCTGTACATGATCAGCGTGGCGGCCGAGCTGACCGGCATGCACCCGCAGACTCTGCGCGTCTACGAGTCCAAGGGCCTGGTGAATCCTCAGCGCTCGGGCGGTAACACGCGCCTGTATTCGCGTGCCGATATCGAGCGTCTGGAACTCATCAACCAACTGACCGACGAGGGCATCAACCTTGCCGGCGTGGTGCGCATCCTCGATATGAAGGAGCGTTCCGAGGAGCGCGAGCGCGAGAACGAGAAGCTCCGCGCTCGCGTGCGCCAGCTCGAGGACGAGCTGCACGAGTATAAGATGCAGAAGAAGATCACCGCCCTGGCCCCGCGCGACGGCTCAGTCAACCCCGAGCAAGTCATGCGCAAGCTGCTAGGTACGGGTAGCGACCTATAGCTCCGCCGACGCTGCCGGGCACTCATTGGGGACAGACTTAAATGAGTGCCCGCAGAATGAGAGTGGATAATCTCCCGTTTTTGGCCTGTTTGCAGGCTCAAAGTGGGAGATTATCCACTCTCGTCATTTCGGCGTCTAAGTCTGCCCCCGGCACCCAACTCGTTCTTTGCTTTACTGAGATAAAGTGAACGTGCAGATTCGTAACCCACTCGCAACCGTTCTATGGCACGATATTGAACGAATGTATGCTATGCGCCCAAATCGTTTTGGGCAGAGTGGGAGACAGTATGGTCAAGCTGTACGAGGACGGCATCTACCTGCGCGGCGGCAGCGAGGTTGTGCCTGCGGCCGAGGCTGCCGAGCGCGGTATTACGCAGACGCCCGAGGATGCCAAGCGCGGCACCATCGCGTATTCGATCCTCCAGGCACACAATACGTCCGGAGATCCCGAGGCACTCAAGATTCGCTTCGACGCCATGGCGAGCCACGACATCACCTTTGTCGGCATCATCCAGACGGCGCGCGCCTCGGGCATGGAGCAGTTCCCGCTGCCTTACGTGCTCACCAACTGCCATAATTCGCTGTGCGCCGTGGGCGGCACCATCAACGAGGACGACCACGTCTTTGGCCTCTCGGCCGCCAAGAAGTACGGTGGCATCTTCGTTCCGCCGCATATCGCCGTTATCCACTCCTTTATGCGTGAGAACTTCGCGGGCTGCGGCAAGATGATCCTGGGTTCCGACTCGCACACCCGCTACGGCGCTCTGGGCACTATGGCCGTGGGCGAGGGCGGTGGCGAGCTGGCAAAGCAACTGCTGCGCGACACCTACGACGTCGCCTATCCCGGCGTCGTCGCCATCTACCTCACGGGTGCCCCGCGCCCCGGCGTCGGCCCGCACGATGTGGCGCTCGCCATCATCCGCGCTGTCTTTGCCAAGGGCTACGTCAAGAACAAGGTCATGGAGTTTGTGGGCCCCGGCATCGCGAGCATGACGACCGACTACCGCAACGGCGTCGACGTCATGACCACCGAGACCACCTGCCTGTCGAGCATCTGGGCCACCGACGAGGACACGCACGCGTTTTTGACCATGCACGGCCGCGGCGACGACTATCGCGAGCTCAAGCCCGCCGATGTCGCCTACTACGACGGTTGCGTCGAGGTCGACCTGTCGAGCATCAAGCCCATGATCGCACTGCCGTTCCATCCTTCCAACGGCTTTGAGATCGACGAGCTCAACGAGAACCTCGAGGACATCCTGCACGAGGTGGAGCTCGAGGCCGCCAAGATCGGCGAGGGCAAGACGCACTTTAGCCTGCTCGACAAGATCGTCGACGGCAAGCTGCACGTGCAGCAGGGCGTTATCGCCGGCTGCTCGGGCGGCAACTATGACTCCGTGGTCCAGGCTGCCCGCGTGCTCAAGGGCGCCAATACCGGCTGCGGCGAGTTCTCGCTGTCGGTCTATCCCACGAGCCAGCCCGTGGCGCTCGAACTTACACGCCGCGGCTACATCTACGACCTCATGGAGGCCGGCGCAATCGTGCGCACGGCATTCTGCGGCCCGTGCTTCGGCGCCGGCGACACGCCCGCCAACAACGGCCTTTCGATCCGTCACACCACGCGCAACTTCCCCAACCGCGAGGGTTCCAAGCCGGGTAATGGCCAGCTGAGCGCCGTGGCCCTGATGGACGCCCGCTCCATTGCGGCAACGGCTGCCAACGGCGGCGTCCTGACGCCGGCGACCGACCTGCCCGAGGACACTTGGGACGAGGCCTGCGAGTACACCTTTGACGACGCGCCGTACAAGAAGCGCGTGTACTGGGGCTTTGGCAAGGCGGAGCCTGCCGACGAGCTGGTCGAAGGCCCCAACATCAAGCCGTGGCCCGCGATGGAGCCGCTCGGCGACGACATCCTGCTCAAGGTTTGCTCCAAGATCATGGACCCGGTCACCACGACCGACGAGCTCATTCCCTCGGGCGAGACGAGCTCCTTCCGCTCCAACCCGCTGGGCCTGGCTGAGTTTACGCTGAGCCGCCGCGACCCGGCCTACGTGGGTCGCTCCAAGGAGGTCGACGCTGTGGAGAAGCGTCGCGTTGCCGGCGAGTCCGCGGGCGACCTGGCGGCGTTCGATGCCGAGCTTGCCGGTGTGTTTGAGGCGCTGGCCGGCGCGGGTGTCGCGGCCGATGCCAAGGCGACCGAGTTCGGTTCCATGATTTACGCCAAGAAGCCTGGCGACGGCAGCGCCCGCGAGCAGGCCGCGAGCTGCCAGCGCGTAATTGGCGGCCTGGCCAACATCGTCCACGAGTACGCCACCAAGCGCTATCGCTCCAACGTGATGAACTGGGGCATGGTGCCCTTCCAGATGGAGGCCGAGCCCAACTTTGAGGTGGGCGATTACGTCTTTGTGCCGGGTATCCGTGCCGCGCTCGATGGCGACCTGAAGGACATCGCCGCCTACGTGGTGCGCGCCGATGGTGCGGTCGAGCAGATTGAGCTCTACATTGCCGATATGACGGCAGAGGAGCGTGCCATCGTCAAGGCCGGCTGCCTGATCAACTACAACAAGTTCAAGGCCGCTGCCGAGTAGCGCACTTAATTGTCCGCCCGGGGCTTACCCTTTCCCGCCCGCTCACGCGCTTCACGAGGGCCGCGTTCGGGAAAGGGTAAGCCCCGGGCTACATTTCTGCGTTCTCGTTGGGTCTTGAGGGACGCTAATAAATAGACTTGCTTGATGCCGCCTCTGTTATCGGGGCGGCTTCTTTTTGTTGAAAACCACCACAAAGGGGGCAGGCACCTTTGTGGTGGTGGGGACGAGCTCGATGCTGTTGTGATCGTTGAGCGGCATGTTAATGGGCGGCTCTACAGAATTTCATCTGGGCTGGCGGGTTTGGTTGTTTTGGGGATGCCGAGTTTGGATGACGCGAAATCGTCAACATTGTCCTTAATTCCGTCTTTGGTGTAGACAGTGACCATATAGGTGCTGTGTCCGAATTCGCCCTTGTCGCGTGTTGCCCAGGCATCCCAGTAGGCGGCCCCGTTTCGCCCTTTGATTTTTCCGACACGGCGGAGTTCTGTTCGCTTTAATTTCTGGTTGCTATAGATGGTTCGACCGGCCTCCTCGGTGAGCCCGCACTGTCCAAGCATCTTGTCGAGGACTTGGTTCATGTGGCGCTCATCGGTGTTTGGTGCGTAGTCGTAGGCGAGGGTGATGAAGTCGAGTGGCTGGTCGTCGATTAGATAGTTTAGCGTCTGAGGTCCAAGGCAGAAATAGGGGGAGCATCCGTCGATCTGACCGAGCAGTGGCAACTTTGACTGCCAACTTCCGGTGGGAATTCCATCTTCGTAAAACACGCCGCGACAGATAAAGGAGAGCGAGGTGGCACGCGAGCTGGCGTCGACCATTCCGCATAAATCGAAGGGCGAGGTGATACCAAGGGAAAAGGGCGTGATGACGATAAGGAAGAGCATCACGATGGGTATGGCGAGAATGGCGATGACGTTGCGACCGGTGGAATGAGGCGGCTTCATATGCGCTCCTCGAGACAAAGATCTGTTGAGGATAGGCAGAAATGGATATGTTCAGAGAGCAATTCAAGTTTAATCTCATTGCGCGAGATGGTCGACCGTTAGCGTCGAAAACCACCACAAAGGTGCCTGTCCCCTTTGTGGTGGTGAGGAGCGCGCGGCTTCTTTTGGTAATAGTGTTAGCTGGCGGTATCATTAGTGCAGGTGGCGAAGGTTTGCATTGTGGGGTGTTTTGCCGTGAGCCGTTCTGCCCGTATTGGATTGATTGTCTTGGCGCTTGCGATCGCTGTGGTTGGCGCGGGCGCTGTCGGTATGGCATTTCTACCTGCTGCGGTGACGGAGCCGGTGGTCAAGCCTGTGACTCAATCTGTCGAACTTCTGACCGGCGACGACAAGCCCGAGACCATTACCGTTGATTTTGATGAGCAGCCGGCTGTGCTGGGTATTAGTAATTATCCGCGTATTCAGCTTGGGGCCATGCGCTATACCACGGATACAAGCCTGATCGATAGGGCGTCCGAGCTACTCAAGGGCAAAACATTTAAGCGTTGGTACGGATATGCGTCCTATCGGGCAAAAGCGAACGACATGGTTGGCGGATGCCACTCGTCCATCGAGCTGGACACTGCAAACGGCGCAAAGTTATGTGATGTCTCGTACGATCCGGGCTACGAGGGCAATGAGGGTCCGGGCATCTACATCATGGACGGCGATGTCGCCTATGTCATGGAGGGCGACCAGAGCGAGCTCAACGATTTTATGGGTCAGTGTATCCAAGATGCCTATAAACAGACCTGCTTGCCTGACCCGCAGACTGCACGCGATAGTGGGTCTGCCCGTACATGGCTGTTCGAGGATGAGATGCCCTGGACCGTCGAATCGGGAAGTACGGGTTCGGCGAAGGAGTAGAGACCGCGACCACCACAAAGGTGCCTGTCCTCTTTGTGGTGGTTTTCGGTCTGTCTCGATCTGTAACATCTAGGATCAAAAATGGCTGCTAGATGTTACAGATCGAGACGGTAGCGCGCCTGGGCAGCGGCGGGCTGACATCTCAGTACCCTATCCGTAATTCACTCAGAAAATCTTATATATAGAGACTTAGATTTGTGTATAAGATCGCGTAAAGCTGGCAACAATACTTCTCGAACAACGTGAAGCCGCCCCGTAGGGCGGCCGCCCCAAGAGAGGTGATTCCATGAGAATCGATAAGCTAGCAATGACGTCGCGCGAGGCGCTGCAGACCGCCATGAGCACGGCTGCCGATGCACAGGCCGGCGCGGTGGAGCCGATCCACCTGCTGTCTGCCCTGCTCGGTGCCGGCGAGCGCAATATCTCCGTGATCATCGAGCGCATCGGTGCCGACCCGGCTCAGCTCGCACGCTCCACACAAGATGCCATCGACCATGCGCCCAAGGTGTCGGGCGAGGGTCAGCAGATGGGCCTGTCCAACGAGCTCGTTCGCGTGATCGAGAAGGCCGAGAAAAAGGCCACCAAGATGGGCGACAGCTTTGTGGTGACCGAGCATCTGCTGATGGCACTTGCCGAGGACAAGGGTGAGGCGGGTCGCGTGCTGCGTGACGCCGGCGTGACCAAGGAGCGCATCGAGCAAGTCTACGAGGAACTGCGCGGCGATGACCGCGTGACGTCTGCCGAGGACAAGACGCAGTTTGAGGCGTTGGAGCAGTACGGTCGCAACATCTGCGATCTGGCTCGCGCCGGCAAGCTCGACCCGGTCATCGGCCGTACCGACGAGATCCGTCGTACTATTCAGGTTCTGTCCCGCCGCACCAAGAACAACCCCGTGCTTATCGGCGAGCCGGGCGTCGGCAAGACGGCCATCGTCGAGGGCATTGCTCAGCGAATCGTGGCCGGCGACGTACCGAGCACCCTGCGCGACCGCGACCTCATCGAGCTCGACATGAGCGCGCTGGTCGCCGGCGCCAAGTACCGCGGCGAGTTCGAGGACCGCTTGAAGGCCGTGCTCAAGGAAGTGCAAAAATCCGAAGGCAAGGTCATCCTGTTCATCGATGAGCTCCATACCATCGTGGGCGCGGGTGCCACCGAGGGCTCCATGGACGCCGGCAACATCCTCAAACCGGCGCTCGCTCGTGGCGACCTGCACGCGATCGGCGCGACCACGCTCGACGAGTACCGCAAGTACATCGAGAAGGACGCGGCGCTCGCCCGTCGTTTCCAGACCGTGATGGTCAGCGAGCCTACCGTCGAGGACACCATTTCAATCCTGCGTGGCCTGAAGGAGAAGTACGAGATCTTCCACGGCGTACACATCACCGATAGCGCGCTCGTGGCTGCCGCCGACCTCTCCGACCGCTACATCGCCGACCGCTTCCTGCCCGACAAGGCTATCGACCTGGTCGATGAGGCCGCGAGCCGCCTGCGCATGGAACTCGACAGCATGCCGGTCGAGATCGACGCCACCACGCGTCAGCTCACCCAGCTGCAGATCGAGGAACAGGCGCTCATGAAAGAGACCGACGACGCCTCTAAGGAGCGTTTGGAGGCTCTGCGCCAAGAGATTGCCGAAGTCCAGGAAAAGCTCAACGTGCAAAAGGCCGGCTGGCTCAACCAAAAGAACGCCATCGACCACGTGCAGGAGCTTAAGGGCCAGCTTGACGCGGCCAAGAGCGAAGAGGAGCGCGCGACGCGCAACGGCGATCTGGGCCGTGCGTCCGAGCTTCGCTATTCTGTGATCCCGGGTCTGCAGCAGCAGATTCAGGATTCCGAGGCTGCGCTCGAGGCGCAAAAGCAGCAGGACGGCGAGGGCCTCAACGAACAGGTGACCTCCGACGAGATCGCCGAGGTCGTGAGCGCCTGGACCGGTGTGCCCGTGTCCAAGATGATGCAGGGCGAGCTCGACAAGTTGAAGGGCTTGGAGGGCGAGCTGCATAAGCGCGTTATCGGTCAGGACGAGGCCGTCTCCGCTGTAGCCGCGGCCGTGCGTCGCAGCCGTGCGGGTCTCTCCGACCCAGACAAGCCCATCGGCAGCTTCTTCTTCCTGGGCCCCACCGGCGTAGGCAAGACCGAGCTCGCCAAGGCGCTGGCCGAGTGCCTGTTCGATGACGAGCGCGCGCTCGTGCGTATCGACATGTCCGAGTATATGGAGAAGTTCAGCGTCCAGCGTCTGATCGGTGCGCCCCCGGGATACGTGGGCTATGACGAGGGCGGCCAGCTCACCGAGGCCGTGCGCCGTCGTCCCTACTCCGTGATCTTGCTCGACGAGATGGAGAAGGCTCATCCGGATGTCTTTAACGTGCTGCTGCAGGTGCTCGACGACGGCCGTTTGACCGACGGTCAGGGTCGCCAAGTGTCCTTCAAGAACACGATTATCATCATGACGTCCAACGTGGGCTCCAAGGCTATCGCCGATCTGTCCGGCAAGGACGAGGAGGAGATGCGCCATCAGGTTGACGGGGCCATGGCTCAAACCTTCCGCCCCGAGTTCCTCAACCGTATCGACGATATCGTGGTGTTCCATCCGCTCGGCATGGCGCAGATCGAGAAGATCGTCGACATCCAGCTCGCCGACGTCCGCGCGCGTCTGGCCAAGGAGCGCATGACGCTGGCCATCACCCCGGCGGCCAAGCAGATGCTCGCCGTGGGCGGCCTGGACCCGGTCTTTGGTGCCCGTCCGCTCAAGCGTCTCGTGCAGCGCGAGGTCGTGGATGCCATTGCCGCCGCTATCATCGACGGTACGGTGCGCGAGGGCGATCAGGTGACGGTCGATGTCGACAAGGACGGCGGTTTTACCGTCGTGTGCGACAACACGCCGACGCCGATATACGAGGCGCCCGAGGAATAGCTGAGCTCAAGCAAAGGGGCGGCGGGATTTACCCGTCGCCCCTTTTTCATGCTGCGTCGAATGTGCCGGGCAGTCTAGGCGTAGATGATCTCCAAGTTGGGGGCAAGCTCGGCAAGTCGCTGCCTCGTGTCCGCATCGACACCGGTGTCGGTGATCAGGCAGTTAATCTCATTGAGGTCAAGGGCGTGAACCAAGCCGATGACGCCGATTTTCGATGAGTCCATGAGGGTTATGCGTCGGTCGGCAGCGTTCGCGATGGCGCTCACCATGTTCGCCTGCTCCAATCGATGCGCCATAAATCCTTTTGAAAACGAGAAGGTATTGGTTCCCATGAAAGCAGTGGGAACAAAGTACTCGTTAAGCAGCCGGATAGTCTCGTTGCCCTGTGTGTAGTGATAGCCAAATCTCAGTTGTCCGCCCAGGAGAATGACCTCGCTGTCCACCAGCAATTCTTCGGCAAGTATCGCGTGAGATAGGTCGTTCGTGAGAACCGTGAGATTCTTGCGGCCCTTGAGAGCGCGTAGCATGCAGCCCGTTGTTGTTCCCGATTGAAGAAAGAACGTGTCGCCGTCGCGCACCATTTTCGCCGCAGCGTAACCGATGCGGCGTTTTTCGTCTTGGGCCGTCGAAGAAGCGTCTTCAAACGAAAGTTCGCGAGAATTGGGGTTCGGTAAGATCGCGCCGCCATGGGTTCGCCTGAGAAGTCCTCTGCCTTCGAGAGCCCGCATATCCTTTCGAATGGTCGCTTCCGAAACACCGAAGCGCTCGCTGAGGTCAACAATGCGAACAGTGCTGTTCGCATTGAGTAAGTCGAGTATTTCTTCCTGCCGTTCTTCCAGGTAATAGGGACGCGGTTCACTCATAAGAACTCCCAGGGCTTGTTGTGGGACAAGGCTTGTTACCTTCAGTTTTACCAGAACAACAATTCCTGAAATGAAATAAAACAACTCTAAACAAAACATATCGAACGTTCGGGGCAGGTTTTCGACCGTTCGCGGTAGCAGACGTCAATTCCGAAACAAAGCAAAACAAAACGCAATATAATGAACTCGCAAAATGTTGCGTTTGGAGAAAGCCAAACAGCGATGGTCTGCCTGAGGAAAGGAGAACAGATGCTCGTCAGTATGAGAGATATCTGCAACATCGCCGAACAGAACAATATGGCGGTCGCTGCAGTAAATTCCGCGAGTCTTGAGGCCGTCCGCGCCGCTGTGGACGTGGCGGAGGAAACAGGTTATCCGATTATCATCCAGCATGCCGAGGTTCACGAGTCGCTGGTGCCGATTGACGTGGTGGCTCCGCTGGTTACAGCACTGGCTGAGCGCTCGAGTGCGCATATCTGCCTGAATCTGGATCATTGTGAGAATCTATCCTATGCTCGTCGTGCGTTGGAGCTCGGTTTCACGGGCGTCATGTTCGACGGTTCTGCACTTTCCTACGAACGTAATGTTGAGCTTTCCCAGTACGCTGCCCAGATGTGCGCCGACTTTGGTGCAGGCCTTGAGTGCGAACTTGGTTCTATGGGGTCGCGTGAGGGTGGCGATCCTGATGCTGGGTCCACGGCGGAAGAGGCGGGCGCCATCTATACCGATCCTGACCAGGCGCGTGACTTCGTTGAGTCCACGGGGCTCGATATCCTGGCCTGCTCGTTCGGAACGGTGCACGGCCTGTATAAGGGCGAGCCCCATTTGAACATTGACGTTCTGACCGACATTCGCAGCTGTGTGAACGTGCCACTTGTCATGCACGGTGGCTCCGGTGTTTCCGACGAGGATTACGCTCGTGCCATCAATGCCGGCATCCGCAAGATTAACTACTACACGTATGGCGTTAAATATGCCGGCGATGCCGTGCGCGCCATGGTTGATGAAAAGACTGAGGGACATCCGGATGCTCCGATCTATTGGCACGATATGACGGCAGTCGCGTTCGAGAGCCTGCGCAGCACATTCGAGCATGTCGTGCGAGTATTCGCCAATGGCGCGGCTCCTTTGGCTTAAGGGGTGTGCTATGAAGAAAATTTTAGTTGCAACCCACGGACGCCTAGCAAGTGGCGTCAAAAGTGTGGCTGAGGTGCTGCTTCATGATGATAGCGCCATAACCGTCGTTGATTGCTATGTGGACGAATCGGATCCCAATGAGCAGATCGCAGAGTTTATCGATGGCGTGAGGCCAGAGGACGATGCGTTGATCGTTACCGATCTTTTGGGCGGGAGCGTCTGCAACATGGTTACGGCCATGCAGCCGGAAAAGCACGGCATCGTACATGTGACCGGTTTCAACATCGCGTTAATTCTCGAATGCCTGATTACGGGCGAGGCGTTCACGCCCGAGTATATCGACAGCGTAATCGCGCAGGCATCGACCTCCATGCGGCGTGTGGTCCTGCGGGCAGGCGGGGCGACAGATACCGATGACGATTTCTTTGGATAGGAAGTGGTCCGCTTTGGCGGGCGGAGCGAAGACGAAAGGAGAACGAAATGATCGTTCAGCTGCGAGTGGATGACCGCCTGGTTCACGGACAGGTCACGCTCATGTGGGGAAAGGAGCTGAGCACCAAAGGTATTTTAGTCGCGAATGACGCTGCGGCCCAAAATGAAACCCAGTCGTCGACGCTCAAGATGGCTTGCCCGAGTGGGCAGAAGCTTCTCATCCGTACAATAGACGACGCTATCAAGATTGCTAACGATCCGCGTGCGGGCGAGATGCGCATCTTCGCCCTTACTGGGAACATCGCCGATGCACTCAAACTAGTGAAAGGGGCTCCCGGTAGGATCGGCAGCGTGAACGTTGCGAATGTCGGCCGCTTCGATCGAAGCGACGATGCAGCCAAGGTGCTGCTGACAACGGGTGTAACGCTCAATCCAGACGAGGTGGCTGCAGCGCGCGAGCTGTGTGAGCAAGATCTGCCGGTGTTTCATCAGGTCGGCGTTACAGACGGTAAGGTCAAGGTTTCCGACCTGCTGGCAAAGCTCTAAGGAGGGATTGATATGCTGACGACTGCGCTCTTGGCATATTTGGCAGCTTTTATCTGCTATTTCGTCCAATGGACGTTTGGACAGCCCATGATTGACCAGCCCCTGGGCGTGGGTCTTGTGGCGGGCATTATCTTTGGCGATGTTACCGCAGGCATTATCATCGGTGCTGCGCTCCAGGCTATTTTCATCGGAAGCGTCAACGTGGGCGGTGCGACTTCGGCTGATACGGTGGCAGGAACGGTGCTCGCTGTGTGCTTCGTGGTCGTGTCTGGCATGGAGCAGGGCGTAGCGATTCCGCTCGCGGTGGCTGCGGCTATTTTTGCGAACATCATCTACTCGCTCGTTCTCAACGTGCTCATGTCTTTCTGGGCTCCTGTTATTGATTGGGCCGCGAACTCGGGTGACAGTAAGAAGCTCTTCATCTGCCATTTTGGCGGCGCCGTAGTCATGAACGGTCTATTCGCCATCCCGACGTTTTTGGCGGTGTGGGTCGGTGCCGAGCCGGCATCGCAGCTTATGAATATGGTGCCGCAGGCGGTCCTGAACGGGTTCAATGCTGCATCCGGCCTGCTTCCCGCCGTGGGCATGGCGCTACTTCTGCGCATGCTCTGGGATAACAAGATTGCAATTTATTTCCTGCTCGGCTTCGTGCTCTTCCAATATCTCAACATGCCCATGGTCGCAATTGCCGCCGTCGGTGCAGTGATCTTGGTCGTTACGGCCCTGCGTGACCTTGAAAATCTCGACCTGCGCAACCAGATTAAGGCCTTGCGCGAATCGGGCGTCGCAGCTGGTGCCCAGTCCGTCGCCGAGCTCGAAGAGGAGGATTTCTTCGCATGAGTACCACCGATACCGCAAGCGAGAAGATCAGCATCTCCACTAAGGATCTTTCCGCTGAAGACCGTAAGATGCTGCGCGGCATCTTCTTCCACTCGTTCAACGTCTTTGCCCATTACGGCGGCGGCGCTCGCGGAGGCGCTTCAGGCTTCATGTGGTCCATCTGGCCTGCCATCGAGCGTTTCTACCCGGATAAAGAACAGCGTCGCGATGCCCTGGTACGCCATTCGACCTGGTATAACATCACGTCAAATGTCGGTACGTTCTGCATGGGCCTTGTTGCCTCGATGGAGAAGGAGAACGCGGCCGAGCCTGATTTCGATACGCATTCGATCGACTCGGTCAAAGCTTCGCTCATGGGTCCCATGTCGGGCATCGGCGATGCAATCTTCTGGGGCGTTATCCGTGTTATCGCGGCCTCGGTCGGTATGGCGCTGTGCTCTCAGAACGGATCGCTTCTGGGTCCGATCGCGTTTCTGCTCATTTACAACATTCCGTCGTGGATTACGCGTTGGGTGCTGACGGTTCTTGGGTATCGCGTCGGTTCGAGCTTCATCACCAAGATCTACGAGAGCGGCTTGATGGGTATTGTAACCAAACTCTCAAGCACGCTCGGCCTGCTGATGATCGGCGCCATGGCTGCCTCGTTCGTTAAGTTCAACTGCGCGATCTCAATTCCGATGCCCGAGGGCGATCCGGTCATGATCCAGACGTATCTCGATACGATCTTCATCGGCCTGATTCCGCTGCTGTACACCCTGGGTTGTTTCAAGCTGCTCAAGAAGAACACCAACGTGAACTGGATCATTATCGGCACCATGATCATTGGCCTGGTGCTTGGCCTGACGGGGATTTGCTAGTTGCTGCAAGTTTCAAGACGATGTTTACCCGCCCGAGTGTGCCTAAGGTGCGCTCGGGCGGGCTTGCGTTGGGTTTAAAGCAATGTATACACTGTCTGCGCCGATACGCGTAGACGATTCGTAAGCACGTGTGCGCTCTGGATACCGCATCCCGCGGTATCCATGCATTACGATGGCCGTAATCAGTCATAGTGTAAGAATGGAATTCAAGCCACACGGAAAGGTGCATGCCATGGATAGCAAGGACGAGTGCAAGCAGCCCCTGCGCGAGAAGAGGGAGACGAAAAAGCCCACCGATCCCTACATTCGTGCCGAGAACGAGGATGACGACGGCTACGATCCTTATAGCGATCGTCGCCCCGAGCGCGAGCCCCTCTTCGAAGCCGACCCCTGGCGTTAAGTAGCTGATTTGGGACGGGGCTTTTTTAGCTACTTTGTTTTCGGCTAGAGGCGTTCATGCCTGCCCCCTCGGCCGCTCGATATCCTCCGGGAGGGGCCACTAATAGAAAACTTGCTTATCCATTAATCAAGATACGCATAATCTTGCTCTCCTGCTAATCAAGAATCGTTATAATCTTGATTAGCAGGAGAGCAAGATTGGAGAATTATGGCATTCAACGACTTGGTGGCTCAAAAAATAAAGGACTTTGAGCAACAGGGGATTCCGCAGGTCTTTGAGCGCGACCTTGATCTGGGCAACCCGCAGGAGCCAAAGCGCGACAACATCGTATATGTGATTGTGGGCGCCCGTCGTTGTGGAAAGACGTATCGCCTGTATCAGGAGATACGGCGGCTTCAGGGCCAAGGCGTCGAGCTTGACCGGATGCTATATTTCAATTTTGAGGATGAGCGCTTGCGTCCGTATGAGCCATCGCTACTAGCGGACGTGCTCGATACATTCTATGCACTATATCCTGCTGCTCGAGGCGAGGGCGCCTACCTTTTCTTTGACGAGATCCAGGAAATACCCGAATGGGGTGCGTTTCTGCGACGCGTGGTCGATACGGAGAAGGCGACCGTTTACGTGACGGGATCTTCTTCTAAGATGCTGTCCTCAGAACTTAAGAGCGAGTTCAGGGGCCGTTCTCTTGTGCGAGAGCTTTTTCCGTTGAGTTTTTCGGAATACGTCCGATATAAGACGGGGAGCGTTCCTGAGTCGAACGCGCCCTTCTCCTCAAGCGCTGCAGCGTTGCTCCGACACCATCTGGTCGGATATCTCGAGCGAGGGGGATTCATCGCGACACTTGAGCAGACGCCCGCAGACGCGATTCAGCTGCTACAGGAATATGCGTCGCGAACGGTCGCTATGGACGTTGTGGAGCGTTACGACGTCAAGAGCCCTCGTTTGGCCTCACTGTTTCTGACGCGGTGTATGGCATCTTCGGGACGAGAGCTGTCGGTGAACAAGGTGTACAACGAGTTCAAGAGCAGGCAGATACCCGTCAGTCGTAATTCGCTCAGCGACTTACTTGAGTATTACGAGGACGCCTACCTGCTGTTTTCTGTGCCGGAGTTTACGCGTTCACTTGCAAATAATACGCGGTCTGCGTCTAAAGTCTACGCTGTCGATCCTGCGATGTTTGGAGCATTCTCTCCCGCATCGGCATTGGACCAGGGCCAGAGGCTCGAGACTGCGGTGTTCAATGCGCTCAGAAGAAGGACTCCTGCGGTGCGGGTCGGTTCGGTCTGCCGCCTACTGGTCAAGGAGAAGAATAAAAGCCATGAGGTTGACTTTGTGGCTGGGGATGCACTTCTCATGCAGGCTTATAGCCTGACTCAGGTGAGTGTGGATATGGCAAGCGAGAAAACGCGCGAACGCGAAATTGCAGCCCTCGATGCCTCGATGGCCCAGTTTGATCTTGGCGAGTCGGTAATCGTTACTATGGATGAACAGGCCGATATTCCATGTGAACACGGTGTGGTACACGCTGTGCCCGCATGGAAGTGGCTCCTTGCCTAATCATCTACGGATCTGTGGGGCCAGGACCTCCTGGCCCCTTCATCACGGTTGGGGAGTACCATGATGCGCCCGGCTAGTCCTGGGCCTTGATGCTCGGCAGCAGAATCTGGGCGATGTAGTCGCATTCGAGCTTGGTGGCAGCGTCGGCCTTGCCGTCTTTGCCGACCAGCACGCTCTTGATCTGGCTGTAGGTGTAGCGGTTGCCGGTCGTAAGCTCGACAAGCTCAATGGCTGTGTCCATGGGATAGGTCGACACGGGGTTCTGCGTGCGCCCGTTGATGGTCTGGGGCACCACGTACGGATAGACGGGGCCGCTGGCGTAGACGGTATAACCGTTGCCTAGATTGGCCGCACCCAAAACCGTATCGCCCTCATCGGGCGTAAAGCTCTCGCCCTCGCGCACCGCGACGAGCGTCACAATCGGCGTATCGCTGTCGCCGGCAAGATAGATGCATAGCGTGCTGCCATTTTGCCAAGTCTCGACCTTGCCGTACCATTCGACGGGGATATCGAGCTGGTAGAGGTCGGTTGCCTTGTGACGGGCGTCGGCATCACGGGCTGCCTGTGCCTTTTGCGCGCTCAGGGCATTGACGGCGGCGTCGCGCCGCGCGGTTGCCGCCTGCTGGAGCACCTTGGCGGTGGCGGCGGAGCTCGCGCCTCCCTCCTCGGCATATTTGGCGGCGGCATCGATCTGGTCGTCGGTTACCGTGTCGGCCGAAGGCACCTTGAGTTTAAAGGCAGCCTGGGCACTTAAATCCTGTCCATCGCTCTTAACGGTGACCTGCGTCTTGGTGGTCGGGACGGTATAGATGGTGCCGTCGGCCGCGATGGGGGAGGCAGCGATGGAGAGCGTGTAATCGCCGGGCAGCAGTTTGATGCCGCGGCCGTGCTCGTCAACGTAGAGCGTTTCGCTCACAGAAGAGCCGTCGGAGTCCTGGCCACTCACCTGCACGGGGATCTTTGAGCCGGTGGAGCAGTCGAGTCCCGCGGCATGTACGCCAATTTGCACCGACATCATGGTATGGGCGTTTGCGGCAACTACGGCGGCCTGCTCTTGCTGGTATCCGTTCCAAGCCGCATAGCCCGCGCCGCCGGCGACGAGCGCGACGGCCACGACACCGGCGACCATCAGATTGCGGCGCTTGGGCGACATCTTACGATGACGAACCTCGGCTTCGTGTGCCGAGGGAGCGGACGGCAGGGGAATATCTCCCATGGCGATGGTCTCGTCGACGACTGGCGCAGAGCCCAAGCCGGGGAGCTCGCGGGTGAGCGATTCGTCGACGGGCAAGTCGCCAAGCAGGGAGGTCTCATCTCCCGCGTTGGGTTCCGGTTGGCCATTGCCCTCGTCATCGCCTTTTTCGACATCGGCTTCATCGCGAGCATCCTCGACGTCGTCGCCCGTATCCGGTATGCCATCGCCCGCCGCGTCCTGCATGTCGACGATTGTCTCGTCAAACGCAACTTCGTCCAGCGAAAACCGGTCTAGGCTCTCCAAGGCCTCGGCGCACGCCGCTGCATCTTGGGCCGCGTCCTCTTGGCCCCTCGTCTCATTTTCCATATATCCCCCAAGCTCAATATCGGGACAACAATGTACCCAAAATTAAGGTCACATAGAGCTGGCGTGCAGTCGGAAATTCGATTTTATCTGCGCGATACATTGTGAATATGTGCATGAATGCACGCGCGACAGCAAAAAGCCCCCGGAAAGCAAACGAATTGCTTTCCGGGGGCTGCGCATAACGCGAGATTACGGAGCCAAAGAGACGCGCCTACATCCAAATGCGGACGGCAGCGAGCGCGTTACTCGGCGTGCGCGTAATCAACCTTGGCGCGGCGAGCGGTAGCCTTCTCCCAATCGCTGGTGCCCTCAAAGACGTCCTGCTTGTAGGGATTGCGGCCGAGCTTCTTGGCACGGTAGACGATGTAGATGATCGCGGCGACGTTGGCGACCAGCGCGGCGATCGAGACCGCGGTAGCGGCGCCGGGGTCGAGCGTGGAGTGGGTCACAAAGATGGACTCCTCCTGGAAGTACGGGAATACCTGGGCAAACATGCACCAAATAGCCAGCGTAAAGGCACGGTTCTGGATCCAGCCGCCCTTGTTCCAGATAAAGGCGGCGACGGTGGGCGCCAGCAGCAGTGCAAAGCCGCAGAACCAGGAGTGGGTGGGCAAGCAGTTGTAGGTGTAGCAGAAGTTCCAGATATCGTAGGCGATGATGTAGACCCAGGTCATGTCGGGCCACAGCATGTCGGTCTTGTCCTCAGAGGCGTAGACACTCCACCAACCGCTCATGCAGAAGATGTTGATGATACCGGCGATGCCGTTGAACACGTTGTTCCAGCCGGCGAGCTGCGTGGCGCCCTCGGAGGTGACCCAGGTGGACTCGCCCAGGACAAAGAAGTGATAGGCGCTCTCAAAGTCGGACACGACGGCGATCATGATGTTGATGGCGACGATCACAAACGGCCACGCGCGGAACCAATGCGCCTTGCCGATCTTGCCCCACTGGTACTTAATGGCAATGAAGCCCCAGCAACCGGCCAGCGCCGCGTATACCTTGGCGTAGTGGAACCAGCTGTTCTGGTACACATGGGTGGGGTTGGTGAGCGCCCACTCGGCACCCTGTGAGACGCCGATGGCGATAGCGACGCAGTAGATGGTCATGGCCAGCGGAGCCACGCCAAAGATGATGGCCGCGCCCAGCTTGGTGCGGCGGCCGACCTCGTTGAGCACGATCAGGCCAATAAAGACCATGGCCCAGCCGGCCCAGTGGATAAGGGTATTGCTACCCTAAACATCGAACAGCATGCTGCTCTCCTTTCACAAGCCCGCGGCCCCTCTTCTGATCGCGGGCAGTTTGGCCAAATGTCGTCAGTTCTGGGGCTTGCGCTCCTGATACTTGGCGGTATAGCCCTCGATATGGAGCGTCGAGGCGATGATTTCCTTGACTGTCTCGTCGGGCACATCGGGGTGCGTGCGGATATACATCAGCAGCCCCATGATGAGGGTGTAGAACGTCTCGTAGACATGGTCGATGCGTAGCTCGTGATGGGCGACAAAATCCACCACGGTGGTATCGCAGATATACTGCGCCACGCGCTGGACCACGTTGTGCAAAAAGCCGCCGTAGAGCGCGCCGCTGCTCGAGGTGAGCGTGCTCGGCAACTCGTGGCCGCTCACGACCAGGCGCTTAAAGAGCGGAGCAACGGTGTCGAGTGCGCCTTCGATGTCGCCAACCGTGCGGCTGGCGTTCCACTGCTCGAGCTCGGCGATAAAGCCGTCGATTGCCTCGTCCATAACGGCGGTGACGGCGGCATCCATATCGGCAAAGTAGTGGTAGAACAGCGAACGCGCGCAGCCAGCCCGCTTGGTCACGGCCGATACCGAAAGATGGGACACACCAAGCTCGGCGCTCACGGCGCGCACAGCGGCGAGGATCTCGCGACGGCGCTCGTCGCCCGTCAGGCGTTTTGCCGCGCTATCGGATGCGGGGACGGCATCGACCACAGAGATATCTGCTGCGTTGTTGCCCATGTTTTGCCGCCTTTCATCCTCTTTTGCCTGACCGTTCGCCTAACAGTCTTGAATATTGTTGACGGTTCGTCAATACTGTTTTTGACACAATGTCAACAATAGCGGGTGAACGGCATGGGGGCATGTCGAACCCGTACAAAGAGGGGCGCCGCGGTCTCGCCGGGCTGTGGCAAGAGAAGGGACGACTATGATTCTCAGCGGACCGGGGATTAGCTATACCGAGCCCGATATCGGCGCGGAGTTCGTGCCGCCGATACCGGAGCATCCGCGCGAGGCCATCGTCAAACTGTGTGAGCACTGCACCAACCGCCTGCTGCACCGCGACGAGCTGCTGGGCTACGAGTACTGGTCGTTTGCCGAGGCCGCAACCGACGAGCAGGCCGAAGTGCTCTGCAAGATGAAGATGCGCCGTCCCTATACGCTGCCCGAGATGGTCAAGCTCACCGGCATGCCCGAGGCCGATATCGAAAAAATGCTCGACGACATGAGCTACACGGGTCTGCTCGAGTACAACTGGGAAAACCCCGAGCGCGCCAAGCAGTGGGTGCTGCCCATGCTGGTGCCGGGTTCCGCCGAGTTCCTCAACATGCGCGTGAGCCAGCTCGAGGAGCATCCGGTCTATGCCAAGTTCTTTGAGCAGGCGTCCAAGGGACCGCTGTCCAAGGCCACGCCGATGGTGCCGCCCGGCGGTGCCGGCATCGGCATGCATGTCATTCCGGTCGAGAAGGCCATCGATGCTGCGAGCACCTCGGTGCCGATCGAGCATATCGAGCATTGGCTCGACAAATACGAAGGTAAGTATGCCGCTAGCACCTGCAGCTGCCGCGCGAGCCGTCGCGTGATGGGAGAGGGCTGCGCCGACGACCCGGCCGATTGGTGCATCGCCGTGGGCGATATGGCCGACTACGTGGTCGAGACCGACCGCGGCCATTATGTGACGCGCGAGGAGGTCTACGACATCCTGCGCCAGGCCGAGGACAACGGCTTTGTGCACCAGATCACCAACATCGACGGTGAGAACAAAATCTTCGCCATCTGCAACTGCAACGTCAACGTGTGCTACGCCCTGCGCACTTCGCAGCTGTTCAACACGCCCAACCTGTCGCGCTCGGCCTACGTCGCCAAGGTCGAGAAGGACAAGTGCGTGGCCTGCGGTCGCTGCGTTGAGGTGTGTCCGGCCGGCGCCGCCAAACTGGGCCAGAAGCTCTGTAGCAAAAAGGCTGGCGGACAGGTGCCCGAGTATCCGCGCCAGGAGCTGCCCGATGCCACCAAGTGGGACCACACCAAGTGGTCGCCCAACTACCGCAACGACAACCGTATCGAGACGCATGAGTCCGGCACCGCTCCCTGCAAGACGGCCTGCCCCGCGCACGTTGCCGTTCAGGGCTATTTGAAGCTCGCGGCGCAGGGCCGCTATGACGAGGCGTTGGCGCTCATCAAGCGCGAGAACCCGTTGCCCGCTATCTGCGGCCGTGTGTGCAACCGCCGCTGTGAGGATGCCTGCACCCGCGGTCGCGTGGACGAGGCCGTGGCCATCGACGAGGTCAAGAAGTTTATCGCCCAGCGCGATCTGGATGCCGCGACTCGCTATGTCCCACCTGTGGTGACCCCGACGCGTGCCGGCGGCTTCGACCAGAAGATCGCCATCATCGGCGCCGGTCCGGCCGGTCTGTCCTGCGCCTTCTATCTGGCCGAGAAGGGCTACAAGCCCGTCGTGTTCGAGAAAAACGAGCGCCCGGGCGGCATGCTCACCTACGGCATTCCCAGCTTTAAGCTGCAGAAGGACGTTATCGAGGCCGAGGTCGAGGTCATTCGCCTGATGGGCGCCGAGTTCCGCTATGGCGTGGAGGTCGGTCGCGATGTGACGCTCGACGAGCTTCGCGCGCAGGGCTTTAAAGCCTTTTACGTGGCCATTGGCTGCCAGGGTGGCCGCCTTGCCGGTATTCCGGGCGAGGATGCCGAGGACGTGACCGTGGCCGTCGACTTTTTGCGCGAGGTCAACAGCGGCAAGATCGACGCGCTGCCCGGGCGCACCATCGTGGTGGGCGGCGGCAACGTGGCCATCGATGTCGCGCGCAACGCCTGCCGTCTGGGTTCCGAGCACGTTGAGATGTTCTGCCCGGAGAGCGAGGTCAAGATGCCTGCCAGCGAGGAGGAGCGTCGCGAGGCCATTGAGGACGGCGCGCACATTAGCTGCGGCTGGGGCCCCAAGGAGATTCACCTGGACGAGGCCGGTCGTGTGTGCGGTATCACCTTTAAGCGCTGCACGCGTGTCTTTGACGACGAGGGCCGTTTTGCGCCCGAGTATGACGAGAACGACTTGCGCCGTGTCGATGCCGACCGTGTCGTCATGTCGATTGGCCAGTCCATTGTGTGGGGCGACCTGCTGGCTGGCTCCAAGGTGGAGCTCGGCCGCAGCCAGGGTGCCCTTGCCGATCCGCAGACGTACCAGACCGCCGAGCCCGACATCTTTGTGGGCGGCGACGTCTACACCGGTCCCAGCTTTGCTATCGACGCCATCGCCGCCGGTCACGAGGCCGCCGTGTCCATCCATCGCTTTGTGCAGCCGGGCTCCACGCTCACCATCGGCCGCAACCAGCGCCGCTACACCGCGCTTGACCGCGACGATGTTGTGATTGAGAGCTATGACAACGCAAGCCGCGAGGTGGCACGTGTCGACCGCGAGCGCGAGAAGGCTGCGCCCTTTAGCGAGTACGTCGAGACCTTTACCGAGGAGCAGGTGCGCGCCGAGACCGCTCGCTGCTTGGGCTGCGGTGCCTCGATCGTCGACCCCAACAAGTGCATCGGCTGCGGCCTGTGCACCACCAAGTGCGCGTTTGACGCCATCCATCTGGATCGCGACCGCCCCGAGTGCTCCACGATGGTCAAATACGAGCAAAAGCTCCCCAGCCTCGGCAAGTACGCTTTGAAGCGTGCGATCAAAATCAAATTTGGGAAGAAATAAAAAACGCAACAAACAAGAGAACGGCGTAGAGAACGGTTGGACAGCGAGCGAGTCCCAGGCGTGGCGAGGTGCCTTGAAAGAGGAGGGCATAGGGCTTTTGCCCATGCCCGACGATTGAAAGGCAGATCGTCCGTCTGGGGCTCGCGCAGCGTCAAGTCGACCGCCGTTCGTTAGAACGGCGGAAGAAAAAGTGCATGAATTAGGAATCGTCTATCACATCATTCGCGATGTCGAGAATGTGGCGCGCGCCAATGGCGTGAGTCGCGTTTCGAGCGTGACGCTGCTCCTGGGCGAGGTCTCGGGCGTCGTTCCCGATCTGCTGCTTGATGCTTGGCGCTGGGCGGCAGATAAAAAGCCTATCACGCAGGGCGCGGAGCTTATTGTGGAGCCTGTCGAGGCCGTGACGCATTGCGAGGCGTGCGGCTGCGACTACGCGACGGTCGAGCACGGCAAGACCTGCCCCCATTGCGGTAGCGGCGAGACCTATCTGCTGCAGGGCCAGGAGGTCATGATCAAGCAGATCGAGACCCCCGACGAGGACCCGACAGACGCTGCCCCCGACGGCCTATCCGATGCCCCCGATGCCGTCGACGCCGCCAACCCCCTCCACATCGCCTAACTTAGTCGTTGGGGACGTTCTTAAACGACTAGTCATTAAAGAACGTCCCTAACGACTACTTTGCTAGATTATATTTCTTACCATTAGTCAAGCACCATCTGTTTAAACGAAATAGCCTCAACGCGAGCACATTTGTGTCTGTTTAAAACCGGCAATAATGAACAGCGTGCTCAATTCGGTCATGTAAATAGATCAGCTATCAATCCTCAGCAGCAAATCAGCCAAAATACTGGAATGTAATCAGCTTGTAACAAAACAAGACGTTTAAACAAATAATGCTACCTTTTGCAGTTTTTCAAACAATTCTGCTGTATTTGCAGCTATACTCCATAACTGTCGTGTAGGAATTACGTAGACAAAAAGGAGGTTATGTGATGGTAAGTATTGTTCTTGCTAGCCATGGTGACTTGGCGGCTGGAATCAAGCAGACGGGCTCGATGGTCTTTGGCGATCAGCCGTCTGTTGCCGTGGTCTCGCTCGAGCCGAGCATGGGCCCCGACGACTTCCGTGCCAAGGTCGAGGAGGCAATCGCTTCCTTCGAGGACCAGGAGCAGGTGCTCTTCCTCGTTGATCTGTGGGGCGGCACGCCGTTCAACCAGATCAGCGGGCTCATCGAGGGCCACGATTCCTGGGCTATCGTCACCGGTGTCAACCTGCCTATGCTCATCGAGGCATATTCGCAGCGCTTTGACGCAAAGAACACTGCACATGCGATCGCAAAACATCTCGTGACTGAGGCTAAGGCCGGCGTGCGCGTCAAGCCCGAGTCTCTGGAGCCCGAGGAGAAGAAGCCGGCTGCGGCCGCCGCTGCTCCTGCGGGTGCCATTCCTCCGGGAACGGTGATCGGCGACGGGCACATCAAGATCGCCCACGTCCGTATCGACACGCGCCTGCTGCATGGTCAGGTGGCCACCACGTGGACCAAGCAGATCAACCCCAACCGCATCATCGTGGTCTCCGACGGCGTTGCTCACGACGAGCTCCGCAAGACCATGATCGAGCAGGCTGCCCCTCCGGGAGTCCACGCCAACGTCGTGCCTATCAAGAAGATGGCCGAGGTCGTCAAGGACACGCGCTTTGGCGACACCAAGGCGATGCTGCTGTTCGAGAACCCGCAGGATCTGCTCAGGGCCATCGAGGCCGGCGTCGACATCAAGGAAGCCAACATCGGTTCCATGGCCCACTCCAAGGGCAAGGTCGTCGTCACTAACGCCGTCGCCATGGGCGATGACGATGTCAAGACCATCGAGGCTCTCAAGGCCAAGGGCGTCAAGTTCGAGGTCCGCAAGGTTCCTTCGGATTCCTCCGAGGATCTCGACGCCATGTTGAAGAAAGCTAAGGCCGAACTGGCCGCTCAAGCATAGTAAAGGAGGGTCCGATACATGTCTGCAATCACTATTCTGCTTGTTGCGATTGTCGCGTTGCTTGCCGGTATGGAAGGCGTTCTGGATGAGTTCCAGTTCCATCAGCCGCTCGTGGCATGCACGCTTATCGGTCTCGTAACCGGTCACCTTCAGGAGGGCATCCTCCTGGGCGGTTCGCTCCAGATGATGGCCCTTGGCTGGGCTAACGTCGGCGCCGCCGTCGCGCCTGACGCCGCTCTGGCCTCGGTCGCTTCTTCGATCATCATGGTGCTCGCCCTCAACGGTGGCGCCACCGATTCGGCCAAGGCCGTTACCGCCGCCATCGCCGTCGCCGTCCCGCTGTCGGTCGCTGGTCTGTTCCTGACCATGATCTGCCGTACCCTGGCTACCGCTATGGTTCACGCCATGGACGCCTGCGCCGAGAAGGGCGACTTCGCCGGCATCGAGCGTTGGCAGTACGCCGGCATCCTCATGCAGGGTGTTCGTATCGCCATCCCGGCAGTACTTCTGTGCATCATCCCGGCCGAGGCCGTTACCAGCGCGCTTAACGCTATGCCCGATTGGCTGTCCGGCGGCATGGCTGTCGGCGGCGGCATGGTCGCTTCCGTCGGTTACGCCATGGTCATCAACATGATGGCCACCAAGGAGACCTGGCCGTTCTTCATCCTCGGCTTTGTCCTTGCTGCCATCCCTCAGCTCACGCTGATCGCCCTTGGCCTCATCGGCATCTCCCTTGCCCTCATCTACCTTGGCCTTAAGGATCTGGCCAAGCAGGGTGGCGGCATGGGCGGTGGCTCCGGTGACCCGCTCGGCGACATTCTGAACGATTACGAGTAGGAGGGGAGTGATACATATGGCAGAGAACAAGATTCAGCTCACCAAGGCTGACCGTAAGAAGGTTTGCTTCCGTCATCAGTTCCTTCAGGGCTCGTGGAACTACGAGCGTATGCAGAACGGCGGCTGGTGCTTCGCAATGATCCCTGCGATCAAGAAGCTCTACACCAGCAAGGATGACCAGATTGCCGCTCTTAAGCGCCACCTGGAGTTCTATAACACCCACCCCTATGTTTCCGCCCCCGTCATTGGCGTTACCCTCGCCCTCGAGGAGGAGCGCGCCAACGGTGCTCCGATTGACGACGTCGCCATTCAGGGCGTCAAGGTCGGTATGATGGGCCCGCTCGCCGGCGTCGGCGACCCCGCCTTCTGGTTCACCCTTCGCCCGATTCTGGGTGCACTGGGCGCTTCCCTGGCCCTGTCCGGCAGCATCGCCGGTCCGCTGCTGTTCTTCTTCGCGTGGAACATCATCCGTTACGCCTTCCTGTGGTACACGCAGGAGTTTGGCTACAAGGTCGGCTCCTCCATCGCCAAGGACCTCTCCGGCGGTCTGATGGGCAAGGTCACCGAGGGTGCTTCCATCCTGGGTATGTTCATCATCGGCGCCCTGGTCGAGCGCTGGGTGTCCATCTCCTTCACCCCGGTCGTCTCCAAGGTCACGCAGTCCGCTGGCGCCTATATCGACTGGGCCAACCTGCCCGCCGGTTCTGAGGGCATCAAGCAGGCATTGACGATGTACAGCTCTGTCGGTGCCAACGCACTCGACCCGGTGAAGGTCACCACGCTTCAGGCCAACCTCGATCAGCTCATCCCCGGCCTTGCCGCCGTGTGCCTGACCCTTCTGGTCTGCAAGCTCCTCAAGAAGAAGGTCAGCCCGATCGTCATCATCCTGGCTCTCTTCGCCGTCGGCATCATCGGTCGCGTCTGCGGCTTCATGTAAGCACGCTTCGGCTTAAGACCGAGAGTTGCTAGGCAAGGGCTTTTGAGCCATTGAAACGGACCGCACCCGGTGGGTACACTGGATGCGGTCCGATTGTTTTATTTGGAGGGCGAGGCGCGTATGGCGCAATCTCAGAACAGCACGGTCGATCTGGCAACGCCGGCAACCTGCCTGATGGGGCTTACCAGTCACGGTAACGTGATGGTGGGCAATAAGGCGTTTGAGTACTATAACGAGCGCAATCCCGAGGATTATATCCAAATCCCGTGGGACGAGGTCGACTATATTGCCGCCGAGGTTTTGCGCGGCACCAAGAAGATTACGCGTTTTGCCATCTTCACCAAGGACAACGGCCACTTTACGTTTTCGACGCGCGACGATAAAGAGACGCTTCGCGCGGTCCGTAAGTACGTCGACGAGGATAAGCTCGTGCGTTCGCCCGACTTTATCGATGTGACGGCCAAGGGCGCCAAGAGCATCCCCTCCGTTATCAAAAACCTTTTCCACAAAGGCAAGTAGTCATTAAAGAGCGCCCCCTCAAAGTGGGGCGCAGTCTCCCATGTGGCTCGATCGGGAAAGTGCATCCCAGTTCGAGCGTCGATTCCGGGATGTAGTTTCCGGAACGGGGTCGTTTGGGAAACCGTGTCCCGTTTCGAGCCGAAATTCTGGGTCACAGTTTCCCAGCGAAGTCTCATGGGGAAAGTCTGACCCAGAATTTGCCTGGATAGTGGGACGCACTTTCCGGAGGGCTGTTCCACCGCAACTTCGAAGAGTGGCTATACGTTGCATTACAGCGGCGTAAATCTGCTACACTAGTACAGCATGCCTCCGTAGCTCAGGGGATAGAGCACCGCTCTCCTAAAGCGGGTGTCGACGGTTCGAATCCGCCCGGGGGCACCAGAGATTTGTCGAGCCCGGTACACCGCCACGGTACCGGGCTCTTCTGGTTCATGTCATGTCAAAAACGAAGCGCCCGCTTGCTGGGGGAGCAAGCGGGCGCCTGTGAGCGAATATGTTTGCGGCGGGAGCCGTAATGGGCGGTGGGGCGGCGACTAGTTGGTCGTACCAGAATCGTCGCCCGTGCTCGTGCCCGAGCCAGAGCCCGAACCCGAGCCAGAAATCGAAACCGTCAGCGTAATCGTGTTGTCGGTGGACTGCTTGCCGGTGGGGGAGACGCCCGTAACGGTGGCGTTTTCGTTGCCGCTCACGGGGTTGCCGTTCTGGTCGCAGAACGCGATGTTGTAGAACCCGGCGTTGTTGAGCGCGGTGACGGCGGCGGAGATGCTCTTGCCGTACAGGTTACCCGGAACGCTGGCCTTGCCGGACTTCTTGGCAATGACGACGGTAATCGTGGCGCCGGGCTTCTGCTTGCCGCTGGGGTTCCAGCTGATCACGGTTCCCTCGGTAACTGAGTCGTTCTCCTGGTAGCTCACGTCGACGCCAAAGCCTGCCATATCGAGGGCGTTGCGCGCCTGGGCCTCGGTCATGTCGGTCAGGTCGGGGACGGACGTGGTATCCGGGCCGCTGGAGACCTTGTACGAGATGGTCGTGCCCTTCGCGACTTCCTTACCGGCTTCGGTGCCCTGCTCAAAGACCTGGCCCTCATCGGCCTCGTTGGCCTCCTCGGAGGCGTTGCCCTTCAGGCCAACGCTTGCCAGCGCGGCTTCTGCCTGGTCCTTGGTCAGGCCGACAAGCCGGGGAACCTCAACCTTCTCGGAGGGCTTGGGGCCCTTGGAGATTACCAGGTTCACCTTAGTGCCCTTGGCCTTCTTGGTGTTGCCGTTGGGCGTCTGCTCGGCGACCTTGCCCTCGTCGACATCGTCGTTGTAGCTTTGGTCGATGGTGCCGACCTCGAGGCCGGCTTCCTTGATCAGTTCGACGGCAGTCTGCTGGTCCTTGCCCAGTACATCGGGAACGGTGACCTGCTCGCCGCCAAAGAGTCCTGTGGCAAAGGCCACCACGATGCCGATGACGGCAACGGCTGCCACCACGGCGGCGATGATCTTGTTCTTGTTGGATTTGGGCTTTTCGACCTCGTAGGAGCCGGTGGAACCCGAAACCGAGCTACGGGCGGTATTCTGGCCGCTCACGCCCGAGACGGGACGCACCATGGCGCGCGTCTGATCGGAAAGCTCGCGAGTCTTGGTGGCGCCAAGCTCGCCGGGGGCACCGATGATGCGCGTGGGCTCCGAGATGTTGACGGCACGACCGGACAGGTAGCTGTTGAGCACCTGACGCAGCTCGTCAGCGGTCTGGAAGCGGTTTGCCGGGTCCTTCTCCATGCACTTGAGGATGATGCGCTCAAGGTCGGCGTCGACACCGGAGTTGATCTGGCTCGGCGGAATAGGCAGCTCGTTGACCTGCTTGAGTGCGACCGAGATGGCGTCATCACCGTCAAAGGGCACGCGGCCGGTGGCGCACTCGTACATCACGACGCCCAGCGAGTAGATATCCGAGGTGGGGCCGAGGTCCTGACCGCGGGTCTGCTCGGGGCTGACGTAGTGGGCGGTTCCCAGCACGTTGTTGTCTTGCGTGAGGTGGCTGTTCTTGGCGCGCGCGATGCCAAAGTCCATCACCTTGATGTTGCCGTCGGGCAGCACCATGATGTTCTGCGGCTTAATGTCGCGGTGGATGATCTCATGCTTGTGAGCGACCGAAAGCGCGGAGCTGATCTGCGAGCCGATCTGGGCGACCTTCTTGGGGTCGAGGGCGCCGTGGCTCTTGATGCCGCTCTTAAGGTCGGTACCGCGCAGGTACTCCATGACGATGTAATAGGTGTCGCCGTCCTTGCCCCAATCGTAGACGCCCACGATATAGGGGGAGGAGAGACCGGCTGCTGCCTGGGCCTCCTGCTTAAAGCGTGCGGCGAAGGTTGCGTCGCCAGCATACTGCGGTAGCATGATCTTGACGGCAACCGTGCGGTCGAGGACCTGGTCCTGTGCACGGTAGACGGTCGCCATGCCGCCTGTCCCCACCTTATCCTTGAGGAGGTATCTTCCCCCGAGGACCCTCTGTTCCATTCCTGCTCCTAACATAACTATTCGCTCAACGATGTGTGTAGTACCTACGATGTGGCCGCTGGGGCCGTGTGGCGCGTTGCCGCTAACTCTTCGGCCGCGGCGCGCCTCGGGTGTCCGATTCGATCATGGGCATCACGCTCCCTGTGCGGCGAGCGCCGCGGTCAGGACGATGCCGGCAATCTTGGCCGCCTTGACGTCGTGTTTGTCGTAATCCTCCAAGGCCACCGAGATGGCGACCGTGGGTGAATCGTAAGGTGCAAAGCCAACGAACATCGAGTTGACGTTGGTGCCGCCGGTCTCGGCCGAGCCGGTCTTGCCGGCGACCTTGACGCCGGGGACCTGGGCATCGGTGCCGGTACCGGACTGGACGACGGCGAGCATGGCCTGCTTGACCTGGTCGGCCGTGGCGGAGCTGACGGCCTGACCCAGCGAGCGGGACTGCGCGGTCTTGACCACAGTTCCGTCCGGGGCGAGTACCTGGGCTACAAAGTACGGGTCCATGACCACGCCACTGTTAGCGATGGCGGCGGCAATCACGGCGTTTTGCATGACGGTGGTCTGCGGCCCGGGCGTGTGGTCCATGCCGACAGGCTGGCCGGCGCCGGCCCAGGCGGTCTCCCACTCGGTCATGAGCGACGGGTCGGCCATGATGGAGGCCGCGGAGGTCAGGTCCTGGCCGAGCTTTTGGCCGTAGCCAAAGGCGTTGGCAAACTGCACGAGCGTGTTTGCGCCAACTTCGTTTGCCACCTGGCCAAAGACGACGTTGGAGGACACGGCAAAGGCCTGCTGCAGGCTGATGGTGCCGTAGCTCTCGTTGGCATAGTTGGTGACCGGTGCGTTGCCGATGTCCATGGAGCCGGGCGCCTGGTAGGTGCTGGTAAGGCTGGCGGTACCGGTCTCGAGTGCCGCGGAAAGCGTAACGACCTTAAACGTGGAGCCCGGCGTGTACAGCGCGTCCATGGCGCGATTGTACATGGAGCCGTCCTCGCCGCCGCCCGCCTGCAGCAGGGCGTCGATGTTGGTGTTGTCGTAGGTGGGCGAGCTGGCACATGCGAGTACCGCGCCGGTACGCGGGTCGATGACCACTACAGCGCCCTTAAAGCCCTTGAGTGCCTGCTCGGCCGCCGTCTGGATACGCGAGTCGATGGTGAGCTTGGCGGTGTTGCCCGGCTGGGTCTGGCCCGCGAGCGACGCGATGGCGTTGTTCCAGCTGGAGTAGTCCTTAGAACCGGTGAGCGTGTCGTTCATGACGCTCTCGATGGCGGTGGTGCCATACTGCTGGCTCACGTAGCCAACCACGTGCGCTGCCAGGTTACCGTTGGGGTAGGAGCGTACGTAGGTGCCGTCCTCCTGCTGCAGCGACTCGGCCAGCGTCACGCCGTCGGACGTGATGATGGAGCCGCGCTGGATGTACTTGGAGCGGGCGATGGTGTGGTTGTTGGTCGGCATGTCCTGATAGTCCTTGGCCTTAATGACCTGGACATAGGTGAGGTTGCCGATAAGGATGGCGAACAGCGCCGTAAAGGCGAGCACCGCACGGGTTAGACGGTTGGCGAGCGCAACGCGGCCGAGCACACCGGATTCAGGCGTGTCGAGCAGGCGACGGCGCATGCGCGAGCCGACGGAATGGCTGCCGCTGCCGTAGGAAGACGAGGTGGCAAAGCGCGTGCCCGTCGGGGCGGCGGCAGATGCGACCTGATCATCGGTGATGGCGGCCATGGTGCCGGTGCCGGTAAGCTCGGCCTCGCGTCCGGTCGCCTCGTCACCGGCGCGCAGCAGGAGCGCGACGATGATAAAGCTTGCCAGCAGCGAGGAGCCGCCCTGGCTCATAAAGGGCAGGGTGACGCCGGTCAGCGGGATCAGGCGGGTTACGCCGCCAACGATCAAGAAGGCCTGGAAGCTGATGGCTGCCGTAAGACCGGTGGCGCTAAAGGCGGCAAGGTCGGATTTAGCGCGGGCAGCCGTGGTGAGGCCACGCACGGCAAAAAGCATAAACAGGATGAGCACGGCGCCGCCGCCCAAAAGGCCCATCTCCTCGCCGATAGCCGAAAAGATAAAGTCGGACTCGACGACGGGGATGTTGTTGGCCATGCCGTTGCCGATGCCAACACCGACCAGGCCGCCATCGGCAAGCGAGAAGAGCGACTGGACGATCTGGTAGCCCTGGCCCTGGGCGTCCTTAAACGGATCGACCCAAACCTGGAAACGCACCTGAACGTGAGACAGGAACTTGTAGGCGCCCACAGCTCCAACGGCTAAGAGCGCAAGGCCGATAACGACATACGAAAAGCGCCCCGTGGCAACGTAGAGCATCAGCAAGAAGATGGTGTAGAACAGCACGGCCGAACCCAGGTCGCGTTCGAAGACGACGACGAGCAGGCACACACCCCACACGGCAAACAGCGGCAGCAGCAGTCGCAGGCGAGGGATCTTAAAGCCCAGGATCTTGCGGTTGGAGATGGAGAGCAGCTCGCGGTTCTCGGCCAGGTACCCGGCCAGGAACAGCACGATAAAGACCTTGGCGAACTCGCCAGGCTGGATGGTAAAGCCCGCGATGCGAATCCACAGCTTGGAGCCCGAGATCGTGGTGCCGATAAAGATGGGCAGCATCAGCAGGATGATGCCGATGATGCCAAAGGTGTACTTGTAGCGCATGACCACGTCGAGGTTTTTGACCAGTGCGAGCGTTCCCACCATCAGGGCCACCGAGACAAACAGGATGATGAGCTGTGAGATGGCGAGAGCGGGGGCGAGGCGTGTCACGAACGTGATGCCGATGCCCGAAAGTATAAATACGATGGGTAGGATGGCGGGGTCGGCGCCGGGCGCCAAGATGCGCACGGCGATATGTGCCGCGGCGAAGGCGGCAAAGAGGCCGATCGGCACGGCGAGCGTCTCAAAGGAGATGGCGGCGCCCGCGGTGAGCACGTACATCGCATACAGCAGGATGACGGGGAACGCCGAGGCGATGAGCAAGAGCAGTTCGGTGTTGCGGCGACTCATAAGCGGCACTCCCTTTCTAATTCTTATCGGAGGCTTCGGCCTCGGCGGACTGTTCGGCGGTTTTCTCGGAATCTGATTCGGAGGTCGATCTCTGGTCGGTGTTGTCGCGAATCGTTTGCGCGTCGATCACCTGGCGGGTCTGCTCCTCGTCGATCTGGTGGCGGTACTTGGATATCGTGTCCTGCGCATCGTCGACACTTGTTTGCGGAATACCCGCCTTGAGGCGGTTTTGCGTGTCTTCGGGCAGGTCGGACAGCTTGATACTGGTTTCGCTTTCGAGCCAGTGAAGCTTGAGTCCGAGCGGCTTGCCGGGAAGGCCGCGCCAGACGGCGACATTGCCCTGGTAGGTACCCAGGTAGTACGAGCCGGTGACACCCGTGTAGGCCCAGATGGCAGCCGCCAGCACCAAGACGAGACCTAAGACGACGCCGATGGTGACGTTGCGGCGACGCACGCGTTGCGCCTCGCGCATAACGCCATCGTCAACCAGGTCAACGACTACTACGGTCACGTTGTCGTGGCCGCCGGCGGCAAGCGCCGCGTCCACTAGGTTGTCAACGCAGATTTGCGCGGTTGAGGACTGCGTGGCGATGTTCTCGATATCGCTATCGGGAATCATGCTCGAAAGGCCGTCAGAGCACAGTATCAGGCGGTCGCCTTCCTCGATATGCAGAGTGAAGTGGTCGGCATACATGGCGGGGTCTGAGCCCAGCGCACGGGTGATGACCGAACGGTTGGGGTGGACGCGAGCCTCGTCTGCCGTGATCTCGCCGGCGTCCACGAGCTCCTCCACGTAGGAGTGGTCGCGGGTCACGCGGATGAGCGTGCCCTCGTGGAGCAGGTAGGCGCGAGAGTCGCCCACGTGGGCGATGGCGAGCGTGTCGTTTTCGATATAGGCGCAAGTGGCTGTGCAGCCCATGCCGGGCTTGCCTAGGCCGTTCAGGGCCGCCTCGATTACGGCGGCGTTAGCTGCCTCGACGGCTGCCGCCAGGCGTGCTGCGTCGGCGGACTGCGGGGCCGTCTTGGCAATAGTCTCGACGGCGATGGAAGAGGCTACCTCGCCGGCGGCGTGACCGCCCATGCCGTCGCATACGCAAAAGAGCGGCGACTGCACCAGGTAGGAATCCTCATTGTGCGGGCGCACACAGCCAACGTCGGAGCGGGCACCCCACATGAGTTGCGTGGTGGTGCCGGCATCATAGGTCGAGTCGGTCTCGATGCGCTCCTCGGTCAGGGGCTCAAAGCTCATGGTCGAGCCGGGGTCTTTGAGCTTGGCTTCAACGGCGGCTACGTCGATCTCGGCTGTGTCACCGGGAGAGACGGTGTCGGTCTCGGCGTTTGATTCGGAATCGCCGGTGTCCGGGGAGTCGGGCTCCTCGGACACGCGGGCGGTCGACTCGTCGTCTTGCGGGCTGACGTCTATAGGCTCGGGCGCCGGCGTAGACACGGGCGCAACCTCGGATGCCGGGGCTATGGGAAACGCCGGCGCGGCGGGCTCGGGTGCCGCAAACACCGCAGCGCTCTCGTTGATTGCCGCGGCGACAGGCTCTGCAAAGTGAGCTGGCGCCGGGGTTGCTTCGGGCGCTGTGGGCTGTTCCGCGGCATGTGCGCCGATGGGCGCCGCTACGGTATCCTCTTCGTCCTCGTTATCGGCGAGATCCGAAATATCATGCGTTACATGCGAAAGAGGCAGGGAGAACACGGTGTCCTCGGGTTCCACGGGTGCGGAGCCCGCCGGAGCGGCGTGGGCCGGCGCAGCTGTGGCGGCAGCCGGTGCCTCGGTCATAGTCGCGGACTTGTTCTCCTCGTCGATCATCGACGGTTCACCTTCATGACCACGTCGCCAATCTGGACTTCGTCGCCCTCGCGCAGCGTTGCGGGCTCCACAAGCTGGCGGCCGTTGACGAGCGTGCCGTTAAGCGAGTTGAGGTCTTCGATGATGAGCGCCGGGCCCTGCAGCGAAAAGCGCGCATGCGAGGCCGAGACGAACGGTTCGTTGATGCAGATGTCCGAAGATGGCGAGCGACCGACGATGACGGGGCCGAGCATGTCTACGTGGATGCCGCGGATACCGCGCGGACCCTTGTCCACATCGATCGTCCAGATAGCCGAGTCGCGGCGCTGTCCGCGCACAAGTCCCACGCCGGTCTTCATGACGGCGAACAGGAAGATATAGAGCAGGGCGACCAGGACGATGCGGCCTGCAAAAAGGACGATATCGATGTTCATAAGAGACTATCCCCTAAATTCAAAGGTGCTCAGGCCAAACGTCAGCAGATCGCCGTTGCGCAGCGGGCAGCGCGTAATGCGGCGGTTGTTGACGAGCGTGCCGTTGGTGGAATTGAGGTCCTCGATCGACCAATCCGAGCCCGTAAAGGTGAGCTGGGCGTGGCGGCGCGACACGTTGGGGTCGCGCAGGGCAATATCGGAAACCGAGCGCTCGCGACCGATAGTCACCTGTGCGGAGGTGATGCTATGGCTCTCGCCGCTCACGACGTCGACGAGCTGGGCGAGCGGGCGCTGCGGGGCGCGAGTGCTCGCCATGTTGGAGGCGATGCCGGCTGCGGCGCCTAGGCCCACGGCGGCACCGGTCGCGGCGGCTCCGCCCATGCCGGCAAGCGCGTCGCGCGAGACGGTCTGCGGCACCGGGATGGGTGCTGCGGCGGGGTCGGGGACGCTAGGCGCGAAGGGGTCTGCCACGGCAAGCGGGTCGGGAGCGGCGGCGCGAGGCGTCGGCTGCTGCTGGGGCATGGCGGCGGGGCGCTGCTGCTGCGGGGCAGCAAACTGCTGCTGGCCGGCGCGCGGGGCGCTGGCGGCACGGCTTGCCGCGGAGTTGTTTTGGCCCAGACCGTTTTGATAGGCGCGCTCTTCTTCGTACAGGCGGCCGAGCGTGGGGGCATCGACGTTCTCGGCAAAGACCGAGAACTTGCCGGCGCGCAGCTGCGGATCGATCATAAAGCGCACGAGGGGCTCGCCGACAAAGACATAGCGGCGCTTTTCGGCCTGCGCCTTCACAAACTCGCGGACCTCGCGCGAAAGCTCGGGGTAGAACGGGGCGAGCATGGGATCGTCGTCGGCGGCGATCAGGATGGTATAGAGTGCCGGCGCCGTGTTGACGCCGTTGATCACCAGAGTCTGATCCTCCATGTCGCGAGCGGCCTGCTTGGCAAGCTTCTTAAAGGAGAACGGGGCACGGGTGGCACCGAAGATGCCGGCCACGTGGTCCTCGAAGATGTTCAGGAAGTTCACGAAAGATCACTCTCCGTATAGGTTCTTTGGTATCCGAGCAAATATAGGCATATCCCAACGATTATAGAGGATAGGGTTCCCGCAACCGCCGCCTTGGCGACGACCGCGGCTGCAAGGCTGGCAATTTCCATATGGTGTGCAAGACAGGACGCCGCTGCGCAGCCGATGCCGGCGACAGCGATGGCGGCGATTACGGCAAGGTTTGAGCCCTGATCGGCACGCTTGGCATGGGCGTTGAGCAGCGCAGATGACGCCGCGGCAGTTGCCGCTACCAGCACAAAGGCAGCCCAAAGGAGTGGGTCTCCCAGCGCTGCGGCAACGTTACCGAGCCCCAGCACGCCTCCGGCTGAAAGCGCGACCGTGGCCAGACGGGCAAAAAGTGCGCCCATGCCCGTTGCCGCGGCGGCGCTTGCCGGGCCGAGCCAAAATGACGCGACGCCGGCGGTGACCCCAGCTGCCAGGAAGGTATTGCCGGTCAGACAGCCAAGCGCGAGTGCACAGGTGAGTGCGGCGCTCGCGGCAGCCTCGGTGCGACCCCAGGCGATCCACCAACCGGACATGGCGGCGGCAAAGATCACCGCGACGGGCAACATCGACAGGACGCCCTGTGCCTGCATGGTGGCGTTTGCCATGAGCACCAAAAAGCCCACAGCCGAGATGGCCGAGCCAATCTGGGGGGCCAGGCCGGCCGCCGCTCCGATCGCGATAGCCGCAATGACCAGGCCGGGAAGCGCCGCGACGCCGGCCGTCTGCATCAGCAAAAAGCTAAAGGCGCCGCACGTTAGCGCCGAGATAGCGTGCATGGCGTAGTCGCGCGCATGGCTCCAGCGCGTGCCTGCCCAGCCGAGTGCGGGGTCGACTTCGATGGTGTCGTCCTCGTAGTGCGACGGCTCGATATCGTCGAGCTCCTGCTCGTCATCCGAAAGTTCGCCAACCATTTGCTCCAGGCTGCGACGGCCTTCGCGCACGCTGCCCAGACCGGCAAGGAGCTGGTCGCAAAATGCCTCGATGCTGTTGGGGCGGTCCTGCGGCATGGGGGAGAGCGCGCTCATGAGCGCGGCCTCGGCTCCCGGGGGAAAGTGTGGCATCAGCTCACTGGGATAGGTGGCGCCGCCGATGATGCGGCCGAGCGAGTCGGCGGGCGTGGCCGCCATAAAAGGAGCGCTGCCGCACAGGCCCTCGTAGATCACACAGGCGAGGGCAAAGACATCGGCGCGCTCGTCGACCGTGCCGGTCTCGATATCGAGCTGCTCGGGCGGCATGTAGCCGATGGTGCCGCCGCGTGAGCCGCCAAAGCCACCGGCGGACGACAGCCGCGCCATGCCAAAGTCGGTGAGCTTTACATTGCCCGAGTGGTCGATGAGCACGTTGGCGGGCTTAATGTCCAGGTGGAGTACGCCATTACTGTGGGCGAAGGTGAGCGCCTGGCCCAGGGCATCGGCAATGGCCGCGGCCTCGTCAAAGGTAAGTGAGTGGCCGTCCGCGCGGTGCAAAAACTCGGCCAGCGACATGCCATCGACATATTCCATAACCAGGTAGGCATAGGCTGTGTCGTGCGTAAAGTCGATGACCTGCACGATGTTGGGATGTTGAAGCATGGCGGCAGTGTGCGCCTCGCGCAGGACATCCATGATGTCGCTAGCGGGCATGCCGGCACCGTTGATAAGGGGGATGCGTTTAATGGCGACGCGGCGGCGCAGGTGCGTGTCGCGGCAGATCTCGATGGAGCCAAAACCGCCGGTCGCAAGTGTCTCGAGCGGCTGGTACCGCTTGAGCAGCTCGCGAGAGCTGGTGCCCTCCAAAGGAACGTCCGGCGAGAACCGGGCGGTATGTTGCGAGAAAAGCGGCATGGCCAACCCTCGTGCGTTTAAAGTTCGTTTGCGAGCGGCGGGCGCGGGGCCGAGCCGTTCGCGGTGGCATAGATGCTGCTAGTGTAGCACGCTCGGGCAGATGGCGAGGATAGCGGGATGCGAGGTGGCCCGATCGATTCGGCCCGTTTCGGCTCGTTTGGAAAGCGCATCTCAGTTTTCAGCCAAATTATGGGATGCGCTTTCCAAATGGGGTGGGCTGCGGAAACTGCATCCCAGAATATTGCCCTGGAACGGGATGCGCTTTCCGAACCGGCGTCCAAAAGGAAACCGCATCCCGCTTTGATGTGGGGACTGCGAACAAAAGCCGGACCGTGATCTGGCGCGGATTGGAGTTCGCCTGAATCATTGATGCTGGCTGGTGTGAGAACAGAGATAAACGAGCGGCTCGAGCGATATAATGACACGCTATGGAGGCCGTATGCTCTTTTCCCGCCGTTCTGCTACATTTGCCTGCGCCATTGCGCTTGTCGTAATGGCGGTCACCCCTTATCACCGGTTTTCATCTTCAATCGGCCTAGCGTCAGGTGCAATGACCTGGCTCGTTATCCTGGGCGCATGCCTCGCGGCGTTTGTTCATGGTGCTGCGCTATGCAAGGGGGGAATGAGAAGGCCGAGGCATCTCGGTGCCATCGGTGTTTTCCTTGGTGTTATTGCAACGGTTCCCGAATGGGCCGACCTGGCTTTCTATGCTCGCGGAGACTCTATTCCAATCGTGTTTGCACCGATTTGGTTGTTACATGGCGTTTCGTGTGTCTCGTGCTTTGTTGGGTCGCTGCTTCTCTCATATGTTATTTGGGGCACGGCGGACTCTCCTTTGACGCAGAGGTCGACACGGACTGACGAAAGGGAAACTCGTCACCCGCAGGACGCGATTTTTACAGAAACAATAGCCGTCATGTCTTGCCTGCTGTTTTGCTGTCGAGTTTCATGGAGAGTCGTTCCCGAGCCATGGGGGATGCCCCCTGTAACGGCCGCGTCAATTGGCCTTGCGCTTTTAATTCCGTTGGTCTATCTCGCATTGACTGTGGCCCCGCCGTTTTGCCGCCCTCGTGCCTTTGGCCATGGGCGGCGCGACGTGTTTGCCTGTTCTGTGCTCGTAGCAGTTCCTATTGGTCTTATTCCGGCTGTTGAGGCGGCATACTTCGCAAGCGATGCCGTGGTCATTGCATTGCTGGCGATGGGGTCCGTTATCGCTGCTGCCTTCGTATGCATGTTGCTAAGGGGGAAACGGGACAACAATTCGGATATCGCCTGTGCGTCCGACACATTCGATGCGGGGGTGTTTTCCCCTGCCCTGTCGCCTAGAGAAGAGCAGTTTGTTCGACTGCTGCTCAAAGGGAAAACGCCGGCGGAAATTGCCAAGGAGACGGATACGAAGCCATCGACGGTGAGAACAACGCTTCACCGAGCATACGGGAAGGCGTCGGTTGCGGGCTCACGCGAGCTCGTGGCGCTGTTTGCGGGTGAGGGCGATACTGTAGGGCATGAGCTACCGCAGCGGCATGCTGACGATATAGTGGCATCAGCTCGAACGCGCCGGCTGTTTCGATACCTGCTCACATTATTCTTTATCCTCCTTGCGGCGGGGCCCTTGGTAATGGCGGATAGCGATTGGGGGTCCGGTGTTTCGCGGGCTGTCGCCTTTTCCCTCTTAAGCTACGCATTGGGTCTCGGACTGCTTCTGTCGCTACGCTACGCGGGTGGAAAAGCGAATCGTGGCGCTGCGCTGGATAGAGCGGGTGAAGCGATTTGGCTCGGAAGCCCGTACGTATGGGCGGTGCTATCTGCTGTGGAATGGTCTTTTATCTATATCGCGGCATTGATGTGCATACGCGTTCCGTTGATGGCTGTGCCGGTCCTGTTTTGCGGCGTGGCGTCTACGGCTTCGCTCGCTGTTGGGCTGCGTCCGTTTAAGGTGCATGCCCATGCTCGGGCTATCGTGCCGTTGGTGTCAATGGGCATGGTTGCCTTAATCTATGCGGTCGCTAGGGGGCGAATCCATGGACTTGCGGTGCTGACGGGGGTGCTGCTCACATATATAGTGATGCGAAGCTGTCCGCAGCGCAAAATGCTTGGGATATGGATGCTTTGCTTCGGGGCGACGGCTCCTGTTTGGGCTGTCTTGCTCAATATGGTGCAGGATCTGACGGTTTTCGAGCCGTTGTTCCTCGCGTCGTTGTTGGGGCAAAGTTCGGCTGTCAATGTCGTCGTGGCAACGGTGATTGTTTGCTGGTCTGTGCCCATGTTCGTTACGCACATCGCGCTCGCCCGCTCGGTTGAGGACGAGAAGGCCGTCTTGGAGTACCGGGCGAACGGGTCCACCGAAACGGCCCGCGTGCGCCAGCTGGCCCTGCTTACGTCGCGCTCCCTTTCTGATGTTCAGTCGCAAATTTTGCTGATGACGGCAGAGGGGGCAACGACAAAGGCCATTGCGGAGGATGTCGGTTACGCTGCATCTACGGTGCAAGCGCTGCGGTCTGCATCTTACCGCCAGTTGAAGATCAAGAATAAGGCGGAGCTAATTTTATTGTTATCGCAGGTAAATAACGTGTAAACGCCTGAGCAATCAACTCAATAGCGGGTGTTTACAGACATCTTTCTCTATTCATGCGAAGGTTGCCGTGCGTCGACGCATTGTTAACCGCTTTTGATTGGAGAAGGCCATGATTAAGCCAAGGAGCGCTATTGCTCGAATCGGAGTCGGCTTGGTGATTGCAGCTGGTCTGTCCCTAGGGGTTCCCGCTGCATCGTTTGCACAAGAGGAGTTTGACACCTCTCAGGTTTCCAGCATTACTCAAAACGCCGATACGGGAATTACGACCTGTACGAACAATGCCGATAAGGCATTTAGTTTTCAATGTGCCGGGACGAGTGCAACTGGCTACCGTCAAAAGGATGATTCCTCATCGCTCTATCTGGATATCCAGGGCCATACGGGAAATCCGCTTCGGTTATATACAGACGGTGCGTATAACACAAGCGGTAGCGGCAGCATGAATTGTACTCAGGGAACGTACGTTCGAATCACAAGGGACAGTGGGAAATGTATAACCTCGTCCGTGAGAACGGGCGATCTGCGGCGCGACTGACTGCATGGGCGGAGTCTGGCTACGGCACTGTTATTGGCGTATGGAGCCCCGACTGCGTCGGGCATTTCCACAAGCTTCCCGCATAGTTGTTTGAAATGGCTCCCTTCTGGCTTTCTGGGTCGGAAGGGGGAGGAGGACGTATGAACCAAAAGCTCGCAAGATACGAACTGTCGAAAACGATTAGACGTCCAGCTTTTATCCTTGCTCTCTTGATTGCGGTCGCAGTTGCAATAGCTGCCGCGCTGGAGCCGTGGGCAAATTTGGAAAAAGAGCGCCACAACCTTCTTTCTTTTGGTTACGGCGTTGGCGTGCAAGCCGAAAATTATCTCGGTCAAACACGTGAAAGCAGCTTCGGTAACTGGATTGTTGTGAGCGCGAACGCGCCACTGTCTGCGTCGGTGTTTTTCTATGCACTGCCCCTGCTTGCAATGTTGGCTGGATCTTGGTCGTGTCTCTTTGAGCGTTTGAGTGGTTATGACATGCAGATATGCACGCGCGTTTCCAGAAAGGCGTACGTGAACGTAAAGATGCTGTCTGCTTTCCTCTCCGC
This sequence comes from Collinsella sp., assembly GCA_019414445.1. GTDB lineage: Bacteria > Actinomycetota > Coriobacteriia > Coriobacteriales > Coriobacteriaceae > Collinsella. The sequence goes on from DXMA01000001.1 coordinate 58,916, forward strand.
GTTTACAGTGACTGCCATTCCTCTGCTCGTCAATTTCCTGATCGTCTCGATGCTTTTTCCTGCGTATCTTCCTCGGGTCGATGAGTCGACTTACGTAGGACTTTACCTGCATAGCTACTTCTCCGGTCTATTTTATTCGCATCCTTTGTCATATGTGCTCGCATACACGCTGTTCGATGCTGTCACGCTCGGGACTTTATCCATGGCTGTAACTGGCTTCTCAATTTTGTTTCGTAGCAGAATCAAAGCGATAATTGTCCCGTATCTGCTAATGGTTGCGTGGCATTTTGCAAATGGCTGGATCTTCGGCGTAATGGCTTGTGTGGGGTTTAACTGCAATATCCTCAACAGCATCAGGTCGGAATCGCTGAATAACTGGCCAGACATTCGAGCCGGTTTTGCGGAAATCATATTATTGACCCTTGCTTCGTTGGCTTTTTCTGGGGCGTGGAAAAGACGCGAGGTGGTCTGATGCTGTTTAGGCTGGTCGCCGCGGACCTGAGGACCGTTTTGAAGAAGAACATCCTTACTTTTATTGCAATTGCGGCAGTGACCGTTGCGAACTTGGTGTACGCCTACGGATTGTCTTCTGTGTATGGGGTTAGAACGGATACCTTGGGGTTTGCGGATAATCTTGCGCTCGTGTTTGCCGGATCTGCTCCGTTTGAGCCTAGGCCCGGGGTCATGTTTGTGCCTCCGCTAGGATGGCTATTTCTCATTCTGCTTATTCTCTATACAACACTCGACTATCCGACCGAATCGTTGCACGGGTTTGGTTTGCAAGCGCTTGTTCGATGCCGGGCAAGAACCCTTTGGTGGGTCTCGCGTTTTATCTTGGTGGCGGCAGTAACGGCATTTTCACTGCTCGTGGTGGTTTGCTCTGTTGTGATTTGGAGCTTGGTGGTGAGCTCCTCGTTCAGCGCGGTCATTCATGGTGAGTCGCTTCAACTGGCTAATTTGGCGCCGTGGTTTCTCAAAGCTGCCGAGGCAGATGCGCTGCCGTTTTTCATAGGTCTCTTATTTGCTTTTGAGGCGCTTGCGTTTGCGCAGGCAGCGGTTGGGTTTGTGCTTGGGTCGTCAGTCTCGTTTGTGGTTTTAATGAGCTACCTGATCTGCTCGGCATATGCACGACATTGGGCGCTATTGGGTAACGCCTTGATGCTGTTGCGCTGGGGTGGAATTGTCAAAGAGGGAATCGCGGCGGGCTCGAGTGTCTTGTCATCAATTGGGCTTATGTCGTTATGCCTATCGTTGGGTGGACTGTGGTTTCGAAGGGCCGACCTTATAGAAAAGGGGGACAAGATATGAGTGTGATCGTAAGGGGCGTATCGAAGCGCATGGGTAAAAACGATGTCCTGCGCAACGTGTCCATCGAGGTTGACCCTGGGACTGTGGTCGGGCTTCAGGGGATAAACGGTTCGGGTAAGACCATGCTCATGCGAGCGGTTTGCGGGTTGATCAAGCCTACCGAAGGCGAAATCTCTATCGATGGCCAAAGGCTTGGGGCGGACATCTCGTTCCCGCCGAGTCTGGGGATGTTGATCGAGGCGCCTTCCTTTTTGGGATATCTGTCTGGCTACGACAATCTGAAGCTCATCGCTCAGATCAAGGGCGTTGCCACCCCCGAGGACATTCGCTCTGCCCTGCGGCTCGTGGGGCTCGATGCAGACGAAAAAAAGAAGTTCCGAGCATACTCGCTTGGGATGAAGCAGCGTCTGGGGATAGCTGCGGCAATTATGGAGAAGCCGAAGCTGCTTGTTCTCGATGAGCCAACGAATGCCCTCGACGAAGCGGGCGTTGAAATGCTCAAGCGCGTTGTGGCGATGGCGGCATCAACGGGTCGTGAGGTCCTTCTGTCCAGCCATGACGGAGAGGTGCTCGAGGAACTGGCCGATCGGGTTTACTGCATGCGCGACGGTGCCGTTGTGAAAGTTCGGGAAAGGTCGTGAGCGCGATGAAGAAGACCCTGTGGACGAGAAGATCGGCGCTCGCGCTTTTTTGCTGTGCTGCTGCCGGCCTTGCGGGCATGAGGGTGAGCGTCGTTAACGGGAACCGGACGGTCATTCCTGAGAAATATTACGCGGAGGGCGAATGGCTCTCGATGGATGGAGCGTTTCTGGGGTCGAAGGATGTGGTGACTGATGGGTATTCGTTTTGCATAGACGGGGCAGAGTTGCTCACGCCGCGCGAGTATCTCAAACGAGCACATGACGATTATTCAAAATATGGCACCGTGGATACGAAAACGAGACTGAAGGATGCCGACATCACGTGCGTTATCGCCGTAAAGATGCGTGTCAGAAATAGGGATAATATCGACGGTGGAATCAAAGCGTATGTTTGGCATCTGGTCCCGGAGTCTGCGCCAAACTATGATTTTGTAGTCAATACCGATCTGATAACGCAAGCCATGCCGGTCCTTGGCGGCTCTGCTGCGTTTGCCGTGGAGGTTGGGGCAGAAAACGAGTTGCTCGTCCCATTTATGATGCAGAACACCAACGACTATTTCGAAGGTTACGAGACCGTCCGTTTTGAGAAAGCATTTCCCGGGACTTACACGATGAAGATGACCGATCTGCCGGAGCGGAGGCTCTTAAGGTTTGAAGTGAAATAGCTCGAGAGCAAGGCAAAACGGGTCCATTGGCGGTACGCGCGCCCGATTCCAGGCGCCCCGGCCCGGAATCGGGCGCGGGACGAGGCGCCTTCGGTGTCGGCCGGCCTACCGCTTCTTCTTGCTCTTCTTCTGCTTGCGCTGCTTGCCCTTGGTCTCCTGGGGCTTGTCGCCCTGTTTTGCTTCGGCAGCGGCCTTTTCTGCCTTCATCTTCTTGCGTTTGGTCTCGATGCGGAGCTTTTTGTTGATGCGCGCCTTAAGGAAGGGACCGAACTGCTCGGCATCGCCGCGGACAAAGGTGTCCTTAGGGATCGTCACGCCCTGGTCGGCGAACATGGCCACAAAGATGCGCTCGCCGTCGAGCACGTGGTCGAGCTTTTCAAACGGGAAGAACTGCGACTTGCCGCTCGTGCCCCAAACCATCAGGCCGTCCTCGTTGGCGGCGACGCGGCGATAGCGGCCACCCATGGACTCGTCGGCCTCAACGGCGTCGATAAAGTCGCGGGCGAGGGTGTGGTGCAGGTTTTTGCTCCACCAGGCCAAAAAGGCGCCGAATACGATCAAGACGACGCCAAACTTGATCCAGTTGCCGCCGGCCACCAGCATGCCGATGCCGATGAGCGCGGCAATTGCCGCGGCGACATACAGCGAGCCGCGACGCCTGGGCGAGGCGACCAGGCGGGCGAAGTCGGTGACGAGGTCGTTTTCGTATTGGTACTCGTTGAGGTACAGGATGCCGTCGTCGGCTGCGGCCTGCTCCTCGAGCGCGACCTCGACCTGGTCGGCTGCTTCGGAGGGAACGAGGTTGCTCTCTGCGTCTGCCATGCTCTTTGGACTCCTATCGCGGCGGGCTCGCCGTACGGGTTATTATGGAATGCAGTATGCCGTGCGACCGCATGGCCGCCGCGGCAACAAGACTCAGTATACCCGGGGGAGCACCCATGGAATCGTTGTACCGAAAGTATCGCCCGCTCACCTTTGACTCCGTGGTGGGCCAGCAGCATATCGTCTCGACGCTCGAGCACGCCATCACCGAGGGGCGCCTGTCCCACGCCTACCTGTTCTGCGGACCGCGCGGCACGGGCAAGACCACCATGGCGCGCATTCTGGCCAAGGCGCTGCTGTGCCGCAATGCCGAGGCGGCGCGCGCCGAGGGTGCAAGCGGCTGCATGCCCGACGGTACTTGCGAGGAGTGCGAGCTCATTGCCGAGGGTAACCACCCCGATGTCTACGAGCTCGATGCCGCCTCCCGCACGGGCGTGGACAATGTGCGCGAGGAAATCATCAACTCCGTCAACTTTGCCCCGGTGCGCGGCAAGTACAAGATCTATATCATCGACGAGGTCCACATGCTCACGACGGCGGCGTTCAACGCGCTGCTCAAGACGCTCGAGGAGCCGCCGGCACACGTGATCTTTGTGCTGTGCACCACCGACCCGCAAAAGATTCTGGAGACCATCCTCTCGCGCTGCCAGCGTTTCGATTTCCATCGCATCGGCAACGAGGATATCGAGCGTCGCCTGGCATACGTGTGCGAGCAGGAGGGCTTCGATTACGACGATGAGGCGCTGGCTATCGTGGCGCGCCATGCCAAGGGCGGTATGCGCGACGCGCTGTCCACGCTGGAGCAGCTGAGCGTCTTTGGCAACGGTTCTGTGCATGCGGACGACGCCCGCTCGCTTTTAGGCGAGGTTTCGGACCAGATTCTGGGCGAGTTTTCCCGCGCCATTGCCGATCGCGATGTTGCCGAGCTCTATGGACTGATCCGTGCGCAGGTCGAGGAAGGAAACGACCTGCTGGAGCTGACGCGCGACCTGGTGGCGCATGTGCGTGACGTGTACGTTGCCTGCGTTGCCGGTGCCCGTGCCGAGCTGTTTGAGGGCGGCTCCGAGCAGGCCGAGGCGCTTGCTGCCGAGGCCGCTGCCTTTGGCGAGCATCCTGCCGACCGCCTGGCCCGTGTGCTGACGGTGCTCGACGATGCCGCACTGGAGATGAGGGGCGCGAGCGACGTGCGCCTGGTGCTCGAGATCGCCTGCACGCGCCTGGCACGTCCCGAGGCCGATTTAACGATTGAGGCATTGGCCGAGCGCGTGGCCCGCTTGGAGGCCATGGTTGCCAACGGCGCCGTGCCGGCGAGCGTGGCTGCTGCTCAGGCCGCCGCGCCTGCAGCATCCGTACCCGCTGCTGCCCAACAGCCGACGCTAATTTCGGGCGCTCGTGCTGCCGCTCCGGCGGCATCCGCTGCCCCCGCTGCTACGTCCGCGCGCCAGGGCGGTATGCCTTGGGACCGTGGTGCTGCTGTTCCGGCTGCCCAGCCTGCGTCCCGTTCTGCGTCCGTGTCAGCTTCCAAGCCTGCAGCGCCTGCACCTCAGCCTGCGCCGACTCCGACGCCTCAGCCCGTTGCGGCTCCCGCGCCTGCCACCGCTCCGGCACCTAAGCCCCAGTCCAACAATGCCGCCCAGGTTGCCGCCGCCGGTACTGCCGAGACGCCCGCGGTCGAGGATGCCGGAGAGCTGCAGCGCAAATGGGCCGAGGTTGTCGAGCGTGTCAAGGCGCGTCAGGCTTCCTACGCGGGGCTTTTGCTCAATGCCCGCGCCACGGCTGACGACGGCTCCAGGCTCACGGTCTCGTTCCCCGCGGGCTCGACCTTTGCCATCAAGATGCTTGGACGCGCCGACACGCAGTCGGTGGTCCTGCCGACAGTCAGTGCGGTCTTCGGTCGTCGTACCGTCGACTATGTCCTGGATGGGGGTGGCACGCCGGCTCCTCAACATGAGGAGCATTCTCCATCTGCACGGGCTGCGGTATCTGCGGACCCGCAACCCGTGTCCTCGGCGGCCCCTGCATCCTCGAGCGCCAGCGCGACGCAGCCAAAAGCAGCACCGATAGCGGCGCCGACCCCGTCGGCGCCTAAGCCCGTCATGGCCAAACCGGCTGCTCCGACACCCGCGCCCAAGCCTGCCTCGCCCGCGCCCAAGTCGTCTGACCTGGGCAAAGCCCCCTGGCTGCGCTCCGACAACCCCGCCGGCGCTCCTGCCACGGGCAAGCTCCCGACCGAGCCCGCGCCCCGAGCGCCCGAGCGCGCGTCCGCTCCCAAGGCTCAGCCCGCCGCGCCGTCTGCGCCATGGGAATCCGAGCAGGTTCCCTACGACGATGCCATGGTTGGCGGTTTTGTTGCCGATGCTGGTGGGGACGATCTGCCTCCGTTCGACGTGCCGGGTGCGGCGTCCGCGCCCAAGTCCGCTGCAACTGCCCCCAAAGAGGAGGACGCTCCTGCAGCTCCCTGGGAGTCCAACTCCGGTGCGGGCGGCCCCTTCGGCCATCAGGGTGCAGCCCCGAGCATCCCGCAGACCGAGGACGAGGCCAAAGCCCTCATCCGCAGCGTCTTCGGCCAGTCCACCATCTTCAAGCCGGTGGAGTAGCTGCGCAGGCGGGTATACTGCTCAAGAAGAGAACCCCTTGCCCGGGCGCATCTGTATTTCGGACATGTGCAACGTGGTGCCGCGTATATCGCATTCGAGCAGACAGGCGCGTGACGGTCGGCCTAGGATGCTGAGGTCGATACGATACGTCGCATGGCTGTCCGTGTACTCGACTTGCTCGGCGTTGACGGTTGCTCCGATTGTAAATAAAGAGCCCAGTTCGGCATCGACAATCTTGGAGTCCTTTATCTTGACCTTGAACTCTTGGTAGAGGGACGGGCTGTTGTAGTAAATGGTTCGGGTTCCGTCGGTGCATTCATCGGTCGTCTCCCATTTGACGACGGGCTGGTCCGAGCTGGCTATCAGCAGTTCTGCTCCAAAAGCTATGGCATGGGTGATGATAACCAGTAATACCCAGACGACAAAGAGATAGAGAACCACATATGCAACGGGGTGTTTTGAGCGGATGTTTTGGAGTACGGCTGGGACATTCACGAGGGCACCTCCAAATCGTCATCTATGACAATCAAATTATACCCAGCCGCCATGCGTGCCGCCTCGAGCAGCGGCTCGGCATTTTGCCATGTAGCCTTGTAGCCCTACGCATAAACTGCCTGGTTCCAGCTCTGCTAGATGTAGCTTGAGATAATTATGCAACCTTGCATAATTCGACCTTGCATAATCTTGGGCGTGCGTCACGCTCAAGGACATGTATATCGACTGAGGTAGCGTGTCCGCCCCGCTTGCTTGCCCCGCGCCGTGGTACGATTTTTGAGTTTGAAAGTCCCGTCGCGCTCCGGCTGCCCTTGCAGCTTGTCGCGCGGCCGCACGTAAAGGAGCCATCATGGCCGGTATGAACATGCAGCAAATGATGAAGCAGGCTCGCAAGATGCAGGAGCAGCTTGCCGCCGCGCAGGAAAACCTTAAGTCCCAGACCGTCGACGCCTCTGCCGGCGGCGGCATGGTCAAGGTGACCGTTAACGGCGAGATGGAGCTCGTCAACCTCACCATCGACCCCGATGCCCTCGATCCCGAGGACGTCGATATGCTGCAGGACATGATCATGGCTGCCGTCAACGAGGCCGTCCGCGGTGTCAACGAGCTCGCCAACAAGCAGATGGGCGCCATCACCGGCGGCCTCAACATCCCGGGCATGCCGTTCTAAGACACGCATATATATGAGTGCCAACCATAGTCTGCAAAAATTGCTCGATGAGCTGGGCCGTCTGCCGGGCATTGGTCCCAAGTCGGCCCAGCGCATCGCCTATTACCTGCTCGAGGCCGATGCCGAGGAGGCGCGCCGCCTGGCCGAGGCTATCCTGGAGGTTAAGCAGGAGGTTCACTTTTGCAGCCGCTGCTTTAACTACGCCACGGCCGACGAGTGCTCCATCTGCCAGGATTCGATGCGCGATACCACTCGCATTTGCGTGGTGGGCGAGCCGCGCGATGTCCAGGCGATTGAGCGCACGGGCAGCTACCACGGTCTCTACCACGTATTGGGCGGCGTGATCAGTCCCATGGACAAGATTGGTCCCGAGCAGTTGCACATTCGTGAGCTGCTGGCACGCTTGGGCCACGAGGACATCCACGAGGTCATCATCGCCACCAACCCCAATATCGAGGGCGAGACCACGGCGAGCTACCTGGCCCGCACTATCAAGCCGCTGGGCGTTGAGGTATCGCGTCTGGCGAGCGGCCTTCCCGTGGGCGGCGACCTGGAGTATGCCGACGAGCTTACGCTTGGGCGCGCCATCGAGGCCCGTCGCACGATTTAGGTGGCGAGCCTGCTCCTGCCGTATGTCTTCATCGCGACGCACGGGGTAGCCATAATTTCCCCGTGCGACTGTAAGTTTGTTGTGCAACAAAGATGCTTTGTATCCGCTTATCGCATGGATGCTTCCACTCGCATCCTTAATTTGCCCATTCGTTGCGCAACCTTTTGGGTTCGCTGATACACTCAAATATGGATTCGAATGAATGCGCCGCTCCCGAGCGGCGTGTTTTTGTTGGAGGAGAACGCATGCGGCCCGGTGGCACTCAGACAAAGCGCGGCGCCGCGGTGCGCATGCGACGCCGACTGGGCTTGGCGCCGCGGGCGTACGCACTGCTGTCTTGCTCGCTGGTGCTGGTCATAGCTGGCGTTTCTGCCTATGGCATGACCGTGCCGTCCATGATGCAGGCACATGCCGCACGCGAACCGCGCGTGGGGCATGAGGTCAAAAGTGACCTGGGGACCACGACTGGATATGCTTGGGCAAGTGTGGTCGCGCATATTGTGTTTGGCACCGGCGACGCGGACGGCGCCGAGGCCCCGGACAACGAAGTCACGCTTGCCAATGGCAAAACCATCGTGCTCACCAACACCAAGATCATCGATCGGTTGTCCAACAATAGCGTGGCGGCAACGGTGAATAAGGTCGAGCAGCAGAAGGAGCAGGACGCCCAGCAGTCCGGAAAGCCCGGTAGCTCGGATACTTCTGGCTCCGGCTCGGATTCGTCGAGTTCGGGCGGTGGCTCTGGGTCGGGTTCCTCTGCCGGAGGGTCTGGAAACGGCGGCTCGACGGGCGGCAACACTGACAACGATGCAAACTCCGGTGGCCTTTCCGCTGCTGAGGAAGAGAGCATTCACAGCTGGCTTGTGACCAAGTACAACATGCTCGACGGCTATGTTTCTCGTGCCAATGACGTGGTCTCGACCTATAACTCTACGGGAGATCCCAGGCCGTGCGACAGCCTGGTCGGGGAGATGTTTGTCATTCGAGCCGAGTTCGGTCGTCAGACATTCTCGCCCCGGTCAAAGTGGTATCAGCAGTATGCCAATCTGTGGGGCTGTTACACCAACCTATGTCAATGGGTCGGCCATTACGGCGATGATGACGTCGCGCTCGGTAACTTCAACAATAACGTGGCGGCGCTTGCCCTATGATGACCGATCTTGCATCCACCACACCACAATCGCTCGGTCGCGATCCCATGGTCGGCCTGCGCCTGGCGCGTGTCGACGGGTTTGAGCCGGCCATTGCGCTCGGTCAGGGCGAACTGCCTGCCTATCTGCGTCGTTTTACGATGCTGTTTGCCGACGATGCCACCATGCGCCGTGGCGGTATCGGCCGCGTGACGCGTGCCGTCAACGCCCAAGGCGAGGCCGTGGCACTCAAACAGCTCATCTTGCCGACGCGCGATGAGTTTGACGACGATGCCGCTCACGAGGCGCTGGTCGCCAAGTTCAAGGCGGCGTTTCGCGAGGAATACGAATGCCATCGCGCTCTTTCGGGCCTTAAGGGCTTTCCCCGCCTCTATGGCTGGGGCGAGGTCGACGGTGTGCCTGCAATTGTCATGGAATGGGTCGAGGGCGAGACGCTTGCCCGCTTGCGTTCGCGACTTGCCGTGGACGATGCCGGACGCCTGTCGCCGCTTGTGGCGGCGCGTCTGGGTCGCGACCTGTTCGATCTGCTCTGCCGTATGAGCCTGGTGGGCGAGGGCTTTGTCCATCGCGATATTTCGCCCGCTAATATTATGGTGCGTACGGCGCGTCTACCGCTTGACCGGCAGCTTGCCGAGGGCACCTTTGACCTGTGCCTGATCGACTTTGGCTCGTCGCTGGCGCTTGAGCCTGCGTCGGCCGTGGCCGGTACCGGCGGCAAGGCGTCGTTTACGGAGCGTTATGCCACGCTGCGTCGCGCGACGGTTGCCTATGCCCCGCCCGAGATGCTCACCGACGATATTCCCGACCTGCGCGCTTTGCGTATGTCGCCGGCGATTGACGTCTATGCCGCGGCAAGCACGGTTTACGAGCTCATTGCCGGCGCCGCGCCATACGAAGCCGCGCCGAGCACTTCGGGCACCTCGGGTTCGCGCAAAAAGACGCGCGACATCGCCAGCCCCTATCGTCTCAAGATGGACACGCTGCCCGACTATCCCATTGGTGCCCATGCGCCCGGTTGCGATTTGACTCAGCTGCTTCGTCGTGAGCCCGATGTGGCGCTCGCTGCGGCCGAGCAGGCCCAGCAGCTGGGGCTTGAGCCGGATTCCGAGGAGCTACGCGATGCGCTGGCGTTTGTCGATGCCCAGCTGTTCGACGTGGTGATGGCCTGTCTGTCCAGCCATCAAAAAGATCGTCCCGAGCCGGCGGCGGTCGAGGCGGCGCTATCGGCGTTTTGTGACCACTATGCGCAAAATGTCGGTCGTTCGCTCCGCGGCGAGCCGCTCACGCCGTGCCCCATGGATGCGTCTGGCCGCGCGGTTCGTCGCGCGCTGATGGTCGGCGCGACGGTCGTCTGTGGCGTGGTTTGGGCTGTGGTCGTGGTTTCGGCCGCGCTGCTGGCGTCGGGCGCTCGCGTGACGGCGACTTTGGGATCGCTCGTGTGGTCTGGGTCGCTACCGGGTATTATTGCCGCACTGGCGTTGGCGCTGCCAGGCATAGCCGGCGTTGTCGCGGGGGCACTTGCGCGCAATCGGCGCTCGGGCTTCCTGCAGGGTGTGCTTGCGCTTTCTGCCTGCGAGGTTCCGGTGCTGGTTGTGGCTGCATGTAGCGTATTTTCCCAACGCGCCGTGATGGGCGGCCTTGTTGCCGCTCTGGTTGCAACCTATACGCTTACGTGGTTTTTGCTTGCGATGGGCTTTGCCTTTGAACTTCCCGTTTCGGCACCGCGACGTACAAAAGCCCAGATGGCGACTCCGCTTGCCGGTGGAGCCGCAGCTGCCCGTACTTTTGGCGGACCTGTCGAAGTATCGTCCGATTCTATTTCTACGACCAAGGAGGCCTAGGTCATGGCATCTCAAGTTAAGCTCACCCCATGCGGGGCCATGTTTGACATCTTTAAGCGCGCGGCGCATCTGAGCCATATCGAGCTGTGCGGCCTGGTGCTTTCGTCCCGTCCGCTCGCCGACGGCCGCAGCCCGCAGAGCCGAGCCGCCGATCGCTCTTGGGTTTCCCGCTTTATCGTTCGCGCGCCGGTCGGCACGCTTCAGCAGCGCTACTTTGCCGAATACGGTACCTCGGCTGCGCGTATTATGTCGCAACTGGCCCTGCGCCAGCGAAATCCCATGGACTCCACGGCTGTGATCAATATGGTGTGCGGTCCTGCAGGTGAACCGATGGTACGCGCGCTCGAAGAGTGCCATCAGGACACGAATCTCTATCGCAACGCGCTCGATCGCCTGTCCCAGGCGGCGGAACTCATGCCCGCCGAGCGCGCCGAGGCCGTGCTGGTGCTGTTTGTCGCCGTCGGTTGTTCGGCGGATGTGCGGTCCTCGGTGAACTATGCCATCGACTACGCGCACGCGACCTGTGGCGGAGGCACCTCCACGCCGCGTTCGCTTGGCATGTCGATGACCGCGGGCGAACGCGAACCCGCTCCGGCGCACCCCTTGGGCTTGCTGCGCGTACAAAACAGTTTTGTCGTGAGCGCCCCGCGCTGGATTCAGCCGAGTGAGCAGGGTGTTGAGATTGGTGCGCTGGCCACTGGTGAGGGCGATATTACCGACGTCGGCGACGATGTCTCGGCCCGCCATGCCCATATCTGGTGCGATGCTCAAAATATCTGGCACGTCGAGGACTTGTCGTCCACCAACGGAACCGTGGTGGTAAACGGGGCCACGCGCGTCTGCATTCAGGTCGAGCCCGGCCGTTCCGCCCAACTCAATCCCGGCGACGAGCTCAAGCTCGGCGAATCCACTACCTACGCCATCCTCTTCGGTGCCCTCTAGCCGGCAGATAGGGACGTTTCTTTTCTGCCGGCACTTGGGGACACTCCTCGGCGCGCCAGAGCCAGTCGCCCGGGGATGGAGGGGCCATTTTGGCCCTTGGCGGTCAGTCGGGGCGAAACTAGAAGATCTTTCCGATTCGCGGCTGTTCATGCTTGTAGAGCATCTAAAACAATAGGATGTTATTCTGGAATATGCCGGGTGCGTGAACTTGCCTGTCTTAGCCTTAATAAGGTATAGGGGAGTTTGGCTCAGGGGTTCCGTCTTGTTCTTCAGCGCAGTATTGTGGGACAGATTTGCTGAGATTGGCGCCTTACACCGCAGAGCGCACGGAAGGCTCTCGATTTGTGTTCTGGCCCCAGAATACAGGGCCTGATACTTACCAACTGTGGCATGGATGTAACATCTGTAGAAATCAACCCTTTTGTTGTCGACCTTTGTAAGAAAAACACTGCCATCAACTCTTTGGATGACGAAACTAGGGTGCTTGAGGGGAGCCTTTACTCCCCTCTGAGAGATGACTCATGTTTTTCGCTTGTCGTTGTGAATCCTCCGTTACTGCCGATTCCGGATGAGATTCCTTATCCCTTCGTTTGAGATGGAGGACAATCGGGTCTGGATAAAACACTTCGTATTCTTAAGGGTGGCGATACGCATTTAGAGAAAAACGGTAAATACTGCTAATAGGGGTGACGACGATGGTGCAGGGGCGACCCGCGATGCTCTCATCAATACGTCGGATACTTGGGAAATCAGGTCTAGATGCATGTATGATGATGCTGTGTGGCTATTCAATTAATCCGCGTTCCGAATGGGTGCAGGGTATAGCTGCGACATCGTATGCTTTTGACCCGGCGCGATACTCAGATATTTCTGAGGCGGTTGACGAAGTTTATACGCACTATGCCGCGCAAGGCGTTTCGGAAGTTTGCACATCTACGTTACGGGCTTAGGTTTCTTCAAGCGAGCAGGCCGGTTGCGTTATTTCGAGCGATTTTTCTAGTCTAGACGACAAAAGGCAAAGGATTTGATGGGTATAAAACGCGGACGTTTGTGGGCGGATGCTCAAATCTATTGTGGCAATCGGGCGGTTGAAAAAGATATTTCAACCGCCCGATTGCCAGGTTCGTCGGAGGAGATGTCCGATTCCGACTCTCTTGTAGGAAGAGCTTGAGATCGTATTGGCCCAAGGCAATCTTAAAGCAGTCTCATTGGCAAATCTTCGCTCCTGTTGTGTTGAGGTGTAAGGTATCAGTGATTGATGTTTTGTGGCGGGTAGATTGGGGCCTTCCTTGATTCGATGCGTTCTCTCGAGGTTCATCAGAGCAAAAGGGGCTTTCGTCTTCATTGCTATCACGGTGATTGGAACCGCTCTCTCCTATGCCATGCCATACGTGAACGGGAAATTCTTAGATTTTCTTCTCGGTAACCGCAGCGAAAGAGACGCCGTACTCTTCGCGCTCCTGGTTGCGTCAATAGGAGTTTTCTCCACCCTCTTTACTTATTTTGCAGGAACACTTTCCATTCGCATAACCACGAGACTTTCCTTTGGTCTTCTCAGGGAGGCCGTCTTGCGTTTTGAAAGAGACGATTACTTGGTGAGTCGGACCATCGATCCAGCCTATACAACGCAACGGATTATTTCCGACTCCAGCGTGGTCTCATCCTTCGTTTTGGCGAATTTTATCAGTGCGCCGCTGTCCATTGTAGCCATTCCCATCGTATTGCTTATCATATGGTCAATTGATTCAACTCTCGCGGTGTTTTCCATCATTCTCCTCATCGTGTATTTCTGTGTAATTACTGGGTTGAGGAAACTTTTGTATAGGGTCACGTATGAGAAGAAAGAGGCGGACAGCGCCTTTTACGCCGCAATTGCATCGCAGCTTAATCAGATTCTCAACATTCAACTGACATCTTCGTACGGCAAGAGCGAACAAGCGCTCGACGCTGGGTTTAAGAGCTATTTTCCCAAAGTTTTGCGCTCCGGAAAGCTATCATATTCTCTGACATCGCTCGATGGTCTTTTCGCAGCGTTGTTTCAAGCGGTGATACTTGTTGTTTCCGGAGTACGAATCATTAACGGAACTATGTCAATAGGCGAGTACACTATCATCGGTACATACTTCGCGGTTCTCTTTAAGACTTTGAAAAGTATGATGTCATTGTTCAAATCCTATCAAGATGCCAAAGCATCATGGGATAGGACGGCTATCGCGACGAGAGAAAAGGAGAGATCGGGGTGGAATCGGACCGATTTAGCTAAACTCGATGAAATAAATGACATTTCGGTATCTGATTTGGAATTCTCGGTTGCCCTTCCAGACGGATCTGTCCGAGAGGTCCTCGGCGGGTTTTCTTTCAAGTTTTCCGGTCCTGGTACATATTGCATAGTTGGGGAAAACGGAAGAGGCAAGACGTCACTTCTTTACTTGATGCTCGGGCTATACTCATCGAAAGGCAAAGTAAAATACAACGGCGTGCCAATCGAAGAATGCGACTTGGATTACATACGTGCGAGAGAGATATCGTGCTGCCCACAGTTGTGCTTCGCGCCGGACGAAACGGTGAAAGAGCTGTTAGAGTATTTCGACACGCCCTTTTCTTCCTATCACCGGGGTGTAGATGGCCTACTTTCGCTGGAAAACAGCGTGAAGGAGTTGCTCGGGAAACGTTGCTCCGCGCTTTCGGGCGGTGAGCTGCGCCGAGTGTACTTATGGTCGGCGATTTCACGCAAGTCGTCAGTTTTGGTACTCGACGAGCCCACGACTGGGTTAGACGCTGTAAGCCGCGCCGAGCTTGCGGCCTATGTTAAGCGCAACAAGCAAAGCCAGCTGATCATCGTTGTCTCTCACGATGACGAGATGGTCGGCGCGGTAGAAGGGGTAGTGGATTTAGGCAGCATGTACCAGGGTAAATGATGACAAGTGTAGTGCTACCCAACTGGCAGAGATAACAAAAAGGCGATGCAGATGCACGTAGCATTCAGGCGGTTCGGACTCGGTGCCTTCACGCCATCGCAACGCTTTCAGATATAGTTCTCGTTCTCTTACTAAAGGAAACTTTAGTCTACGTCATCTTGTCGAGACAGAGGTGAAGCGAAGTGTTGTCGCGACGTATCTTATTCCAGGTGGCTCAGTATCAGCGTGAGAATCGCACCAAAGTGTACTTACGATTCTCGTGTCCCACGGACAACATGAGCTGAGCATTGAGGTTCCACCCTTTGCTGCAACTACACGGGGTTGGACGGCAATGAATATGCCGGGCCGCATACCACGCGCAGCGGGGGTCCATGTCCCAGTATGTTGCCTACAGCAGCCTCGATGTCCACGCACACATCATCTCTGCCTTCGCGTTCAATCCATTTGCCGGAGAGTGCGAGGGTTGCCAGGCCGTAGAATTCGAGCCGAACAAATGAAATGCGGTATCAGCGCATAGGATTAAACTGACGATTGCTTTGCACTGAGAATACGCTTGGAAAGCCGCTATGGGTGGCGGCCCGGGTTAAATAGAGAAGCCCGTCCGATCACTTTCATGTGGCGAACGGTCGGGCTTCTTATTCCACTTGCCAATGCTCGGCTCATATTGGAAGAAAGCTACGCTAATGTTTGCGTGACACTCCTATTTTCTCCGAAGAAAGAGTCGGATAATGAAGAATAGAATTAAAAAAGGTGCCAGATATAACGCAAGTATAAAGGCTAATCCAACGAGACCTTGCAATAATGGCATAACTCCTCCCAGACACGAGATTTTGGTATTTGTTCCCATCTTATTCTGAATTGGACCAAATAGTTCCTAGCCACAAAACTACTCGTCAACTGGATCGCACCAATCTGCTGGCAAAACACAGCTTGATTCTTTATCGACATAGCACCAATCCGCAACAGGGCACTCGGCGATGTCGTAAAAATTGCATATATCAACTCCAAGACAACAAGGCTCAACGGGAGGATGTTCATTTGAACCAACAGGATGGATATGCTTCATAACAGCTCCTCACCTTAATCCAATTAGAGACTACGTTTGATCAATGCCACAGTGATCTACAACGCAGATGCTGCCGCCATCCATGTTATAGTCGCAGTAATCGTATGCACCACAGCCATCTGCTTTATCATAAACAGTACAGATGTCAGTAATGCCCAAGAGGCAGTCAAAAGACATCGGCTTCACGCCTGCCTCGTCGCCACTTCCTGGATTAATCGGATGAATATGCTTCACGACTACCTCCCTTTGAGTGCAGAAAAACCTCAATATTGTGTATAACAAACCAAGATGTCTAGTTCACCATATTTCTAGAATGGTTTCGGCGAACGTAGCAATAAGCTTCGCAGACGGTAATCAGAAGAACGAACACCTCCACAATGGTGACAGCAATGCGCTGAACCGCTTATTCCGATACAGTAGCTTCTCGTTGATTTTTCTCCTGCGAAGATGAGTGGCGGGAAATAAGGTCAAAAGCCATCTCGTAGCACATTTTTCTATATTCACATGATGCAGGGTGTAGACTCTTGGGCAAGTAGCCGTGCTCGCCTGCAGCCTCCCAGCTACAGCCCCCACCACAGAAAGACCGAGCCCAACAGTCCGTACAGTCAATTCTTTTTTCGACACCCTGACTCCAGTTTTCAATATACCTAGTTTCGTCAATTCCGGTGACGATGTTGCCCATTTTGAATCGCATCATCCCGACAAACCTGTGACAGGGGTATACGTCCCCTTCGGGAGTCACGGAAATAAAACGCCTGCCAGCCCCGCATCCGACAAAGGCGATCCTGTTGCTCATAATCAAATCAACTGCAGTTTTCAATGTTCTAAACAAGGGCTTTTCCCCTTGATCAATCTGTTTGAGATATTGATCCGCCAAATCTATTAGGCCCGCCCTGATTTTGTTTAATGAGTGTTCGTCGAGTTTGATATTCTCATCGAATGAGCTCACGGGCGAGAAGTAAATCCTTCTGAAGCCCATCTCTTTAAACTGAAGATAGTCTTCAACAAGGTTACAGTTATTATTTGTTAAGGTCGCTCTTGCGCCGAAGGGGAACGACTCGGAAAAACGACGAACGTTTTTGTCGATATCGGAGAAAGAGCCGCCTCCCGTCTTGTACGGGTGCGATGCATCGTGCTTGCATCCTGTACCATCGAGACTAATCAGAACAGAAAACCCGTGCTCCTTGAAAGAATTCACAGCAGTGTCATTCAAAAGCGTTCCGTTGGTCGTAATAGAATAGGTAAAGTTTCTATTGGGGTATATTCTTTTTGAATAGTCGACCGTTTTCCATATCAGCGGCTCGTTAATCATGGGTTCCCCACCAAAAAAGACGATCGCAAGCGTTTCGTTTTCCGATGAACTTGCGACGAGGTAGTCGACCGCCTTGAAGGCTATCTCGTCTGTCATCAGCAGAGGAGACGTTCCATAATCTCCTTTACCGGCAAAACAGTAACTACAACCAAGGTTGCATGCATGTGAAACGTGGAGTTCGATGGATCTAAGTTTTCGAGGCGTGTCTTTTGTTAAGAAAGTCCGCTCAGACAATCGTTGATACTCATCAATGTCGTCTTCAAGTTCTGCTATGGTCGTTTGGTCGTAGCCTTTCGCAGCAAGTGACTTTGTTAGCAACTTCGAGTTGACCGTTCTTCCCGATGCTTCAAATATGCGAAGCGCATCTTCTGATGCTTGGTCAACCTGAAAGCAATTGCGAGTGACCTCATCGAAGCAGTAACGACGATCACTTACTGAGAAAAAATGCATACGTTCCTCAATTTCATGCTGGACTGGCACTAACCTTGTTTATTGTTGCGCAGCTATAAAAAACCACCAGCGGGGATTCGGTGTGCGGCCCAATCGGACTCCCAAAAGGTTCTATTTGAGACTGGCAAGCTTTGTGTTGTTGGCACTTCGACAGCGCTCTTTATTCCAACATGGAGCCTCGCAGTTTGAGTCGACTTGCCTCTGGAAGGTCCGATCTTAACTTGATTTAGGATGAAAACAGATTACAGGCGCGCTCCTCTAGAAAGAAAGGAAACCAATCGCCGCCTTTCACCAGGAAAGTTTTTATAGCCCACCTCGAGCAAAATGAAAGATGCGAGAGCGATTGGGGAACAACGCGAATCTCCCCTTTTGGGTGGGAGCGAGCCTTCAGCCACCGGCGAACGACTCGCCCTGGTCAGAATCTGGAAGTGGTGCCGGGCCGCTTGGGCCTCCCCGGTGACTTCGTGGGGCTTACCTGCCTGACGTCGAGGAGTACATCCGCAAGATTCGTTCCCTATGCCGTTTGCTCTCACGCCCGCCTTAGTTCCAAGTCGGGCGAGCCGCCGCGCTCATGCGACCCGTGGCGGCGACACGTCGACGCCGCGCTCGCTGAGCACATCTTCGGTCGCGGGCGAGCACGAGGCCGCGCCGGCGCATCCGTTGGGACTGTTGCGCGTGCAAAACGGCTACGTGGTGAGCGCCCCGCGCTGGATCCAGCCGAGTGAGGAAGGCGTCGAGATCGGCGCGCTGGCAACGGGGGAGGGCGACATCACCGACGTCGGCGACGATGTCTCGGCCCGCCATGCCCATATCTGGTGCGACGATTCTGGCACATGGTTTGTCGAGGACCTGTCATCCACGAACGGCACCGTGGTGGTAAACGGGGCCACGAGCGTGTGTATTCAAGTAGAGCCCGGTCGCTCCGCCCAGCTCAACCCCGGCGACGAGCTCAAGCTCGGCGAATCCACTACCTACGCCATCCTCTTCGGTGCCCTCTAGCCGGCAGATAGGGACGCTCCTTTTCTGCCGGCACTTGGGGACACTCCTTGGCGCGTCAGAGCCGATTGCCCGGGAACACAGGGACCATTTGGCCCTTGGCGGTCAGTCGAGGTAAACCTTTACCGCCCGCCTATATTTGCCGCTATTACACTTGACGGCGGGGTACAATAAACCCGCATGCGGATTTTCGTTGCGGGCGCCTCCCATCGCCGGGGCGTGCCCGGGAGCATCCGGCATGCGGCCTTTGCGGCGCTCGGTCATGTGCAAGACGGGTAGCTGGGCCTGTGGAGCGCGTGCAGCCCTCCTCGCCTCGGCATGCCTTCTCTCCACGCCATGTACCTGCTGCCAAGTCCGCCTGCCAGATGATTGGAAGCAACAGCGAAAATCCCATCACGCCAACATCCCGGCGATCGCCGGGGCCTGTATACCTATATGAGAGGAGAGGGGTATATGGCGCGTAAGTTTAAGTCTATGGACGGCAACGAGGCGGCCGCATATGTTTCGTATGCGTACACCGAGGTAGCGGGAATTTATCCCATTACGCCGTCCAGCCCGATGGCCGACCATGTCGACCAGTGGGCGGCCCAGGGTCGCAAGAACATCTTCGGCACCCCGGTCAAGGTCGTCGAGATGGAGTCCGAGGCAGGTGCGGCCGGTACCGTTCACGGTTCGCTGGGCGCCGGTGCTCTGACCACCACCTACACGGCTTCTCAGGGTCTGCTCCTGATGATCCCGAACATGTACAAGATCGCGGGCGAGCAACTCCCGGGCGTCTTCCACGTCTCCGCGCGTTGCGTCGCTTCCCACGCCCTGAACATTTTTGGCGATCACTCCGACGTCATGGCCTGTCGTCAGACCGGCTTCGCCATGCTCGCCGAGGGCAACGTCCAGGAGGTCATGGACCTCTCGCCGGTGGCTCACCTTGCCGCCATCGAGGGTAAGACCCCGTTCCTTAACTTCTTCGACGGCTTCCGCACCAGCCACGAGATCCAGAAGGTCACCATGTGGGACTACAAGGATCTGGCCGAGATGTGCGACATGGACGCCGTCCAGGCTTTCCGCGACCACGCGCTCAACCCTGAGCACCCGCACACCCGCGGCAGCCACGAGAACGGCGATATCTTCTTCCAGAACCGTGAGGCCTGCAACAAGGTCTACGACGAGCTTCCCGCCGTCGTCGAGGGCTACATGAAGAAGATCAACGAGAAGCTCGGCACCGATTACGGCCTGTTCAACTACTACGGCGCTCCCGATGCCGACCGCGTCGTCGTGTGCATGGGCTCCTTCTGCGACGTGCTCGAGGAAGTCATCGACTACCTCAACGCTCACGGCGAGAAGGTCGGCCTGGTCAAGGTTCGCCTGTTCCGTCCGTTCTCCATCAAGCACTTTGTCGACGTTCTTCCCGAGACCGTCAAGAAGATTGCCGTCATGGACCGCACCAAGGAGCCGGGTTCCATCGGCGAGCCGCTCTACCAGGACGTCGTTTCCGCTCTCTACGAGGCCGGCAAGACGGGCATCAAGGTTGTCGGCGGCCGTTACGGCCTGGGCAGCAAGGACACGCCTCCCGCGTCCGCGTTTGCCGTCTTCGAGGAGCTCAAGAAGGACGAGCCCAAGCGCGAGTTCACCATCGGCATTGTCGATGACGTGACCAACCTGAGCCTGCCCGAGGCCGAGGATGCGCCCAACACCGCAGCCCCCGGCACCATCGAGTGCAAGTTCTGGGGTCTGGGTGGCGACGGTACCGTCGGCGCCAACAAGAACTCGATCAAGATCATCGGCGACCACACCGACAAGTACGTTCAGGCCTACTTCCAGTACGACTCCAAGAAGACCGGCGGCGTCACCGTTTCGCACCTGCGCTTTGGTGATTCTCCGATCCGTTCGCCGTACTACGTGACCAAGGCCGACTTTGTCGCTTGCCACAACCCCAGCTACATCGTTAAGGGCTTCAAGATGGTCCGCGACGTCAAGCCGGGCGGCACCTTCCTGGTCAACTGCCAGTGGAGCGACGAGGAGTTCGCCGAGCACATGCCCGCCGTGGCCAAGCGCTACATCGCGAACAACAACGTCAACGTCTACCTGATCGACGCTATCGACCTGGCCGCCAAGGTCGGCATGGGCAAGCGCACCAACACGGTGCTCCAGTCCGCCTTCTTCGCGCTGGCCAAGGTTCTGCCCGCCGAGGACGCCCTGCAGTACATGAAGGACGCGGCTACCAAGTCCTACATGAAGAAGGGCCAGGCCATCGTCGACGCCAACCATAAGGCCATCGATGCCGGCGCTACCGCCTTCCGTAAGTTCGAGGTTCCGGCCGACTGGGCTACCGCTGAGGATGCCGCTCCCGTCGAGCTCTCCGAGGAGACCAAGTCCGCTATCGCCCAGCAGGTCAAGAATCTGCTCGAGCCCATCGATCGCATGGATGGCGACAGCCTGCCCGTTTCCGCCTTTGTCGATTGCGCCGACGGCCAGTTTGAGCTGGGCGCCTCCGCATACGAGAAGCGCGGCGTCGCTGTGGTCGTTCCTCACTGGGACGAGACCAAGTGCATCCAGTGCAACCAGTGTGCCTATGTGTGCCCGCATGCCACCATCCGTCCGTTCGCGATGACCGAGGACGAGGCTGCAGCCGCGCCCGAGGCTACCCGCACGCTCGACGCTATGGGCCCCAAGGCCAAGGGCATGAAGTTCACCATGGCCGTGTCCCCGCTCGACTGCATGGGCTGCACCAACTGCGTCAAGGTCTGCCCCAAGGGCGCCCTCGAGATGGTTCCCACCGAGCAGGAGATGGACCAGCAGCCCGTTTGGGACTACATGGTCGAGAACGTCTCCGAGAAGAAGGAGCTCATCGCGGCCAACGTCAAGGGCAGCCAGTTTAAGCAGCCTTACCTGGAGTTCTCTGGCTCCTGCGCCGGCTGCGCCGAGACCGCCTATGCACGTCTGGTGACCCAGGTCGCCGGCGACCGCATGTTCATTTCCAACGCCACCGGCTGCTCCTCCATTTGGGGCAACCCCGCTGCCACCGCTCCTTACTGCAAGGACAAGGACGGTCACGGCCCGGCGTGGAACAACTCACTGTTCGAGGATAATGCCGAGCATGGTCTGGGCATGGCCGTTGGCTATGAGGCCGTTCAGCACAAGCTGATCGCCGCTACCCAGGACATCATTGCTGCCGATGGTCCGTCCGATGAGCTCAAGGCCGCCGGCCAGGCTTGGCTCGACTCCGTCAACGATGCCGAGGCTTCCAAGACCGCTGCCGCTGCCTACGTTGCCGAGCTTGAGAAGTGCGGCTGCGACGCCTCCAAGGCGATCCTCGCCGACAAGGCTTACCTCACCAAGAAGTCCTTCTGGATCTTCGGCGGCGACGGCTGGGCCTACGACATCGGCTTCGGTGGCCTGGACCACGTCCTGGCTTCCGGCCACAACGTCAACGTCTTCGTCTTCGACACCGAGGTCTACTCCAACACCGGCGGTCAGGCCTCCAAGGCCTCGAACCTGGGCCAGGTCGCTCAGTTCGCCGCTGCCGGTAAGGTGACCAAGAAGAAGTCTCTGGCCGAGATTGCCATGAGCTACGGCTACGTCTACGTGGCACAGGTTGCCATGGGCGCCAACCCGGCTCAGACCCTCAAGGCCATTCACGAGGCCGAGGCCTACGACGGCCCGTCCCTCATCATCGGCTACAGCCCCTGCGAGATGCACTCCATCAAGAAGGGCGGCATGCAGAACTGCCAGGCCGAGATGAAGAAGGCTGTCGAGTGCGGTTACTGGAACCTCTTCCGCTTCAACCCCGAGGCTGCTGCCGGCAAGAAGTTCTCGCTCGATTCCAAGGAGCCCGCGGGCGGTTATCAGGAGTTCCTGATGAACGAGGCCCGTTACGCTTCGCTGACGCGTTCCTTCCCCGAGCGCGCCGAGGAGCTCTTCAAGGAGAATGAGCAGGCCGCTATGGACCGCTACGCTCACCTGCTGAAGCTCAAGACGGTGTACAACGAGGCCTAGGTCTCCTACCGCAGGATCTGAGGGCTGACCTTCGCGGACGTCCTCGGACATGAAAGAACCCCCGCTGCGCACTGAACTGCGCCCCAATTCTTGGACGGGCTAATAAGCGGCCTACGCCGCACATAGGGACTGATTCCGGAATTCCTCCGGGGTCAGTCCCTTCAGTTTAACCTGCCTCCTTCTCGTGTTCCAATGGATGATGTATTCGTCCAGGTCTCTCTTGAAGTCTTCGAAGCAAGGCCATTTTCTTCCGCGAAAGAACTCGTCCTTCATATGGCCGAACACCTGCTCCGTCGCGCCGTTGTCGGTGCAGTTGCCCTTCCGGGACATGCTCTGCACCACGCCGGCCTCCTCCAGCCGCTTGCATCACCCGGCCTGCTGGTACTGCCAGCCCATGTCCGAGTGCAGGACCGGCCTGGAGCCCTCGGGCATCTTGGACACGAGCTGGTCGAGCAGCTCGTGCTGCTGGGCCATGTTGGGATGCAGCGACGTGGACCAGGCGACGATCTCCTTGCTGCCGAAATCGTAGACCGGCGCGAAGTAGGCCTTGCCCCAGGGCTGCTTGAACTCGGTGACGTCGGTGCCCATCTTCTCCCACGGCCCGTCGGCGGCGAAGTCCCTGCCGATGACGTTCTCGAAGGTCTTTCCGACCTTGCCCCTGTACGAGTTGTACCTGTGGTAGTCGGTCTCGCGGCGGATCCCGCAGCTGATGCCCATCTCGCGCATCATCTTCAGCGTCGTCTTGTCGGCTATGCGCACGCCCTGCTCGGCGCGCAGGCACATGGCGATCTGCCTGTGGCCGCACCCGTTGGCGGTGCGCGAGAATATCTCGGCGGCGGCCTCCCAGAGCTCGGGCCTGGTGGGAGCCTTCGGGTGCGACAGCGCGTAGTAGTAGCTCGATCTCGCCAGACCGGCGCACTCGAGCAGGTCGGCGAGGGGGTATTGCCCTGAAAGCCCGCTCACGACCGCGGCCTTCTCGCCGTTCGAGAGCGTTTCTCCGCCTTCAGGGCGATCGATTTTTTTAGGTAGGCGTTCTCCGCCTCGAGCCTCTTGATCCTGCGCTCGAGCTCCTGCTCGCGCGTCGTCTCCCCGGACGGGGAGACGGACCCCCTCGGCCTCCCCTTTGGCTTTGGCCTGAGCGCCTCCGGGCCCTCCTCCCTGTACGCCTTCAGCCATTTCTTGAAAGGGCTTGGCGAGGCTATCCCGAACTTCTCCATGGCCTCGGGCTTCGTCATGCCATCGTCGACGACCGCCCTGACGGCGGCCAGCTTCGTCTCGAACGAATAGGCGGTGTGCTTCTTTCCCATCATGGCCAGAACCTCGATACCAGCAGACCTGTAGGTGCACAGCCATTCTCTCACGGTTTCCTCCGGCATCCCGAGAAGGGCCGCGATCGCCGTGCGGCCGTGCCCCCCGTCGTGCAGCTCTGCCGCTCGCAGTCTCATCCCGACGTCGTACAAAGCGTTTCCAGCCATAAAAAAGCCTCCCATTTCTTGTGTCCAAGAAATGGGAGGCAGTTCACACTACGTGCGGCGGGGGTTCTTTCGTCCTGCGGAGTGTCCGCGAAGGTTAGCCCTCAGATCCTGCTACGACTACGTCCTCGGATTGTGGGGCTGAATGAAGGACGTGGCTGTGGGGGTGCCTTGTCCCGGTCGCTGTTTCGCGGCGTGGCCGCGAAACCACGCGCCACTTTGGGCATGGAGGGCTAGCTGATTGTGGCCTTCTGCTGCCCCAGTGCTGTTTCGCGCTTTGCGCGAAACATCGCAGCACTTTGGGCATAGTGGGGGAGTTGGTTGTCGCGGCCTTCTATCCCCTTGCTGTTTCGCGCCTTTGGCGCGAAAGGCGCAGTACTTTGGGCGTGGGGGCTGGCTTGCGGACTCAGATGACCTAGAGAGATATGGGTGCAAACGAGAAATCGTTGTTGGGGTCGTCCTTTTCCATAAACTCATCGAGACAGAATGTCATATAGATTGGAACGTAAAGGATCTTGCCCTCTTTGCAAAGGTTTTCGTGGCTCAGCACAACGGCCTCGGGAATTTTGTACTCGCCCACACTCATCAACCGGTCGAGGGCTGCATGTGCTCGAACTTTCTTGCCCGATTTGACTTCGATTGGGACAACATGCCCGCGGGCACCTTCGATTACAAAGTCGACTTCACCGACCTCACGCGTTTGGTAGTACCACGTATCTGCTCCGAGGGCAACGAGTTCCTGTGCGACCACGTTCTCATAGAGGCCGCCGAGGTTGGGGGTTTTCATGTCAAGGTAGACGGCGCGTGCCGTGCTGCCGGGATACCGCGATGCGAGCATACCTGTATCGGACTCGTATAGTTTAAAGGCCGTCGTTTTCTCCGTCCTCTTGAGAGGACTTCGTGCCTCCGTCACCTGGGGGACCATCAATCCAACGCCTGCGTTCACCAGCCATAGGAAATCCTGCTCGTATTTTTGAAGACGAGCTCCCTCGCCTAGAGACGAGACGATAAAGCGATGGGACTCCGCCTCAAGCTGAACGGGAATTTGCTCGAAAATGGAGCGAACGTTAAACGCTCGAGTCGATGCATATTTAGAGATATCGCTTTTGTACTGATCGACTAGCTGAATTTGAAGCTCACGCGTTCTCACGAGCGAATAGCCCGAATCGATATAGTTCTGAACGACCTCCGGCATGCCGCCGCAAACGATATAAGCTCTAAAGTTTTTGAGCATCGCCTCATGAATAAAATTTTCGACGGGACGCCTCTCGACAAGGCAGCTGCGGATGTCTGCAAGCACATTCTCGCTGATGCTGTTTGCCCAACAAAACTCTTCAAAATCCATTGGCCGCATAACAATGTGCTCGACATACCCCACCGGGAAAGAAGAGATCCCCTTAAACTCAGTCCCAAGCATAGACCCCGAGAAGACATAGCTAAAGCGTCCGTCCTCGACCAGCGCCTTCATAAGTGTAACGATCTGCGGATACTCCTGAATCTCATCGACGAAGATAAGCGTGTCTCCTTCAACAAGCGGTGCATCCGCAAGAAGGGCCACACGGTTGATGAAGTCAATGGAGTTCTTAGCGCCAACAAGTACGTCTCTTGCCTCGGCATCAAGTAGCAGATTGACCTCATAATACGAAGCGTAGTTGCTCTTTCCAAACGCGCGAATCGCATAGCTCTTGCCAATCTGACGCGCACCGGTAACAAGCAGGGCCTTATGGGAGTTATTCTTCCAGCTCAAAAGCCTATCAGTGACCTTGCGGCGTAGCATTAAAACACCTCATTGACAAAAATTGGCAAATAGATTTGCCCCTAATCATACAAAAATTGACAAATAGATTTGACCAAAATCATACAAAAATTGGCAAATAGCAAAGCTCACTTAGGCCTCAAAGCCAGCGAACCAGCACGGTACTTTGCGAAAAGGCTGGCGGCGCCGTTGTTGAGGGTGGCCAGGTTGACAGTGGCGCCGTTAGCGTTCTCGGCTGCTTGGGCGCGCAGGAGCGAAAGGGCGTCGGCAGCGTTCATGCAGAAGCCGACGGTAAAGTTCCATACTGCGAACTCGCAGTCGCTTGCCGCGGGGTGAAGCGCGATCGGCTATCCCTTATGTTGGATGAAAAGCCCCATGTTTTTGCAGGGGTGCATACTCGTCAAATTAATGTATAGAATCGCGTATAGTGCGAGTAAGATATTGCGCTGTCCGTTTTGTGTTTAGCAAAGATATAGTTTGCATAATCTGGTCTAATCCCTGCTCTATTTAAATAAAGTTGCACGTAAATGGCGTAGATATGCCTGAACTGGGCTTCTTTACGCTGAGCGGGTAAAATCGACCGTTCGCCGCTTAGGTATTTTCAAAATGAATAAAATGAGCGATAAAGAGAATATAAACCTTAATAAACTCGCGTATCGCACGGACGCGGGTTATTAATGGGTTGTAGGCCTTTTACAGAAAGGATTCCAGCAATGTCTAAGCCTCTTGGCAAGCCCGATCGTATTGTCGTCGCCCTTGGCGGCAACGCCCTCGGCAACAACCCCGTCGAGCAGATCGAGGCCGTGAGCAACACCGCCCACGCCCTCCTCGGCCTCATCGAGCAGGGCAACGAGATCATCATCACCCACGGCAACGGCCCGCAGGTCGGCATGATCCAGAACGCCTTCGCCGCCGCCCACGACGCCATCGGCACCCCCGAGATGCCGCTGCCCGAGTGCGGCGCCATGTCCCAGGGCTACATCGGCTACCACCTGCAGCAGGGCATCGGCCGCGAGATGCACAAGCGCTACAAGCGCTGGCACGCCGCCACCGTCGTCACCCAGATCGAGTGCGACCCCGACGACCCCGCGTTCAAGAACCCGACCAAGCCGATCGGCCCCTTCTACACCGAGGAGCAGGCCAAGGAGTTCATGGCCGAGGACCCCTCCAAGGTCTTCGTCGAGGATTCCGGCCGCGGCTGGCGCCGCGTCGTCGCCTCCCCCGACCCCAAGAAGATCGTCGAGGCCGACTCCATCCTCAACCTGCTCGACAACGAGTTCATCGTCATCGCCTGCGGTGGCGGCGGCATCCCCGTCGTCCGCGACTACGAGAACAAGGGCTGCTACAAGGGCGTTCCCGCCGTCATCGACAAGGACCTGGGCGGCGAGCTGCTGGCCGAGGACTGCGACGCCGACGTCCTGTTCCTGCTGACCGCCGTCGAGCACGTCGCCATCAACTTCGGCAAGCCCAACCAGGAGGAGCTCGAGGACCTCACCGCCGACGAGGCCGAGCGCCTGGCCGACGAGGGCCAGTTCGGCAAGGGTTCCATGGAGCCCAAGGTCCGCGCCGCCATCAAGTTCGCCCGTTCCCGCAAGGGCCGCACCTGCATCATCGGCGCCCTGGACAAGGCCGCCGAGACCATGGCCGGCCTCTCCGGTACCCGCATCCACGAGTAGTCCCTACTCTGTTGCATCTCCCGTGGGCGCCAGGCAAAGCGCCCACAAACTAGCCTCTCTTCATGAGCCCCGCAGTCCGCTCCGACTGCGGGGCTTTTGCTGTTTGGAGCGCGAGCAAATGAGGAAGGCGAATAAGAGCCAATCTGATTAGATGCTCAGGTCATGGGATGCCTGAAACCAGACGATGACTCCGAGAATCCTGATTCGGCGTTTGTCCAGCACAATATCCGGTTCCGATGTGCGATATGAGTGGGATGAGAGCATCACGGTGTTTGTGCCGGTGCTATAACGCCGTATGACGATTCTCGAATTATCGGCCAAAGCGAGGACGGAGCATCCGTTCCAGGGTTTCAGACTGGGATCCACGAGGAGATGAGATCCAATCGGATAGCATTTGGACATGGCGGACGTGTCCATTTGAACAAAGAAGCACCCGCGATGTTTCTTGAATACGGATGAGGGAAGCGCGGTTGTTCCGGTTTGTTTAAGTCCCGTTCTGCCTCCATTCATCTGGATTTTAAATACATCGCAAAGGGAATCAGTAATAACTTCTCTGGATTCCCCCTTCCGCTCCTCGTGGTCGAGCCTTGCGGCTAGCCCTGCGGTTTCAGATGTGAGGTCATCGAGCTGCAGGTTAAATTTCGATACTATCTTGAGCAACGTTGAGCGGCGGATTGCATAGCGGTCCTTTTCCCAGCGGCATACCGTTTCTTTGGAGACGCCGATGAGTGCTGCGAACTCCTCCTGCGTTAGCTGGTCGCGCTTGCGAAGCGCCTTTATGTTTTGACCCGTTCCCATGTTATGAAGCGCGGACGAGGGGAAGGCAGAGGCAGTTGGGACCGCCAAAGCCGTTTGTCAGCTCGAAGATAGAGATGGGGACAAGTTCAATACCTGCCTGCTCCAGCGCTTTGTTGGTTTCGGCGTTTTCTTCGTAAACGCAGACCTTGCCGGGCTCCAAACAAAGGGTGCTTGTGGCATTGTTTGACCTTTCGACCTCTGCCGCTCCGGGATTTGAACCACCGCAAGGGATAAAATGCAGCGAATTTGAGCCCAGGGCCAATCTCAACGCTTCTTTCAGTCCGCCTTCGACATGGCTCGCCCGGGTTGTCCTTTCCGATCTGCCCCGTGTGATGCGGTAGACCCGCGCTTGGTCGAGAAGTTCACGGGCAACGAGGAATGTCTCGTAGCCAACGCGAGTGAAATATGTGTCGAGATGAATGCAGAGGTCATCGTAGGGGACCTGAATGGCCCATACGGACTCAATAGTCGAGTTCTCATCCCAGAGCAAGTTATTCGCTAGGGTGTCTATCGCCGCCGGCTCGGTTCGCTGGGAGATTCCAACGGCTACGTTTTCGCTGTTGAGGTTGTGCAGGTCGCCGCCTTCAATGTGGTAAGTCGATTCATGCTTGAAGAACTGAGGAGCCTCGCGGAAATCTGGGTGATAGGTAAAAATCGTTTTGTAGGCGATAACCTCACGGTTGCGCTCCGGCCAGTACATATGGTTGAGTGTGACGCCTTTGCCGATGACGCTCGCCGGGTCGCGTGTGAACCACATGGTGTTAAGGGGGCTTACGAGAAGGTCGTCGGGCGAGTATGCATCTCCCGTCAGTTTTGCGAGGCTGAATACCTCCTTATCCGTATCGAAGACCTGGGAGTAGCGGATGCCATTGACCGCTGCTTGAGCCAGGGTACGGGAGCCTTCGATGCGCTCAAGATACTCGCGAATGGCAGATTCGAGCTCAATGCCCCGCGCGCCGCATTCTGAAATGTAGTTATCGATAAAAGAGCGACGCGCTTGCTCTGTCGCATCAAGGGCTTCGGTAAGAAGGTTTTCAAGATAGAGAATCTCTACCCCTTCGTGCTCGAGCATCGCCGAGTAAGCATGATGCTCCCTAAGAGCCTTTTCAAGATCAAATGAGTTGCTAGAAGGGCGCAGCGTAAAGACTCGATTGAACTGCCCGTCGGGGTAGTTGCACGTTTCGGGGCCGGGACAGTGCAGGAGGACCCTTTTTAGCTTTCCTATTTCGTTTTGAACATGCAATGCGGACATGTGACCTCGCTTTGGCGATGAGTATTTATTGCTTCCATAGTGGCACATTACGAGATTGTTTCAATTTACATCATATCTGTCACAGGTGAATGGCACGAACAGAGCTGCTAATTGATGTTAAACATCAATTAGCAAAGTAAATTGACGAATTACATCAATCTAAAGGCCGTTTACGGGCCGATGGCTTTCGCTGGCGGGCGATGGGGCGGAAGGGTGTTTTGCGCGATGACACAATGGCTTTGCCGGCAACGAAAAACCCCTGAATTAAGGAGGAGAGATGGCAGAGACAGAAAAGAAGCGTGCCTTTCGAGTTCCGCACGTATACACCATCATTCTCGTCTTGATGGCCGTATTTGCCGTTCTGACCTGGGTCGTGCCTTCGGGTTCGTTTGAACGCCAGGAGGTTAACGGCCGCGAGGTAACAGTTTCGGGCACCTATGCGCCTGTCGATAAGGTCTATACGGACGAGGACGGCAACGAGGTCGATCTTCGCCAAGGTGTCTTCGAAGTGCTTGAGGCTCCTGCGATCGGCATCCAGCAAGCGGTCGAGGTCGTTGCGTTCATTTTGATCGTGGGAGGTTCCTTCCAGGTCATCACGGCGACCGGAGCCATCACGAGCGGTGTTGCACGAGTGGTGAAGAAGTTCAAGAGTAAGGACGTCCTCATCATCCCGATTCTGATGGTGCTCTTTGCCTTGGGTGGCAGCACCTTTGGTATGGCAGAGGAAACACTTCCGTTCTTTGCGATTCTTATGCCGATCGTGATGGCCATGGGCTTCGACTCAATTACGGCGTTCATGACGGTGTTTGTGGGTGCCCGTATCGGATACATCGCATCTACCGTAAACCCGTTCAACGTCCTGATTTCCCAGGGCATCCTCGGTATCCAGGGCAACCCCCAGCTTTGGTTGCGTACTATCGCCCTTGTCGTGCTCACTGCAGTTGCCATCGCATGGGTTGTGATGTATGCCCTCAAGGTTAAGAAGAATCCCGAGGCATCCCCAGCTTTCCACGATGACATCGAGAAGCGCAAAGAGTTTGGTGCGGACGAGAATCTCCTCGATAGCGAGTTCACAGGTAGGCAGAAAGCCGTTATGGTTATTTTCGTGCTTGGACTTGCCGCCATCATTTGGGGTCTGGTGGCCCAGGGCTGGTACATGAACGAAATCTCTGCGATTTTCTTGGCCATGGCCCTTCTTTCGGGTGTAGTTTCCGGGATGAACGAGAAGGAGATCGCGGGAGAGTTCGTTAAGGGAATTGCAGACTTCGCGTTCTCGGCCATTGTTGTCGGTCTTGCCCGCGGAATCCTCGTAATCGCCAACGACGGTCTCATCATCGATACGATTCTCAATACGCTCGCCACGGCTCTCACTGGAGTTCCAGCCGTTATCTTTACGAGCATCCTCTATGTCGTGGATAACCTTCTGTCGATCCTCGTTCCGAGCTCCTCGGGCATCGCTGCTCTTACGATTCCCATTTTCGGCCCGCTTGTTGAGCTGATGGGCTTAAACCCCGAGGCTGCAGTTACTGGTCTTTCCATGGGCAGCGCGGCCATGTCTCTCATTTCGCCAACAAGCGCGATGCTCGTTGCCGGTCTTGGCGTCTGCAAGATTCCGCTTGGCCAGTGGTGGAAGGTTGCTTGGAAATTCTTCCTGGTCGTGAGCGTTATCTGTATGGCATTCACTGCGGTTTCGGGCCTTATCCCCCTGCCGTAAAAGCAAAACCCTACATACAGTTGTAAGAAAGAAGGATAGAGATGAACAAAGGACTGAACGTTCATAGCGAGATTGGCGCCCTTAAGAAGGTATGCGTCCATCGCCCCGGTATGGATCTTGTAAACATGAAGGCGGAGGATTTCGACCGCGTCTGGATTCACGACGCGTTCTATTTGGACTATGCCCAGAAGGAGCACGATCAGTTTACCGACCTTCTTCGCGGCGCTGGTGCCGAGGTCGTCTATATGGAAGACCTGGTTGCCGAGACGTTCGATAAGGTCGAGGGCGCGCGTGCTCAGTTCATGGGAAAGTTCATGGACGAGTCGGGTATCAAGAACGCTGCTCTTCGCCAGGCGGTTGTCGAGAAGCTCGATTCCATCAAGGACAACAAGGAGTTTGTCCTTACGGCTATGGGCGGACTGTATGTGCGCGACCTCGAGATCCCGCATGTCGGCGGCTCTCTTGCCAGCCTGGACGGCGACGAGCTGAAGGGCGACGACATGGTCCTCTTCCCCATGCCCGCCTCGTATTTCTCCCGTGACCCCCTGGCCGTCGTGGGCAAGGGCGCTACCATGAACCGCATGTACTGGAATCAGCGCAACCGCGAGGTTATCTTCTACGAAACGGTGCTCCGCAACCATCCCGATTACGCCGGTAGCCCCATCTGGTACGACCACAACAGCGAGTGGCATATCGAGGGCGGCGATATCCTCAACATCAACGCCAAGACGCTCGCCATCGGTATTTCCGAGCGTACCCAGACTGCGGCCATCGATGAGCTCGCCAAGAATATGTTCTGGGGTTCTGATGAGGCCGAAATCGAGAACATCTATGCCATCAAGATTCCGCACGGCTATGCCTACATGCATCTCGACACCGTTTGCACGCAGGTCGATCGCGATAAGTTCACGGTTTATCCCGGCATCTACCAGACGCTTCGTGCCTACCGCCTGACCAAGGGCGATACGGAGGGGGAGGTGCGTATCGAGGAACTCGAGGGCACCTTGCAGCATATCCTCGAGCTTGCGACGGGTATGGACCACATCACCATGATTGAGTGCGGTGGTGGCGACCCGATCGAGGCTTCTCGTGAGCAGTGGAACGATGGTTCCAACACTCTTGCGGTCGCGCCGGGCAAGGTCTGCGTATATGAGCGCAACGTTGTCACTAACGATGCTCTTTACAAGGCCGGCGTCGAGCTGCTCGTCGCCCCCTCCGAGGAGCTTTCTCGCGGTCGCGGCGGCCCGCGTTGCATGACCATGCCGTTCTGGCGTGAGGAAATCTAGTCAGCGTTAGCGTATCTGGGCGGCGTGCGTGCGTCCGCGCCGCCCATCCCCCTTGTGTGTTCCAACAACCGAAAGGACTCAAATCATGGCTCTTAATCTTTCTGGTCGAAGCGTTCTTACCCTGCTTGACTTTACGTCCGAGGAAATCGAGTACATGCTCGACCTCTCAAAGAACTTCAAGGATATGAAGCGCGCCGGTTATCCGCACCGCTTTCTTGAGGGCAAGAACATTGTCCTGCTGTTTGAGAAGACCTCCACGCGCACGCGCTGCGCCTTCGAGGTCGGCGGTATGGACTTGGGTATGGGCGTGACCTACCTCGACCCCGGCTCGTCGCAGATGGGCAAGAAAGAGTCCATCGAGGATACCGCCCGCGTACTCGGTCGTATGTATGACGGCATCGAGTATCGCGGCTCCGATCAGTCTATTGTCGAGGAGCTTGCCGCCAAGGCCGGCGTTCCCGTTTGGAACGGCCTGACGAACGAGTACCATCCCACCCAGGCTCTTGCCGATATTCTCACCATGCGTGAGGAGTTCGGCGACACGCGCGGCATGAAGCTCACTTACATGGGCAAGGAGCAGGGCAACGTCAGCGACTCCCTGATGGTTATCTGCGCCAAGCTCGGCATTAACTTCTGCTCCTGCGGACCCAAGGGCGATGTCGAGGGCGCCACGCACTTCGATCCCGAGCTTCTTGAGCGCTGCCAGGAGATCGCCGCTCAGAATGGCTGCACGATCCAGCTCACTGAGGATATCGACGAGGGCGTCAAGGATGCAGACGTGATCTATACGGACGTTTGGGTCGGTATGGGCCAGGCTGAGGAGCTGTGGAAGAGCCGAATCGATCTTCTCTCTCCCTATCGAGTAACGCCCGAGGTCATGGCCAAGGCAAACCCCGGCGCCATCTTTATGCACTGCCTGCCGAGCTTCCACGATACGCAGACCACCATCGGTGCCGAGATTGCCGAGAAGTTCGGCGTGACCGAGATGGAGGTTTCCGATGAGGTCTTTGAGAGTGCGCAATCTCGCGTGTTCCAGGAGGCCGAGAACCGCATGCATACCATTAAGGCCATGATGTACGCGACACTTCGCTAGTAGCTGGGAAGTGAACGAACGCTATGAGTAAACCGTACGGCAAGCCCGACCGCATCGTCGTCGCCCTCGGCGGCAACGCCCTCGGCAACAACCCCGTCGAGCAGATCGAGGCCGTGAGCAACACCGCCCACGCCCTCCTCGGCCTCATCGAGC
Organism: Collinsella sp.; assembly: GCA_019414445.1. Taxonomy (GTDB): domain Bacteria; phylum Actinomycetota; class Coriobacteriia; order Coriobacteriales; family Coriobacteriaceae; genus Collinsella. The sequence continues at coordinate 92,593 of DXMA01000001.1, forward strand.
AGGGCAACGAGATCATCATCACCCACGGCAACGGCCCGCAGGTCGGCATGATCCAGAACGCCTTCGCCGCCGCCCACGACGCCATCGGCACCCCCGAGATGCCGCTGCCCGAGTGCGGCGCCATGTCCCAGGGCTACATCGGCTACCACCTGCAGCAGGGCATCGGCCGCGAGATGCACAAGCGCTACAAGCGCTGGCACGCCGCCACCGTCGTCACCCAGATCGAGTGCGACCCCGACGACCCCGCGTTCAAGAACCCGACCAAGCCGATCGGCCCCTTCTACACCGAGGAGCAGGCCAAGGAGTTCATGGCCGAGGACCCCTCCAAGGTCTTCGTCGAGGATTCCGGCCGCGGCTGGCGCCGCGTCGTCGCCTCCCCCGACCCCAAGAAGATCGTCGAGGCCGACTCCATCCTCAACCTGCTCGACAACGAGTTCATCGTCATCGCCTGCGGTGGCGGCGGCATCCCCGTCGTCCGCGACTACGAGAACAAGGGCTGCTACAAGGGCGTTCCCGCCGTCATCGACAAGGACCTGGGCGGCGAGCTGCTGGCCGAGGACTGCGACGCCGACGTCCTGTTCCTGCTGACCGCCGTCGAGCACGTCGCCATCAACTTCGGCAAGCCCAACCAGGAGGAGCTCGAGGACCTCACCGCCGACGAGGCCGAGCGCCTGGCCGACGAGGGCCAGTTCGGCAAGGGTTCCATGGAGCCCAAGGTCCGCGCCGCCATCAAGTTCGCCCGTTCCCGCAAGGGCCGCACCTGCATCATCGGCGCCCTGGACAAGGCCGCCGAGACCATGGCCGGCCTCTCCGGTACCCGCATCCACGAGTAGTCCCTACTCTGTTGCATCTCCCGTGGGCGCCAGGCAAAGCGCCCACAAACTAGCCTCTCTTCATGAGCCCCGCAGTCCGCTCCGACTGCGGGGCTTTTGCTATTCACCTAGTCATTGGGGACAAACCCGGCACTTGGGGACGGTCCTTTCCTGCCGGCAGCTTGGGACAGTCCTTAATAGTCATTGGGGACGTTCTTAAACGACTAGTCAAACAAGAACGTCCCCAACGACTACTCATTTAAGTCTGTCCCCAATGACTGCACAATGGCTGGGAAGGCGCATCCCACACCGACGCATTGCCTTCGGGCCCTTTCCCCAGGCTCTCCATAGCTCAGCTGGACTCCCCGCAACCTGTTCCGAGTTGGCGGAACGAGCGCGACGTGGAGTGTCATTCTTTACCGCGTTAGACTAGACGCAGGGAAAGGAGGAGGACATGGATGCTCGCGTCAAGCAGCTTGTAAATATGATCGAGGACGCTCAGCCTGTTGCTGTCGCGGTACTTGCCAAGCGTCTCGAGGTAAGCGAGCGCGCCGTGAGAAACTATATCCATCGCGCAAACGACAACCTTGCAGGGGTTGCACGCATCGTTGGCAGCAAGGGGCAGTATCGTATCGATGTTGCACGTGCAGATGAGCTTGCTCGCTTGCTAGACGGTGCGGCTCTGGCCCATCCGGGCATTCCTGATACGCGCGACGGCCGTGTGTCCTTCCTTCTTAACGACCTCCTAATGCGGTCCCAGTGGGTGACGATTGAGGAGTATGCGGATTTACTCTACGTTTCGGCGCGGACTCTGTCCAATGACATGCGTCTGGTAGAGCAGAAACTCGCCCAATTTGACTTAACGCTTGAAAAGCGCCCACGCTACGGAATCCGCGTTGCGGGCGGGGAGTCGCAACGGCGCCTGTGCCTGGCCTCGCTGGTGAGGCCCGTGTTGCCCGACACCGACGATGCAAAGCTCGCCGAGCACCTGCGGGCCATCGCCGCATGTGTGGACGATGCCCTGACGGCCTCGCCCGTCACGGTGAGCTCGCTGGCATCCCGCAATCTCATCATGCATCTTTACATCGCTCTTGGCCGCATCGAGCAGGGCTGCTATGTCCCAGCTGCAGAATCGGACGTTCAAAAACTGGAGGGAACGCGCGAATACGCCGCGGCTTTCCAGATTGCCGCAAACATCAAGGATGCCCTGGGCGTGAGCATGCCCCGAGAAGAGGTTGCCTTTATCGCAATCCATTTGCTCGGCAGGGGCACGGGCGTGCCCGAGAAGGGCTCTGCCGTTATCTCGGACGAGATGTGGGAGATTGCTTCCGAGATGGTACGTACGGTCAACGATGAGTTTAGGTTTGACTTTAGCAGCGATCTTGAACTTCGCATGAACCTTGCTCGGCATATTGGCCCTCTGGGTTATCGCCTTGAATATCACATGCATATGGATAACCCCATGCTGCCCGATATCAAGACGAGGTTTCCGTTGGCCTATTCGATGGCGGCCGGCACCTCGCAGGTACTCGAGCGTCATTTTGGCAGCCAGCCCTCTGATGAGGAGCTCGGCTACATCGCCATGGCATTTGCCCTGGCCCTCGAGCAGCAAGCCGACCAGCCGCGTCGCAAACGCATCCTGATCGTGTGCGCCTCGGGAGCGGGAAGCGCCCGTATGCTCGAGCACCAGTACCGCAAGCAGTTTGGTATGTATATCGAGTCGATTGAGACATGCGACGTCGCCCGCGTGGGAACGCTCGACTTTTCGCACATCGACTACGTGTTCACAACGGTGCCGCTCAACGTCAAGTTGCCTGTGCCCGTCCGCGAGGTCGATTTCTTCTTGGAGACGAGCGATGTCAACGCTATCCGCAAGGTGCTGAGTGATGACGCTGCGCAATCGGACTCCCTGAGCGCTTTCTTTAGCCGTGCCCTGTTCTTCAACCGCGTTGAGGCGTCGTCGAAGCAGGCCGTTCTCCGATATCTCTCCGAGCGCGCCGTCGAGAGCGGCCGTGTCGATGCCCAGTTTGCCCAAGAGGTTGCCGAGCGCGAGAGCGCGAGTGCCACCTCGTTTGGCAATGGGGTGGCCATGCCCCATGGGATGCATCCTTTGAGCGCCGAGGCCTTTGTTACCGTGGGCCTGCTCGAACATCCCATCCTTTGGGACGAATACGGCCATGAGGTCGATATCGTCTTTATGGTGTCGTTTGCCCGGTCGGGCGGCGATGAGGCGCGGATCTTGAGCTCGCTGCTCGCTGAGATCTTTATGGACCGCCAGGGGGTCGAGCGCTTACGCGAGCGCCGGTCCTGGCATGAGCTGATGGCGCTTGTGCAAGCGCATACGGCTTAAGACTTCTTTTGTCGATGACCCTGTCAGTCTACCTGCAATAAACCTCGAGGATTGCGGGCGGGAGATAGGTGTTTCGAATATTCAAGTACAAACCAATCATCACGGGAGAGGAGACCGTTATGGACGATCAGGGAACCGAGATGGTTTCGTTTCAGCTGGTCGCTGCAGCGGGAGAGGCACGCAGCCTTGCCTTCGAAGCCCTTGAAAAGGCAAAGGCGGGGGATTTTGACGCTGCCGCCAAACTCATGAAGCAGTCAAAGGATGCGGGAATCAAGGCTCACCACATCCAAACGCAGCTGCTTTCGACCGAGGCGGCGGGCGAGCATCTGTCGGTGGATGTGTTGCTGGTCCATGCTCAGGACCACCTCATGTGCTCCATGCTTGCTCAGGAGCTCGTGCAGGAGCTGATCTGCCTGTATGAGCGCACTGCAGCCAAGAACGCCTAACGGCGTGCGGCGACTATCCAACCAATCAATGCGAAGGGAATCCCTTATGAAGATCCTTCTTGTTTGCGCAGCTGGCCTGTCTACAAGCATTCTGATGAAGAAACTCGAGAAATACGCGGAGCAAAACGGCATCGAGCTCGATATCGATGCGGTGGGTATCGGCGAGTATCAGGAGACCTGCGCCGATTATGACGTGCTGCTCTTGGGGCCGCAGGTGTCCTACCAGCTCAACACCGTCAAGCAGGGGAGCGGTAAGCCGACCGCGGTCATCCCCGCACAGGACTACGGCATGGGCAACGCCGCCAACGTGCTGGCACTCGCCCAGTCGCTGTTGGGCTAGGAGGCGACCATGGAAAAGTTCATGACCCTGCTTCAGGAAAAACTGACCCCTATTGCCAATTTCTGCGGCACCGAGCGCCACTTTGCCTCCATGCAAAAGGGCTTTATGAGCGCGATCAGCTTCATCTTGGTCTCTGCCGTCTTTATGATCCTCGCCAACCCGCCGGTCACGGCCGACCTGGTGGCGCAGGGCGGGTTCTGGTCCGTCTTTGGCCCTTGGCTCGATTTTGCGACGGCCAATAAGCTCACGCTGCTCATCCCCTTCAATATGACGATGGGCATACTGTCGGTGATCGTGACGTTCGCAATCGCCTATAACCTGGCGGGCACCTACAAGATGCCCAAGCTTAACGCCGGCATGACCTCGCTGGTGATGTTCCTGATCGCCGCGGCGCCGTCGTCCTACTACCAGCTTGCTGACGAGTCCGTGCTCCAGGCGGTCCCCTGCACCTATCTGGGTGCGCAGGGCCTGTTTACCGCCATCATCGTTGCCTTGGTCTCCGTCGAGGTCACGCGCTTCTGCCAGACCAAGGGCATCACCATCAAGATGCCCGATGGCGTGCCGCCGTTTTTGTCCGAAACCTTTGGCGCCATCGTACCTATGCTCGCCAACATCCTCATCTTCTTTGGCGGCAACCTGCTGATCCAGATGATCGATCCCGCGCTGTCCATCCCCTCGGTTATCGAGAAGCTGCTCGCTGCCCCGCTTTCCGTCGCAGTTGACTCTGTGCCCGGCGCACTGCTTATCTGCTTCATGACGCTGCTGTTTTGGTGCTTTGGCGTCCACGGCAACATGATCGTAATGCCCATCACCGCCCCGGTCTCGCTTGCCGCCTTTGCCGCCAACGCCTCGCTCTATGCTGCCGGGCAGCCGCTTGAGTTCCACCCGGTGCTCATGTCGTTGGCCATCAACCTCATCGGCGGCACGGGTAATACGTTCTCTTTTGTGGCGCTCTGCGCGTTTAGGGCAAAGTCGCAGCAGCTCAAGGCATTTGGCAGGGCATCGATCGTGCCGAGCTTCTTCCGTATCTCCGAGCCCGCGATCTTCGGCGCGCCCATCATCTTCAACCCGATCCTCATGATTCCGTTTGTGCTAGGCGGCATGATCTCGGCCCTGCTGTATTGGGGTGCGGTCTCACTGGGTCTTGTCTCTAACTTCTACATCTTGGTGAGCGGCACGTTCCCCATCTTCGTTCAGGGCTTTGTCCAGTGCCTCGACCCGCGCATCTGGGTGTTTACGATCGTTTTGATCGTGGTCATGGCTGTGGTCTGGTACCCGTTCTTTAAGGTGTACGATAACCAGCTCCTGGCTCAGGAGCAGGAGAACGCCGCGGCAGCTTCTGCCGAGGATGCTGAGTAGCATGAGTTACTTTGACAGAACGTCTGCCGCCGGTATGCCCGAGGGCTTTTTGTGGGGTGGTGCCCTCGCCGCCAACCAGGCCGAAGGGGGCTGGAACGAGGGCGGCCGCGGCATGTCGCACTCCGACCTGATCCCACAGGGTTCCGACCGCTGGGATGTAATGTTTGGCAGGCAAAAGCCCGTGGACGATCCGGACAGGCTGTATCCATGCCGCTGGGGCAACGACTTCTTCCATCATTGGCACGAGGATGTCGAGCTCTTTGCCGAGATGGGCTTTAAGTGCCTGCGTCTTTCAATTTGCTGGAGCCGTATTTTTCCCACAGGGATGGAGACCGAGCCCAACGGCGAGGGCTTGGAGTTTTACCGTCAGGTATTCGAGGCGCTGCGCGAGCATGGAATCGAGCCGCTTGTGACGCTGTCGCACTACGACTATCCGTTGGCTCTGGTCGAGCGCTATGGTGGCTGGCAAAGCCGAGAGATGATCGAGCGGTATGCGCACTACGTCGAGACCGTCGGACGCGCGTACCAGGGCCTCGTGCGTTATTGGCTTACGTTCAACGAGATCAACAGCGTGGCGCTGTCCTATCTCAACGCGGGTGTCACGCTCGAGGATGAGCGTGACCGTGCAGCCGTGACCGCGGCGTTCTCGCACCATATGTTTATGGCGAGCGCTCGCGCTGTCGAGATTCTGCACAAGATCGATCCCGCAAACAAGGTGGGTTGCATGGTCGCTGCCGGTGCGACCTATCCGTACCGTTGTGCGCCCGAGGACGCATGGCTTGCGTATGAGGAGGACCGCGGCCGCTACTTCTACACAGACGTGATGGCTGCGGGCGCCTATCCTGCTTGGAAGCTGCGTGCACTCGAGAAAGAGGGTGTTCACGTGCCCTTTGAGCCGGGCGATACGGAGTATCTGGCAGAGCATACGGTCGACTTCATCTCGTTCTCGTACTATTGCTCGCGCTTGGTGTGCGCCGATGATCAGGTGATCGCCGAGAAGGCGGAGGGCAACGTGTTCCCGACGTTGCGCAATCCGTACCTCAAGGATAAAGAGACTGCCTGGAAGTGGCAGATCGATGCGCTGGGTTTGCGCGTGACGCTTGCCGGCTACCACGATCGTTACCATCTTCCGCTCTTTATCGCCGAGAACGGTGTGGGCGGACTCGATGCGCTGGAAGACGGCAAAGTCCACGATGCGTATCATATTGATTACCTGCGAAGGCATATTCTTGCGCTGCGCGATGCAATTGTCGAGGACGGTGTTGACCTGATGGGATACACGCCGTGGGGCTGTATCGATTTGGTGTCGGCCTCGACGGGGCAGATGAAGAAGCGCTATGGCTTTGTTTATGTTGATGCCGATGATATGGGCAAAGGCACGTTCGATCGCTACCGAAAGGACAGCTTCTGCTGGTACCAAAAGGTCATTGCATCAAATGGCGAGGACTTGAGTTAACTCTTGCAGGTCTGTTGCCCCCGCGGTCCGCTTCGGCCGCGGGGGCTTTTGTTATTGAGGCGGCTGTTCATGAGGAGCATTGCAGGCTGCGGAAACCCGGCACTTGGGGACGTTCCTTTCCTGCCGGCAGCTTGGGACAGTCCTTAAAGGCCGCATCGATCAACTGCGGAAAGCACATCCCAGAATGAGCGTCCAACATGGGGTGCGGTTTCCCTTGAGGCCCTCAATCGGAAAATGCATCCCGGATTATTGTCGAAAAGCGGTCCCCAGTTTCCCAAACGGGCCGCTAACGGAAAGCGCATCCCGCTATTGGGCCCCAAAGCAGGACGCGCTTTCCGTGCTGGCAGTTCCAAGCAGTTCGGGATGGCCCTTTTCGTCTGCTCTCGGCCGGCGTCCGTAAGACTGTCCCCGACGACCACTCATTTAAGTCTGTCCCCAATGAGTCCCCAATGACTAGTAGTAGGCCCACATGGCTTCGACTTCGTTGAGGACCTCTACGACGCCCCAGCGGCGGGCGCTGCGGCTGGCCGAGTTGGGGTCGTAGACGCCAATCTGGTTGGCATCGTCGATGCCGTAGAGCACGATGTAGTGGCCTACGTTGGTAAACGTACCGGGGCGCACTGCGGCGATAACGGGCGCACCCGAGCGAAGTGCTTGGGTAATCGATTCGCAATCGTTATAGAGCTGTGTTCCGTTGAGCCCCAGCTGCCACGCACCGCCTGTCATAAACGACCACTCGGTGGCACCAGTGGGGGCGTAGTTGCCGGCTTCGGCCAGTGCGCATATATCGACCGGCGTCTTATCGGTGTGGCCGGTCTTAAAGATATAGACCATGGTGAGGCAAGTGGGGCCGCAAGCGTTTTCGCGAATAGTGCCACCGGCATAGGGCAGCTCCGACCATGCGGGGTCAATTTGGTAGATGTGGGGCATGGTGCCGGCCTGCCATTGCGAGCGTGGGGTCGAGAACGCAAAGGAGTAACCGGGCGCGACGGGAGCTTTAAGCAGCTTGTCCTCGGCAGTGGGCTCAAGACCGGCTGATCCGTGCGAGATACAGGATCCCAAAAACACAAAGACGAGGCAGGCGGCAATGGAGCAAAGCGCAAGGCGTAGACGGCGGGCTGGAAGTGCGTGGCTTGTGGTGTGCGACGCGGGGCGAGGGGCGGAATTGCCGCGATTGCGTTGAGGTGGCGAAAAGGAGCGCTTAACGTAGTGGTCGGTCGTACGGCAATCGTAGCGGCGCGGCTGCGATGTGTCGGTCTGGCGTTGGCGTGTGCTCGTGCTCACGCGGTCTGACTGCTGCGCGGTACGGCTTTGTTGCCGAGAAGAAGCCCCGGGCTGCTCTTGGGGGCGCTGCTGGTTGCCGTTGTCGGAGGTGCTTCTGGGCGTTGGCGTGGTGCGGCCGGCAAGGCGCACGCTTTGTGGCCGTTGGTCGCCGTCATTGTATCCGTATGCCATTCGAATCACCTTGCCTCGTGTGTAACTTGTCTATCCTACATAAAAAGATGCACGACACATGGGTATGTGCGCCAAAAGCCTGACAAATGGTATGAACGTTGCCGCGCCGCGCGCCAAGCGTCACGGCAACAGGTATTCAAAAGCAGACAAGATGAAAGCGTCCAGGACGAATGACGTCTCCCGCCGTTCGTCCCAAAAACGGTGCCGCTCGTTTTGCAGTTCTGCCTTCGGTCGAGCTGCGAGCGGCGCTGCTGCGCCAAGGCCGTATCTTAAAGCCATGGAATAAAAGCGCGCGGCAAAACGGACCGCGCAAGGGGTGACGCCAGGGGGCGTCAAAAAGGAAAGGAGGGGAACAATGGCGGACAAGAACGCAGAAGTTGCAGTCGAGGACAACGGCGGCATGAAGAAAACGCTTTCGCTCTGGAACTTCTTCACCATCGGTTTCGGTGCCATCATCGGTACCGGTTGGGTTCTGCAGGTCGGCGACTGGATGGTCGTGGGCGGCGGTCCCGTTCCCGCTATGATCGCATTCCTCTTGGGTGCAATCTTCCTCGTGCCCGTCGGAGCTGTTTTCGGTGAGCTCACGGCTGCTATCCCCATCTCGGGCGGCATCGTCGAGTATGTCGATCGTAGCTTTGGCCGTACGATGAGCTACATCACCGGCTGGCTCCTGGCCCTGGGCAACGGCATCCTGTGCCCGTGGGAGGCCATCGCCATCTCGACCCTCGTGTCCGAGATGTTCGGCAGCCTGCCCGGCCTTGAGTGGCTGCGCGCCGTCAAGCTCTACACCATCCTGGGCGCCGACGTTTACCTGTTCCCGACGCTAATCGCGCTCGGCTTTGCAACCTACGTCATCTTCCTCAACTTCCGCGGTGCCAGCTCGGCCGCCAAGCTGCAGGCCTTCCTGACCAAGGCCCTGCTCTGCGGCATGCTGCTCGCCATGGGCGTCTCGCTGTTCACCGGCTCGCCGGACAACGCCATGCCCGTGTTCTCCCAGGTCACCGGTGCTGGCGGCGGCAAGCCCGCTACCGAGGGCACCAGCCTGTTCGCAGGCATCGTTTCGGTCCTGGTTCTGACCCCGTTCTTCTACGCCGGCTTCGACACCATTCCTCAGCAGGCTGAGGAAGCAGCCGAGGGCCTCAACTGGAACAAGTTCGGTAAGATCATCTCCTTGGCTCTGCTGGCCGCCGGCGGCTTCTACATGGTCTGCATCTACTCGTTCGGCACCATCCTCGACTGGCATGAGTTTGTTAAGAGCCCGGTTCCCGCGCTTGCCTGCCTCAAGGGCATTAACATGCTCCTGTACCTGGCCATGCTCGTCATCGCCACGCTTGGACCCATGGGCCCGATGAACTCCTTCTACGGCGCCACGAGCCGCATCATGCTCGCCATGGGCCGCAAGGGTCAGCTGCCCGAGAAGTTCGCCGAGGTCGATCCCAAGTCCGGCGCTCCCAAGCTCGCCTGCGTCGTTCTGGGCGTCATCACCGTCGTCGGTCCGTTCCTGGGCAAGAACATGCTCATCCCTCTGACCAACGTGTCGGCCCTCGCCTTCATCTTCTCCTGCGGCATGGTCGCCCTCGCTTGCCTGCGTATGCGCTTCACCGAGCCCGACCTGCCTCGTCCCTACGAGGTGCCCGGCGGCAAGTTTGGCATCGGCCTCGCTATCGCTGCCTGCGCCATCATCATCGGCCTGCTCGTGATTCCGTTCTCTCCCGCCTCCCTCAACATGGTGGAGTGGAGCATCGTGATCGGCTGGTTGGCTATTGGCCTGGCCCTCATGGCTTTCACCAATTCCCGTAAAAAGTAACGCCTGGCCGGGGCGGATCGGGTGCGCGGGCCCCTCTCTCCCGCGCACCGAACCCGGCACCACTTGGGTAGCTTTGTGAGGCCTTAACCCAACACGGCCTCGCCCACTATATGGATCCATAAGGAGGAACCATGTCCACTAAGTATGCAATCGTTGGCGGTAAGCTCATCGACGGTACCGGTGCCGAGCCGGTCGAGAATTCCCTCGTTCTCGTCGATGACAACGGCAAGATCGAGTACGCCGGTGCTATGCAGGACCTTCCCGAGGGCGTTGAGGTTATCGACGCCGCCGGCAAGACCGTCCTTCCCGGCCTGATCGACACCCACCTGCACTTCTCGGGCAACCTGACCGACGATGACACCGATTGGGTCATGCAGCCGCTCCTCGAGAAGCAGGCCGTTGCCGTCAAGCAGGCCTACGACTGCCTCACCCACGGCCTCACCACCGTCTGCGAGATCGGCCGCTTTGGTATCCAGATTCGCGACTGCATCGACAAGGGCGTCTTTAAGGGCCCGCGCGTTCTGGCCACCGGCCTGGGCTTCTGCCGCGTTGCCGGCCACGGTGACTCGCATCACTGCAGCCAGCTCGAGAACAAGAACTCCCATCCTTGGGGCGACCAGGTCGACGGTCCTTGGGACCTGCGTAAGGCCGTTCGTCGTCGCCTGCGCGAGAATCCCGATGCCATCAAGATCTGGGCTACCGGTGGCGGTATCTGGCGCTGGGACTCCGGTCGTGACCAGCACTATTGCTCCGAGGAGATTCAGGCCGTGGTCGAAGAGGCAAAGATGGTCGGTATCCCCGTGTGGAGCCACTGCTACAACAACCACGCCGCTGCCTACGATTCCGTTCGCTTTGGCTGCGAGCAGCTGATTCACGGCTTTGATATCGATGAGCGTACCATGGACCTCATGGCCGAGCAGGGCACCTTCTTCACTCCGACGATCGCCTTCCTGCCCACCTGGTATGCCACCTATCCGCCCGTCTACGTCCCCGAGCTGCACGACAAGTACGAGGGCACCCTGGTCGAGAAGGAGCTGCAGCGCAACTACGACTGCCTGCGCGAGGCCAAGAAGCGCGGTGTCGTCATGACGATCGGCTCCGACTCCTTCTCCTTCGTCACCCCGTACGGCACCTGCTCCATCGAGGAGATGTACGAGTTCGTCGACAAGATCGGCTTCACCCCGGTCGAGACCATCACCTGCGCTACCCTCAACGGTGCCAAGATGTGCCACATCGAGGACGAGACCGGTTCTATCGAGGCCGGCAAGTGCGCCGACCTGCTGGTCGTCAACGGTGACGTCGCCGCCGACATCCACGTGCTCAACACCGACAACATGGACGTCATCATGAAGGACGGCTGGATCGTCGAGGCTGGCACCTTTGGCGAGGCCAACAAATACAGCGCCTAAGATACCGTTTGTCGATGGCTGGATGTAAAACACAGTTTTTGATTGCATAATGCAATGGAGAGGGTCGCTTGCGGCCCTCTTTGTTGCTATGGGTGCTATGGACAAGAGGGGATGACGGTGGATTTAAACAGGCTGATTCTGGGCAAGAGCTACAACTCTACCAAGGTCTTTCGTACGGCCCAGCACGTGGTTCAGGCCATCCTGCTCGGTATTGTCGTTCCGGCGCTTATCCTGCTGCTTATCTGGGATTTAACCGATAATCCCAATCCCGTTCCGGGCGTTGTCGTTATTGCCGGCTTGGTCATGCTGTGCTTCTTTTTCTCATATGTCTTTGTGGTCCCCGACGACCTCACATCGAGCGCAACCGACCGTACGCTCGCCATCGCATCAAAAATATTCGCCTACACGTCGCGCGGCCTTACGCCCGAAGCGGCCCTGGGTGCCTCTAAAATTATCCTATCCGAGACCATCGCCTCCGCCATCTGCTTTACCGATGGCAAACAGGTGTTGGCAAGTTGGGGCGAGGACTCGGCAAAGTGCCCTGCCGGCACCCCGGTAGTGCTCAAGACCACACTCAACGTGATTGAGACGGGTGAGCAGAGCGTGTTTTCGCGTGACACCTCCAATGAGACGGGTGGCTATTTTCCCCGCCTGCGCGCCGGCATTGTCGCGCCGCTTACCGTGCGCGGGCATTGTGTGGGCACACTCGAGCTGTATTACCCCCGCCTGAGCAGCATCGATATGCGCCAGACGGCCCTTGCTTCGGGTTTTGCCGATCTCATTTCCACGCAGCTCGCCAGCTTTGAGCTCGAGCGCCAGGACGAGCTCACAGCTCGCGTTGAGCTACGCGCCCTGCAGTCGCAGGTCGACCCGCATTTTCTATTCAATACCATTAGCACGATTGTGTCGCTCGTTCGAACCGAGCCCGACAAGGCGCGATCGCTGCTGATCGACTTTTCCAACTACTATCGTCAGACGCTTTCTGATTCCGATACGCTCACCACGCTCGAGCACGAGGTGGAACAGGGCACCCGTTATATCAATCTTATGCAGGCCCGGTATGGCGACGGCCGTCTGCGCGTTTCGGTCGACATCGACTTCGAGGTGCGCGACAGCCTGGTGCCGCCGTTTATCTTGCAGCCGCTGCTCGAAAACTGCATCAAGCATGCGCAGCGCGAGACCGAGCCGCTTTCTATTCGTGTTAGGGCTTTTGAGACCGATGACGGCTTGGAGATCATCGTCGAAGATGACGGCATCGGTATGAACGAAGAAGTCTGCGCGCATCTGTTTGAGCAGCATCGCCGAGAGGAGCCCGAGAGCATTACCGCCGACGGCTCCATCAAGCGAGGTTGCGGTCTGGCGCTCTTCAATGTGCTTCAGCGCATCCATTTCTTTTACGGAGAAGATTCTGGCATGCGCGTGAAGTCCCAGGAGGGCGTGGGGACACAGGTCATCGTTGAGTTGAACGGCGAGCCGCATGAGCCGGCGCCGCTAACGGTGTAGCACGCGGTTGGATTGAGAGAAAAAGAGGGGAAGCGCATATGTCCGAAGGCTGGAACATCTTGGTGGTTGATGACGAGCCTCCCATTAGGGCTGAGCTACGCTATCTGTTGGAAAAGGATACGCGTGTGGGACAGATTGCCGAAGCGGGCAATGTCACCGAAGCCGTGGAGTCGATTCTGTCGAACAAGCCCGACGTGCTGTTTTTAGACATTACCATGCCCGGTCGCTCGGGAATTGAGCTTGCCGAGACGCTGCAGAACCTAAAGACGCCGCCAGTCGTGGTGTTTGTGACGGCATTCGCCGAGTATGCGGCCGATGCCTATAACCTCGATGCTGTCGATTACATCGTCAAGCCGGTCGAGGATGCCCGCTTGTCAAAGGCGCTCGACAAGATCGAGACTGCCCTGGGCGCTCGCCGTGTCGTCCATGCTCCGCGCCAGCCTTTGCGCCTGACGGTGGATCGCGGGGGCAAAAAGGTGTTCATTCCCGTGGCGGATGTCTGCTACTTTGAGGCGCGCGCCGATTTTTGCAACGCCGTCTGCGCCGAGGGAACATACCTGATCAATGAGTCGATTTCCTCGCTCGAGCGGCGCCTGGCCTCCGAGGGCTTTATCCGTGTCCACCGCAGTTATCTGGTCAATTTGGAAGACGTGCATAATGTCGAGATCGGTTCCACGGGTCTTATGGAGCTCGGGCTCGATCGCGTAACCTCGACGGTGCCTGTGTCCCGTCGTCGCGCAGCCGAGGTCAAGGCGCACTTGGGGCTTGCGTAGGCAGTCTGCATATCATCGTTTACCGCCGCAGGTTTGGCATGACCGTGCGGTGGGCATAATGGGTGACATCGAATGAAATCGAAAGGATCATTATGCCCGCGCTCATTACGCATCATCTGTTTGGCGAGGAAAGCATCGACCGTCTTCCGCAGGGCGTTATTACGTCCGACGAGGAGCGCATCGCCTTTATCCTGGGAAACCAAGGTCCCGACCCGTTTTTCTTCCACATGCTCACGCCGCGCATTTCCGACTGTATGTCGCTTGCTCAGGTCATGCACCGCTCGCGCATGTCGCGCCAGTTCTCGTGCCTGCGCGACGGCGTGTCGCACCTACAGCCGCGCGATGCCAATCTGGGTCGCGCCTTTGCGCTGGGCTTGCTGTCTCACTATGTACTCGACCGTAATGCCCACCCCTTTGTCTACGAGCAGCAGTTTGGCATTGTAGATTCCGATCCCGAGCTCGAGGCTTCGGGCAGCCAAGTTCACGCCGTGCTCGAAAGCGATCTGGACGTGCTGATGCTACAGCTCAAGCGCGACGGTGCCACGGTCGAGGATTATCCGCCGGCGGGCGAGATCGTCACCACCGACCGCATCAACCGTGTGGCCGGCGTGCTGATGAGCTACATCGCCGGGCGCGTGTACGGTATCGACATCCCGGCGGGGGAGTACGCCGGCGCCGTCTCGGACATGCAGATGCTCTATCGCACCATTGAGCCGGCCGGCTCGGTAAAGACGCGCGCGATTGCCCTGCTCGAGGGCTTGGTGCATGACTACTCGCTGCTCGACGGCCTTGCTCATCGCGTGACGACGGAGCTGCCCGAGCGCACCGGTAACCTGGGCCACCTGACATGGAAGAACCCCTTTACCGATGAGGTCTCGACCGAGAGCTTCCCCGAGGTCTTTGAGCGCGCGCTGACCGATTACGAGCTCACCGTTGCCCGCTTTATCGAGACCGGTGACATGGATGCCGTGACCGGCCATATCAACTATAGCGGCCGCGTACTCGACGCCGACGAGGAGTTCGACCGCGAGGAGTAGGACCCGTGCGTGCCCCTTTGCCGAATCCTTACCAGCGCTTCTGTGCAATTGGGGTACGATGAACTAACTGCATATCGGGCGAATACGAAGGGGCCCTGTCCATGAAATACACCAAGCTCGAGCGTAACTGGGTTATGTACGATGTGGGCAATTCGGCCCTCGTGTTGCTCAATACCTCGGTGGTGCCCATCTACTTTAACGCCATCAATACTGGTGCTTCCTCGGCAGACCTGGTGGTCGCTTGGGGCAACGCTCAGACGATCGCCTCGCTGGTCATTGCCATGCTCATGCCCATTCTGGGCGCGCTTGCCGATTACGCCGGCAACAAGATTAAGTTCTTCTTGGGCTTCTTCCTCACGGGCCTGGTTCTTTGCCTGGCGCAGGCTATCCCAATGTCCGCCATGGCATTTTTGACCGTGTACGTGCTGTGCACCATCGGCCTTAACTCTTCTATGACGTTCTACGACGCCATGCTACCCGACATTACCACCGACGAGCGCATGGACGCCGTGTCCAGCTCGGGCTATGCCTGGGGCTACATCGGTTCCACCGTGCCGTTCATCATCTGCCTGGCGCTTATCATGGGTGGCCCCGCTCTTGGCGTCCCCACCATGCTGGCAACGCGTCTGTCGTTTATCATCACTGGTGCCTGGTGGCTCATCTTTACCCTGCCGCTCATTCGCACCTATAAGCAAAAGTACGGTCGCGAGCGCGGTCCCCAGGACACCATCGGCCACATCGTGGGCGGTGTGTTCTCCGAGGTCGGACACACCATGCGCGAGATCGCCCACAACAAGACCGTACTGGTCTACATGATCGCGTTCTTCTTCTACATCGACGGTGTGCACACGGTCATTTCCATGGCAACCAGCTACGGATCGGCTTTGGGCATCGACTCGACCCAACTGGTGCTGGCTCTGCTCGTTACGCAGTTTGTGGCCTTCCCGTCCGCCATCATCTACGGCAAGCTCGCCGGCCGCGTGGGCACGCTCAACATGATTCTGGTGGCCGTTGCCGCCTACATGGGCATTGTGCTGTTTGCCGCGTTCTTCCTAAAGACCGCCTTTGAATTCTGGGTGCTTGCCATTATGGTCGGCCTGTTCCAGGGTGGCGTGCAGGCGCTCAGCCGTAGCTACTTTGGCCGCATTATCCCCAAGGAAAAGTCCAACGAGTACTACGGCTTCTTTGACATCTTTGGTCGTTATGCAAGCGTTATGGGCACCTTCCTGGTGTCGGTCGTCACCTCGCTGACCGGCAACCCGTCGCTGGGCGTTCTTTCCATTGGCGTGCTGCTGGTCGTTGGCTTTATGCTGCTGGTCCGCCTGTCCCGCATGACTCGGGCGGCAGAGCATGCCGCATAGGAGCGAGCGGCTATTGTGCCTGTCCACGGTACTCTTTTGGGGTTATCCGCAATAAACATTGTGACTTGCGAGCAATGATTTGCCCAAGTGGGTATGATGGAATCAGCTAGGTCGCGGGGCGTCGCCTGTGTTTGGCGGCGTCCCGTTTTTGTGTTGCAGGGAGGGTAAGGCATGAACGCCACAGTCGTGATTCCAACGTATTGGGCGGGCGACGACGCTTGCGCAAACGCCCCTGGCACCTATGACCATTCGACCCGACTCAACGCCGACAATCCCGAACTCGACCGCTGCCTGGCCTCGCTTGAGCAGGTACGTGACATCCCGCGCATCATCCTTTTGGTGGTCTGTCCCGTTTCTGCCACAGCCGATGTGTCGCTGCGCGTGCGCGAGATTGTCGACGCGCATCCCACGCTCAAGGTCACCGTTGTCACCAACACCCAGGCCTCGCGCATCGCAGACCGGGTTGCTCAGATCGCGCCCAAGGGTTCGGGCGAGTGCGTGAGCCTGCGAGGCTACGGTGCCATCCGCAACATGGGGCTAGCCTGTGCCGCTGTGCTGGGGCATGACGCGGTTATCTTTTTGGATGACGATGAGACTGTCATCGACGCTGACTTTATGAAGCGCGCGACCTATGCGCTGGGCCAGCAGACGCGTCAGGGCCTGCCGATTTTGGTCAAGAGCGGTTACTTTTACGATCGCGACGGATCCCCGCTGGCGCCCACGGACAAGGTGGGCATCTGCCACCGTTGGTGGACCAAGCGCATCGAGTTCAACCGTTGGATGAAAAAGGCGCTCTCGGGCACCCGCATCTCGCGCTCCAACTACGTGTGCGGCGGCCTGATGGCCCTGCACGCCCGCGCCTTTACGCGTGTGGCCTTTGATCCGTTTATCACCCGCGGCGAGGACCTGGATTACCTCTTTAACATGCGCATGTTTGGCTATGACGTGTGGTTTGACAACGAGTGGGCCGTTCGTCACCTGCCGCCCGAGTCCGAGAAGCGCTCACCGCGCTTTATGCAGGATGTATACCGTTGGTACTACGAACGGGCCAAGTTGACGTTCGCCGCGCATCAAAAGGAGCTCATCCCCGTTACGGCGGCATCGCTCATGCCCTACCCGGGCCCGTGGATTTCGCGCGAGCTCGACGACCGCGTGCGCAAGACCGCTATGGTCCGCAGCGTGTTTACCCGCGAGCATGAGGGCTACCTGCGCATCTGGCGCCATGGTATCGACGAGGCAAAGGCCTATGCGCGCCAAAACGCTGCAAGCTATCTGCGTTTCCAGAGCTTTTGGCCCAAGATCATGGACGGGCTTTGGCGTGACGCACAACTGATCAGTATCCTGGAGGGGGCCGAATGATCGACCGCCGCGCCCAGCGCGATAGTTCAATATCAATCTTTCGCATCATTGCCGTTGCCTGCGCCATTTGCGTGCTGGTGTACTTTATTTTTGCCTTGGTGACCGGTATCGAGCCGATCGCCACGGTGATTGCCTGCGCGCTGCTGTGCATCTTTCTGTGCATCTTTATCTTTTTGACGCTCAATCCCGATTCGGTGCGCTCCCAGTACACCGAGGAGACGCTCTCGGTGGCCTCGGCCATGCTCGAGGACATTAAGGGCGGTCTGACGCAGGAGTCGGCGCGTTTGGTGTGCCGGCGCATTTTGCCCGAGACGCGCGCCATGACGGTGGCCATCACCGACGAGGACAACGTGCTTGCCTGCGCGGGCGAGTTTGAGGAAAAACTGCTGCCCGATACTCCCATCCACACGCTTGCCACGCGCTACGTTATCGAACATGGCATCGTGCAGTCGTTCAACCGTATGGTGGATGTCGTGGGTTCGGACGGCTCGCACAACCAAGTCCCCGCCGGCATTATCGCTCCCATCAAGGTGGGCGATCGTACCGTCGGCACGCTCAAGTTCTACTACAAGACCCCGCGCGCCGTCGACCGTACCCAGTACGCGCTTGCCTCGGGCTTTGCCGAGATCTTGTCCACGCAGCTCGCCATCCACGAGCTCGAGGTGCAAAAGGAGCTCACGGCGCGCGCCGAGGTGCGTGCGCTGCAGGCGCAGATTAACCCGCACTTCCTATTCAACACGCTGAACACCATTGCATCGTTTACGCGCACCGACCCGCTGCGGGCCCGCGAACTGCTTCGTGAGTTCTCATCGTTCTATCGTGCCACGCTCGACAACTCGGGATCGCTTATTCCGGTCTCGCGCGAGGTCGCACAGACCAAGCGCTACCTTACCTTTGAGAAGGCCCGCTTTGGCGAGGACCGCGTGCTTGCGACGTTCGATGTGTCCGGGGACGTGGAAGATACGCTGGTGCCGGCGTTCGTGATCCAGCCGATTGTCGAGAACGCCGTACGTCATGGTATGGGCGATGACGACGCCCTGAGGATCGACGTGACCGTTCACCAAGACGGCGAGGATGCAATCTTGATTGCCGTGGCCGATAATGGCGTGGGCATGGATGAGGGTACCGCCGCCAGACTGTTTGACGAGCGCTCTGCCCGTCCCGACGCCAGCTCTCCCCAGGGTGGCGGCGCCGGTGTGGCCATGCACAATATTTCGGAGCGCATCCATCGCTTTTATGGGCCGCACTCCTATACGCGTGTCGAATCGGCGCCGGGCAAGGGCACCAAAGTGCTCCTCCATCTTGATTTGTCAGAGAGCATCTTTGACATTCAAGAGTAAAATAAAAGGCTACGGGCTCAACGTCATGCGACGGATGCCCGGCGTAGTTAGTTGACGAAAGGTTTTATCCCTATGCTGCGTGCGATGATTGTGGATGATGAGGCGCCGGCTCGCTCGGAGCTTCGCTTCCTGCTCGAGCAAACGGGCAAGATCGGCACGATCACGGAGGCGTCGAGCGTCCGCTCCGCCATTGAGATGTTGATGGAAAGCCGCGTCGATGTCGTATTTCTCGATATCTCGATGCCCGGTGCTTCTGGTCTGCAGCTTGCCGAGGCACTGCATAAGCTTAAGAATCCGCCGGCGATTGTGTTTGTGACCGCGTATAGCGATCATGCCGTCGAGGCGTTCGACGTAGATGCCGTCGATTACCTAATGAAACCGGTTGAGGAGGCACGCCTGGATCGCGCGATCGAGAAGGTCATGCAGCGCGCCAAGCCCGTCACGGACAGCAAGGCCACCATCGAGCGCATTCCGGTGGAAAAGGGCGGCCGTAAGGTCCTCATTCCCGTGGATGACATTCGCTTCATCATGGCCAAGGACGATTACTCCTGTATTTATACCGTCGATGATCGTTTTCTATCGACGACTTCGCTGGCTCAGTTCGAGGCCAAGCTTTGCGACTTTGGCTTCTTTCGCGTTCATCGCCGCTATATCGTCAACTTGGCGTGCGTCACAGATGTCGAGACGGTGCCCTCGGGCGCTATCCAGCTGGGCATTACGGGCGTCGACGAACGCGTGCCGGTCTCGCGCCGCCGCGTTGTGCCGCTCAAGAAGGCCCTGAGCCTCTAGCACACTGGCCCCGCAGCCCTGTAGACCAATTGTCTGCGGAGCCGTGGGGCTTTTTGTATATACGTCGAATCGGTTTTGCAGAAGGGATCCCATGAACAGTGCAAGCGCCAAGCGCATCGACATCATCTCGGACACCCACGGCTATTTATCGCCTGCGCTCCTGGACGAGCTTGAGGGCGCAGACCTGATTATCCACGCCGGCGACCTCACGTCAGAGATGGACTACGAGCACCTATGCACCATCGCCCCCGTGCGGGCCGTACTGGGCAACAACGATTACTACCGCGACTACGGCCCCGATGTAGACCGTCTTGCGCTCTTTACCTACGAAGGCCTCAAATTCGCCGTAGCCCACTACCGCGAAGACCTTCCGGTGGGATCCGTAGACGTAGCCATCAACGGTCACACCCACGTAACCAAAGAAGCCCAAGTGGGCCGCTGCTTAGTCCTCAACCCGGGTAGCGCCAGCTACCCCAGAGGCACCCGAGGCCCCACCATGGCCAGAATGCTCGTCAAAGACGGCAAGATCCTAAGCACCAAGTTTATTGACTTGGACTAACCGCAACAAAAACGGGGGATGCAGATGCGTCCCCCGTTTCCATTTGAGCCAAAGGCAGAGCTTCAGCAAGATCCTTAGACAAACCCCGCCGCGGAGAACGGGGCCGCCGAGCCGCGAAGCGGCGAGGAACAACAACGACTCGAACAAAGTGACGGCAGGGAGGGTCTCCGGGGCTGGGGGCGGGGGTTAAGTTTGTCGCGAGTTCCGCACGCAAAGGAAAGCACTTAATGTGCTTTCCGTCTTGCGCAGGACCGTAGAGCAGCAAACTTAACCCCCGCCCCCAGCCCCGGAGACCCTCCCGGAGGGACCGAAAAATTTTTTCAAAAAAGTTGTTGCGCGGCGGACAGACTTCTGTGTATACTAATCCCCGCAGCGCACGCGAGCGGAAACAAACGCGAACGCCTGCCTGGGGAGTTAGCTCAGTTTGGTTAGAGCGCCGGCCTGTCACGTCGGAGGTCGCGGGTTCGAGCCCCGTACTTCCCGCCAACGCAATTAAAGCCACGTCTTCGGACGTGGCTTTTTGCGTTTGATACACTTTGTTTCGATAGAACGATCGCCCTGATGCATCTTTGCCCAGAATCCCCGCGCCTTCGGGAACGCAAGTAAAATCCAATAAGTATATCTGTCTAAACAGCAGCTTTGTTGCGCAACACCTGTTCAACGAGACAGGGGGTTAGGTTATACTAAATTGCACTGTGCGCCGCATCTGATGCATTTCGCTCCAAGCGCGGCACTCAGTGGATATCCGATTTACCATTTGGATGTCCTGGCGGTCATTTAGCGTCTCGACACAAGCTCGGCCCCGGAGCTCGTTCGAGCTGTTCGTATTCCTTGAAAGGGGAAAAATGGACATATCGAGGAAGACTGATTACGCCCTTCGTATGCTGGCGATGCTTGCCGAGGATCCGGAGTGTTTGCTTTCTGTTCGCACCGCTGCCGAAGAGGTCAATGTCCCGTATTCTTTTGCCCGCTCGATTCAGCACGGTTTGGTCCAGGCCGGTATTGTGGAGAGCTTGCGTGGCGTCCACGGTGGCATGCGTCTCAAGGTCAGTCCGGACGACGTCACTATCCGCCAGGTCGTCGAGGCCGTTCAGGGTCCTATGGTTATGAACGATTGCACCGCGCCTGATGGTGACTGTGCGCGCATGGGCGCGTGCTGCTATCATCCCCTGTGGGCCGGAGCTCAGGCGTTGATGCGCGACTACCTCGATTCCGTTTCGCTCGGCGACATCGTCGCTCACCGCCAGTTCCCGGCCGTCGATCCCAAGTTCGCCGACCGCGATGCGTTTCCCGAGTACGCCACCTGCGCGTGCGCTTGCCGGGAGGAATAGCGCAGCATAAGGAGCATTGCCATGATTCAGGACCCCTTTCGTTCGATGATTCGTTCGGAAGGGGTCCTGCGTTATCGCGACCTTCCGTGGCGCCGCACGCGCGACCCGTATATCATCTGGCTTTCCGAGGTCATGCTGCAGCAAACACAGGTACCACGCGTGGAGACGCGTATGCCGGCGTGGCTCGATCGCTTTCCGACCGTGCAGGCGCTTGCCCAGGCCGCGCCTTCCGATGTTTTGGACGCTTGGCAGGGCATGGGCTACAACCGACGCGCTCTGGCGCTTCACGGGGCCGCTCAACGGGTCGTAGAGGATTGGGGCGGGGAGTTTCCGCACGAGACGCGTGACTTGGTCGCTCTGCCTGGTATTGGCCCGGCAACGGCGCAAGGTATCCGGTCGTTTGCGTTTGATCTTCCGGGCGTGTATCTGGAGACCAACGTGCGCACGGTCTTTCTGCATCACTTCTTTCCCGATGTGCCGGCTGTTCCCGATCGCGAACTGGTGCCGCTGATTCAGGCGGCCTGTCCGGCGGCCCCCGGTGCGGCGCCCGACGAGATCGCTCCCTTTGCCGTGCCTCAAGACGATGCCGACACGCCGCGCGCGTGGTATTACGCGTTGCTGGATTACGGCGCGTATCTTAAAAAGATGCTGCCCAACCCGTCCAGGCGCTCGGCGGGCTATAGTCGTCAGTCCAAGTTTGAGGGCTCGCGTCGTCAAAAGCGCGCGCATATCGTGCGCATGTTGCTAGCGGCGCGCGACGGGCGGCCGGCAGGCATTACGCTCGATGAGGCCGTCGCAGGCGTTGACGAGATGGAGACGGCGGCCGGCCGGGAGTCGGTCGAGCGCGAGCTGGTCGCGAGTATTCTGGCCGATCTGGAGCGCGAGGGTTTTTGCCGCTCCGAGGACGATCGTTGGCTGAGTGTGTAGCCCGCTCGAATTTTAAGGTTTAGATTTTCGGCAGGGGGTACCATAAAATAAGGCCGCTCAAAGCCTATGGGCGGCATGTATTGAAGGGAAGTACACCTATGGATTTTGAGAGCTCCCAAACCAAGAAGAACCTTGAGACCGCTTTTGCCGGTGAGTCCCAGGCGCACACCAAGTATCGCTACTATGCATCTAAGGCCAAAAAGGACGGCTACGTTCAGATCTCGAACATCTTTGCCGAGACCGCAGGCAACGAGTCCGAGCACGCCAAACTGTGGTTTAAGTATCTGCACGACGGCGCCGTTCCGGGCACTCTGGACAACCTGCGCGACGCCGCCGCGGGCGAGAACTACGAGTGGACCGAGATGTACGACGAGTTTGCCAAGACCGCCGAGGAGGAGGGCTTTGCCGAGATCGCCGAGAAGTTCCGTGGTGTCGCCGCCGTCGAGAAGGCTCACGAGGAGCGCTACAACAAGCTCGTCGAGCGCATTGAGTCGGGCGAGGTGTTTGAGCGCGAGGGCGTAAAGGTGTGGAAGTGCCTGAACTGCGGGCACCTGCACGTTGGTGCCGAGGTGCCCGAGGTGTGCCCGGTGTGCAACCACCCGAAGGCGTACTTTGAGGAGCAGGTGGTGAACTACTAGCGCGTGGCGCTGGCTGTTGCGGAGCGCAGGGCGGGAGGCCGGATCGCCTTCCCTCCCCGCTCACGGCTCCGCAGGGTCGCGTTGAGGGAAGACGATCCGGCCTCCCGCCCCACGCTCCGGCTTCGGGTCGTTGCGTGCTCGCTACAGAAAAGCTGATATTAAAGGTTGTGTGCCGCCCCTTTTTGGGGCGGCACGTTTTTGTGGGGTCCCGGTCTCCACAATTTTCGTCAAGCTATTGGTTAGATTTTGGTCAGTTGGCGTAAGGGCGGAAGGCCAAAAGATTGTTGGCGAAAAAAGCTCAGAGAAAGTGCTGGTAGGGGAGTTGCTGAGCTTTTCGACAGCTTTTGAGCAAAAGAAACTTTGTGGCTATTGCCGGCGATTGCGTTGTCGCGGTCATGGCGGTGCGGGATGCTGGTCGTAAGCGTCGAATGCTCCGATTTTGGAGGCCAGCATGGATCTGTTTCTTGAGACTCCGCAGCAACAAGCTGAGCGCATGCTGCGTCAGCAGCAACGACTCATGGAGATACAAATGCAAGGGGCGGCAGTCCAGCCCTTTGCGCAAAATGTCGTGCCCGCTGCTGTACCTGCAGCTGTGCCCGGGTGCGAATCGGCACCAGAGGCCTATTCCGTACAGCAAGATTCATATGCGCAGGAGCTCGCGTTCGACAAGCGTCGTGCGCGTCGTCGCCGCGTGGGCCAGCGCCTGCGCACCTTGGCGATGATCGTGCTCGTCCCGTTGGGGCTTGCGGCCATCTTTCTGGCGTCGTATGCCCTCACGTGCATCCTCAACGGTGCATCGCCCAACGAGGTGCTCCAACATCTAGCGGCCCTGGGCCAGCGCCTGGGTGACGTCATAACAACCATCCGCGCCGGCTGGGAGAGCTAGCGTTTTAGCGTCCGCGGCTCTAAGAGAAATTTGTCTGCAAGGCAGTGAGTGATCCGCGTGTGTGGCGGGGTAAGATTGATCGCGGTTTTGATTGATGATCGATTGGGTTTGTTGGGCGGAGTTTATGTCTGCAATTGATATTGCACTTATTGTGATTGCTTTGGTGGCGGTGGGGGTCGCTGCGGCCTGTGCCCTGCAGCTCAAGGGCCTTCGTGCCGAGTTGCGGGAGCGTGGCGACAGTAGCGCGGAAACGCTGGCAGCACTCGAGCAGGCCAACAACGCGCTCGATGCCCTGAACGTCGCGCTGGCCGAAACACGCCGCACGGCAAACGCCATCGCGCAGCAGCAGGCGACCGATGCGGCCGTGGAGCAGCAACGCTACCTGACCATCGCGCGTGAGTTCTCGCAGGCCGGCGACCGCATGGACGACCTGCGCCGCGAGACGGCCCAACAGCTTGGCGCCAACCGCGAAGGCATCGAGCATCGCCTGGACAAGGTGCGCGAGACGGTCGATGCCCAGCTGGGCGCCATCCGCAAGGACAACAACGCGCAGCTCGATCAGATGCGCGCGACGGTGGACGAGAAGCTCTCCCGTACGCTCAACGACCGCCTGTCCGCATCGTTTAAGCAGGTGAGCGACCAGCTCGAGGCCGTGTACAAGGGGTTGGGCGATATGCAGTCCATTGCCACCGGCGTGGGCGACCTTAAGCGCGTGCTGGGCAACGTCAAGGCGCGTGGCATTTTGGGCGAGGTGCAGCTGGGCGCGATTCTGGCGGATATCCTCACACCCGATCAGTATCTGGAAAACGTTGCCACCAAGCCCGGCGCCTCGGAGCGTGTTGAGTTTGCCGTCAAGCTGCCGGTAGACGAGGGCGACCCCGTGCTGCTGCCGATTGACTCCAAATTCCCGGGTGATGCGTACGAGCATCTGCTCGACGCCCAGGAGTCGGGCGACGCGGAGGCCGTCGCCGCTGCGCGCAAGACGCTCGATGCGATGGTCAAACGCGAGGCCAAGGACATCTGCGAAAAGTACCTGAGCGTGCCCGCGACGACCAACTTTGGCATTCTGTTCGTGCCGTTTGAGGGCCTGTATGCCGAGGTCGTCAGCCGTCCCGGGCTTATCGAGACCCTGGGCCGCGACTATCACGTCAACGTTGCCGGCCCCAGCACCATGGCCGCCATTCTCAACAGCCTGCAGATGAGCTACCAGACGTTTAAGTTGCAAAAACGCACCGATGACGTGCTGCGCGTACTTTCCGCCGTCAAGGCCGAGCTGCCACGTTACCAGGCAGCACTGCGTCGCGCCCAACAGCAGATCGAGACCGCGGGCAAAACGGTCGAGGGCATCATCACCACGCGCACCAATGTTATGGAGCGCAAGCTTAAGGATATCGACGCGCTGGAAGACGTGCGGGAGGCCGACGAGATTTTGGGCTTGGAGTCCGCAGGGTTACTTGCGGGCCAGGAAGACGAGGACTAGCCGCAACGGACGGCGGCGCGCCGGCGTAAACGCGGGGCGCGGGCGCTTTTCGCATTGCACTTGCCTAAAGCGCACTTTAATGTGCAACAATGGCGTTTCGCCCTATCAGATGCGAAAGGAAGCCCATGTCTCAGAGAAGCACCAGCCCGCTCAGCCGCTCCACCGTGCGCCGCACGCTGCGGCGGTTTTGGGGTGTGACGCGCACGCAGCCGCTGATTGTCTTTCTCTCGGTGTTCTCGTCGGCGGGCTACATCTTTTTGCTCACGTTTGCCAACACCTACGTGATGGCGCTTATCGTCGACCGCGTCCAGGCCGGCCCCGTGGCGGGCGACCGGGTGTTTGAGGTCTTTGGCCCCTACATTCTGGCGCTCGTGCTCGTTAACCTGGTAGGCCAGATCCTCTCCAAGCTGCAGGACTACACCGTCTACAAGCTCGAGATTGCGGGTAACTATCACTTGGCGCGCTTGTGCTTCGACACGCTCTCCAATCAATCCATGACATTCCACACCAGCCGTTTTGGCGGATCGCTTGTGAGCCAGACGAGCGGTTTTATGAGCGGCTACACGGGGCTGGTGGACGTGACGGTGTATTCGCTCATTCCCACTGTCACCTCGGTTATCTGCACGGTAGCGGCGCTCGCTCCGGTGGTGCCGACGTTTACCGTGATCCTGGTGGGCATTATGGTCGTCTACATTGCGTTTGTCTGGCTCATGTATAAGCGCATCATGCCGCTTTCGGCCGCGACGTCCGCCGCGCAGAACAAACTGTCGGGCGTGCTTTCCGACGCGGTCACGAACATCCTGGCCGTCAAGACCTGTGGGCGCGAAGACTTTGAGCGCGACCTGTTCGATGCTGCCGACCGCGCCGCGCGCGACGCCGAAACGGTTTCGATGCACGCCATGATGCAGCGCAACTTTACGACCTCGGGCCTTATCGTCATTACCATGGCCGTGGTGAGTGTGTTTGTGGCGGGCGGCAACGCGTGGTTTGGCATCTCGGCCGGCTCGCTTGTCATGATCTTTACCTATACGTACAACCTCACCATGCGCCTGAACTACGTAAGCTCCATGATGCAGCGCATCAACCGCGCGCTGGGCGATGCGGCCGAGATGACGCGCGTGCTGGACGAGCCGCGTCTGGTGGCAGACGACGAGAACGCTCCCGAGCTCAAGGTGGGCGAGGGCGCGATTGATTTTGAGCACCTGAGCTTTGCATACCGTGACGCCGCGGCGGGCGAGAGCGTGTTCGACGACCTGACGCTCCATGTGGCGGCGGGTCAGCGCGTGGGCCTGGTGGGCAAATCGGGCTCGGGCAAGACGACGCTCACCAAGTTGCTGCTGCGCCTGGACGACGTACAGGGCGGTCGCGTACTCGTGGACGGTCAGGATGTCTCGCGCTGCACACAGCAGAGCCTGCGCCGCCAGGTTGCCTACGTGCCGCAGGAGGCGCTGCTGTTTCACCGCTCCATTCGCGAGAACATCGCCTACGGCCGCCCCGACGCCACCGACGAACAGATCCGCGAGGCGGCCCGCTTGGCCAATGCCCTGGAGTTTATCGACCGCCTGCCCCGGGGCTTTGACACCATGGTGGGCGAGCGCGGCGTTAAGCTTTCGGGCGGTCAGCGCCAGCGCGTGGCCATCGCCCGTGCCATCCTCACCGACGCGCCGATTCTGGTGCTCGACGAGGCGACCTCTGCCCTGGATAGCGAGTCCGAGGCACTGGTGCAGGAGGCGCTCGAGAACCTGATGCGCGGCCGCACCTCCATTGTGGTGGCACATCGCCTGTCCACCGTGGCGGCGCTCGACCGCATCGTGGTGCTGGCGGACGGCGAGATTGTCGAGGACGGTACGCATGCGCAGCTTGTCGAGGCAGGCGGCGAGTACGCAAGCTTGTGGGGCCGCCAGACCGGCGCATTTTTGGAGGCGTAAAGACCCCATACGTGGGACAATCGTGCCCATAGGTAAGTTATGCCGCCAATCCGAGGAGTCGTTATGCCACGCGAGACCAATGCCGCCAAGCGCGAGCGCGCCGTTGAGGTGTGCGAGCGCCTTAACCGTCGCTATGGCCCGGTTGAGTGTTTTTTGGACCACGAGAATCCCTATAGGCTGCTCATAGCGGTGTTGCTCTCGGCGCAGACGACCGACGCGCAGGTCAACAAGGTGACGCCGAAGCTGTTTGCCCAGTGGCCCACGCCCGAGGCCATGGCGGGGGCGAGCGTTGCCGATGTGGCAGATACCATTAAGTCGCTCGGCTTCTATAAGAGCAAGGCCAAGCACGCCGTGGAGGCCGCACAGATGATTGTCGCCGATTACGGCGGCGAGGTGCCGGCCGACATGAAGGAGCTTGTCAAGCTGCCGGGCGTTGGGCGCAAGACGGCGAACATCGTGCTCAACGTGGGGTTTGGCATTGTCGAGGGCATCGCGGTCGATACGCACGTCAACCGCATCGCGCACCGTCTGATGCTGAGTCCCAAGACGCACGCCAAAGAGCCGCTCAAGACCGAGCAGGATCTGCTCAAGATCTTGCCGCACGAGTATTGGGAGTCGGTCAACCACCAGTGGATCACCTTTGGCCGCGAGATCTGCGATGCCCGCAAACCCAAGTGCGACGAGTGCCCACTGGCAGACCTTTGCCCCAGTGTTCGAGTGGTGCAATAGCTTTTTGCAAACTTTTTTGCAAAAAAGTCTCAAACCTTAGATATAGCTTGGTTGCGCAACCTTTTGAGTTTTTTCTCGGCTTGAATTAACCATGCAATTCAAATGTCTTCTTTCGCGAAGTGGTCGCGGAGAAGCAAGTCGGGAAAGGACGACCACATGAATAGGAAGATTAACGCTGCTATCACAGCCGGTCTGAGCTTGAGTATGGTGCTTGGCTCTACGCCGGTAACCGCTATTGCTGCGCAGGTCCAGCAGCCTGCTGCCAAGAGCGCAACCGAGGCTAATGACTGGTGCGAGCTCAAAGTTTACGATGAGGAAGATGGCCAGCAGTTACTGGGGATTCAGGTTCAAAAGGGCCAAAAAAAGGTAACTGAGGCGCTCTGGGGTAACGTGCCTGCGAAGCCTGGCTACAAGATTGACTACCTCTACACTCATAGTGGTTTGCAGTTTAGCTACGACGAAGCAACGAATACCTGGTCTGGCAACGAGGCTACGGTGGACGACAACATGGATCTCTATGTTCACTTCGTTAAGAAGCAGGAGACCCCGGCTGTTAAGAAGTACACGGTCACCTACTACGATGGCTACAAGGTTCTTGCCACCAAGGAGTACGACGAGGATAGCTACGACTACCTCAACTACACCCCGGTGAAGGAGGGCTACACCTTCGTCGGCTGGGCCTTCACTGGCTCTAAGGACAAGATCGTTGCTACCAAGAACCCGCTCAAAGCCAACTGGAACCTCGACGCCCTGTGGAAGAAGAACGAGAGCAAGCCTTCTACGGACAAGCGCACCGTTCTCGTCCAGTACTACGACGAGACCGATAAGCCCATCATCCGCGTCGTCGACTTCGAGGGCTCCACTACTTGGATGAACCAGAAGCCGATGGATAAGCCTGGCAAGGTCTTCGTCGGCTGGAAGTACACGGGTGACGACGATAGCAACATCATCCAGCCTGGCCAGCCTCTTAACTACACGGATGATAGCGTCAACCTGCAGGCCGTCTGGGCCGACGCCCCGGTCGAGTACGCTACCGTGACCTTCTACGACGAGGGCGACCAGCCGATCGGCAACGCCACCTATCAGGTCGGCTCCTTCAATTGGGATGCCATCACGCCCGCTCCCAAGGACGGCAAGGTCTTCGTCGGCTGGAAGTACACGGGTGCTTCCGACGACCAGATCATCGACTTCGCGACTACCCCCATCCTGGCCGACGTTTCTCTTCAGGCCGTCTGGAAGGACGCTGCCAAGGAGACCCACACCGTCAACTTCTATGACGAGGGCTACGATCCCATTATCCAGCTGGTTGATTTCGCCGGCTCCACGACTTGGATGAACCAGACTCCCGCCGCCAAGGACGGCAAGGTCTTCGTCGGTTGGAAGTTCGTTGGCGCTGATGACAGCGAGATCATCCCCGCTGGCACCGAGCTCAAGGCTGACTGGAATGTTCAGGCTGTCTGGAAGGACGCCGAGGCTGCCGTCCACACGGTGACCTATTACGACGAGGGCTACGAGCCCATCGGCTATGGTGAGATCCGGGCCGGCCAGTTCAACTGGGATCAGGTCAAGCCCGCTGCCAAGGACGGCTACACCTTCGTCGGCTACAAGTTCACCGGCGACACCGATGACCACATCATTGACTTCTCCAAGACTGCTATGCCCGACGCTGATGTGTGCCTGCAGGCTGTTTGGCAGAAGAATGCCGAGCCCACTCCCGAGCCGACCGAGAACGAGCATACCGTTACGATCTATGAGAATGGTAAGGTTAGCACGGTCAAGGTCAAGGATGGCGAGAAGCTTTCCAAGCCCGCCGACCCCGAGGCTGTTGCTGGCTACGAGTTCGTCGGTTGGTCGACTTCTAAGTCCGAGATGGCTCAGTATGACTTCGATCAGCCTGTGACCGGCGACCTCACCATCTACGCTATGTTTAACGCTAAGAAGGAGACCGTCGAGAACGGCAAGGCCGAGGATTCTAAGAAGCAGGTTGCTGCTGACAAGAAGGACGAGGCTAAGGCCGAGAAGAAGGACGCCGCTGCCCTTCCTACCACTGGCGACCCGATCTTTGTAGTGACCTCAGCTGCTTCCCTTGCCGGCGCCGTGGCTGCCGCCGTGGGCATGTACATGACCAAGCGTCGCGAGCACTAATCTCTGCTAGTGTTTACATCCGGGCTTAATTAGCCCAAACCTGATAGCCGCGTGGGGACCCGACCCCCACGCGGCTTTTATGTTTTAGTTATCTTGCTGAGTTTTGTCGGCTCCTGCATCCGTATTTAGATGTCCGCGTCATATAAAGGAGCGCCGCTGCGATGCGTGCAGCGGCGCTCCTTTGCGTTGATTCTTATTGTATGTGCTCGGCCCTAGGCCAGCGCGCGTACGTTTGAGGAGATCTTCAGCACCAAAAACTCGGTCGAGGAACCCAGCTTGAGCAGGTCGCCGTCGTGGATAGGAATCTGACTGTCCTCGTCATCGGTGGTGCGCAGCGAGCGTGGCTTTTCGATAACGGTGGTCGTGCCGTTGCGTGTCACCAGCACCGTTCCGTTGGTGGAGTGCAGTCCGCTTGCGAGCCATGTGCCGTTGGAATACGCCACGCGCAGGTGCCGGCGGGACACATCGGGCCCTACGTTGGTGATGGCGTTTTGGTCGTGTGCAAAAGAGCCTAGTACCGTACCCTCGGGATCGAGGCTCAAAGGATAGATCGGCGGCAAGGCCGAGCCGTCTTTCGCAAGCCTGAGCAGCCCCAGTTTTGCAGGAGGCTCGTTGACCTTGCGGTTAGTGCCTTGTGCCTGGACGACCTCGGCGGTCTCGAGCGTGCCAAAGGTCTGGGCCAGTTGCGTTATGGCAAAGTCTTTGACCTCGGAGGCGGCGGCATTGGGATCAGCCAAGCATCCGCAGACCGTTAGCGCAAGGAGCTCCAAAAGGCGCCGGTCGCTTTGCTTGAGGCCCGGCATGACGGCGATGCGGTCAAAGATATTGCGCAGGATGGAACCATCGAGCCCCCAGTGTTCGAGCGACGTTGCCATGCGCTCGAGGGCGCGCGTCGTAATGACTTGCTGGCGAGCGTTGGCGGCCGCTGGACTGCTGCCGCTGCCGATTTTTGCAGCGGCAGCCAAGTTCTGGACGCTCTGCGAAAAATCGGCAAACATTTCGGGGTCGATCTTGTCGGTACCCGGAACGACGTGCACCACGCGTCGCGATAGAAACGTCTTTTCGGCAATGCGAAACCTAGGGGCCGGTTTGGCGCCCAGCGGCTTGTCCGAAACCAAGATGCGCGCCGCTTCTCGATTATTGATCTGCAGGTCGCACTTAAGGAAATCAAAGAGCACCTCGGAAGGTGTTTCCGCGCGCATGATGCGAGGCTCCTTTCTGGTATCCGGTGAAGGTGTTAGATGCAAAAGCCGGGTAGGACATAGGTCTTTTGGTCTGGTTTGTTTCCGGGCGTTGCCCAGCTAAATACGTCGCCGTCTTTTCCAACGCGGTTAAAGTACGTTGAGTTGGCGCCCTCGCTGCAGTCGGCGCTGGGGGTGCGCTCCCAGTAGCAGATCTTTTTGCCGGCGACGGTGCGGATCATGGCGTCGTTGGTGGTCAGACCGCTCACGCTCTGCTCGCGATAGAGCTGGTACTGCTCGCCTTCTCCGCTGTAGAGGGTAGAAAGGTACTCGTAGCCTTCTGCGAACGTTTCGGGCGCCTGATAGCCGCACAGCTCGCTCATGGACGGCAGCCACAGCTTGTCATCGGTGGCGGTGATGCTGGAGGCGTCTTTGGTGCCGCCGGTGTTGTTGGTGAGCTTTCGCACCGAGCGAATCTGATTGCGGAGATCGTCGGGCAGCGTAGCCATGCCCTTGTCCGCCAACCATTCACGAAGCGACGATTGCTCCCAACCGCCCGTCGCGGCGCTGTCGTTTACGGCGCGCATGGCGATGGGGGTACGGAACATAAAGGTGATGCCAGCGGGAAGGCCGTCATCGGTGAGTGTGTCTGCCTTAAAGCCCACGATCTGGATTTGTGCCTTGGTCCCGTCGGAAAGCCTGACGGTCTTGGTGTTCTCGTTTTCGAGCGACTGCTTGCTGTTTACCAGGTGGTAGGTTTCGGCAATCTCGAGCACCTTTTTGCTGGAAGATGTCTCTTGGATTTTGCGGGAGATCAGGGCGAGTTCTTCCCAGGTGTAATCGTCGAGTGACGGCTTGATGCCGTGCGCCAGGTCGATAAGCCCCCAGCATCCCGTGGCAATGGCAGAGCCTGCTATGCCGGCAACGCAGACGCCGCCGAGCACGAGCGCAGCGCGACGCGAGATGACTGGGTGACGCGTCTGAGCCTTGTCGGAGCAGGAAGGCTTCGGTTGCTGGCTAATGTCGATCGGGGTGGGCAGCGGCGTGCGCGGCTCAAAATCGATGTCTTTAATCCAGGCATCGAGCTTGCCGACAATCGTAGACAGCGGCGCGCGCTGGGACTGCTCGTTATGGATGCCGCTCATGATGACATCGACAAGCATTTGGTCGCCGGGTACGCGTGCCTCAAGCGGCTCGTGCTCGTGCTCGATCTTGTACAGGTAGGGCGACTGGTCCATATGCTCGTTTAGGCGATATGGCGTGTGGCCGGCATAGAGCGTGTAGAGTACGCTGCAGAGCTCGTATGTATCGATGCTGGGCGACGTACGCAGCGGCGCCAGCTCGGGGATGTCGTTGGAGAGCATCTCGGGTGGGGCGAACTCGGGGGTGCCGTTGCGCCAGATGCCGGTGGACATGGTAAACGAGGGGTCTGAGCGCTTGATGCTCGAGCTGCCCAGATCGACCAGGCAAAGGTCAAAACTGCAGTGTGCAATCTGCTGGGCAAGGGACCGGAGCGTCGTGCGAATGATGATATTGCGCAAGGAGATATCACGGTGTACAAACGGCGCATCGAGCTTTTGGGCACCCAGGAGAATCTCTCCCAGGCGTTTTCCAATCGCGGCGACGGTGTTTGCGGGAATGTGGCCGCCCTCGGCGGGGTCGGTTAGCTCTGCCGCAGCATCGCGAAGGGGCAGGCCTTCAATCCACTCCATAACGATGACCGGTACGGAGCCGGTATAGCCGTAGCCATAGGTTTTGGGAAAGCCGTCCAACAGTGAGACGGCTGCAAGATTGCGATACTCCTCGGTAAGCGTCTTGATGTCCGAGGGGCTGACGGCGGAGCCGTCTTCATCACAGCCGCTGAGGGGCCACAGCGTCTTGAGCGCAAAGGTCTCGCCCTCGGTGTTGGCGACCTTGCGAAGATGGTGGGAACCGCCGCCGACTGCCCCGCAATCCAACAGGGTGGTAAAGCGGCGAATAGTATCGGGGTCTTCGGTGGTCGCAAACATGGCGTTTGGTTCAAAGGGGGACAACGCGATGATATTCATATCCGTGTCGTACGTCACGGGGCGAGCCTTTCGAGAAAAAAGTGTATGGCGATAATGTTAGTGAAAAGGTAGCGCAACCGTTGCCTTAATCGAAAAGGTGCCGTTATTTGCATGGGTTGATGCAAATAACGGCACCTTGTGCGTCGAAGATGTGTGGTCGGGCTAGTCTGTGATGCGAATGACCAAGAAGCGTGTCGTGGCGCCCAAGCAAAGCGTGTCTCCGTTGTGAATCTCGACGGGGGTGTTGGCAAAGTTGGCGGGGCGCTCGCGTCTAGGCGGTTCGATAGCATGTCGGCAGCGATCGACGCCCGAGATCAAAAACGATCCGTTGGTGGAGCCGAGGCCCTGCGCAAGCCAGCGTCCGTCTTGGAGCCAAATGCGCAGGTGCTGACGCGAGACATCGGAATCGACGTCGGTGATGGCGTTCTCGTCGCTCGTCAGCGACCCGATAATGCTGCCCACCGGGTCCGTGGTAAGGGGACGCAACGGCGGTCGTGCCGAGTTGCCCACGACGCGCAGCAGCCCCAGGCGAATGTCTCCCGTGGGGCGCGCGGTTGTCGAGAAAAATGAGGTGACGGTTGTCTCGACCGTGCCGAGTGTCGAGAGCATCTGGTCGGACACAAAGGACTCGGTGTATTCGATGGCGCGGGCGGGGTCGCCAAGGCAGCCGGTAACGATAAAAAAGACCAGATGGATGTAGAGGCGGTTTTTAATGTCGCTATCGTCAGTGGTCTCGATGCGCTCGACGCCGTTTTTAAAGAGCATGCCGTCGACGCCGCAATTGGTAAGGGCATCCTGCATGTCTGGGGCGCACGATTCCATATAGCGTTTAGCGACTCTGCACAGCGATTGGGGGTCGGAGCCTCGGTTTTGTATGATGAGGTTGAGTATCTGGCGCGCACTTTGTTCAAAGGGCGCAAACAGCGACTCGGGAAGGTCACCGGGTTTGGCGTGAACGATTTCGCGTGAGATAAACGACGGGACCGTCAAGCGTTCGGAGATGAGGCGTCCACCATAACGGGCGTTGCCGTCCATGAGAATTTGCGCGGCGTTACCGTTGTTGATGCGACCGAGTGACTTGAGCCCGGCGTACAGTGCACAAGATGGAGTGTCGGCCATTTATTTTCACCCCCCCCCTCATCAAAAAGTGACATCGAAAATGCAAGTATCTTCAATTATAGGCGCTTTGCAGCTCGAAATGCTCGCCATGGGGCGCGGACGGTGTAAATTGCTGCCGGAAGACAGCAAATTAAAAAGCGGAAAGCGGATTAATTAGCTGGGAAACGCGTTGGCAAGACCGTTGTGGGCAACATTTGGCATGATGTCGCTTTGGCTTTTGGTCATGGGACCGTGCGGTACCATAAGCGTCGATGAACTTTGACGCACGACCCGCCGAGCTTGCCCCGGCGGGCTTTTGGCGTTGCGATGCCGGAGGAACAGCATGCTCATTCACCGTATAGCCGCGCAGCTCTACACTGCCGAGGCCTTGCAGACCGTCGAGGCCGGGCTCGACGCCGGCGAGGATGTGACGCTGGCCGTGTCGCAGTCGGGCCGCACGCTTATGGCGGCTGCTCAGTTTGCGCGCCGCCCGCGCCCTACGGTCTACATTGTGAGCGGCGAGGACGCGGCCGATCGCGCCGCGCGCAGCCTTGCCGCCTACGTGGGCCTGGCGCACGTGTGCCGCTTTCCCGAGCGCAAGGACTATCCGTGGCGCGAGCAGGCGCCCGACGATGCCGTGGTGGCGCAGCGCTGCGAGGCTCTGGGGCGTATCGTGCGCGGGGACAACTGCATCATGGTTGCCTCGGCCCGCGCACTGCTGCGTTGCGTGCCGCCAGTCGAGAGCCGCTACTGGGAGTCCACGACCTTTGCGGTGGGCGAGGAGATTCCTTTTGACGAAGTGCCGCAGCGCCTGGTGGGCATGGGCTACACCAATGCCGGCGCCGCCGACGCACCCGGCCTGTTCCGCGTGCACGGCGACACCGTCGAGGTATTCCCCGCACAAGAGAAAGCGCCCGTGCGCATTGAGTTCTTTGGCGACGAAATTGATCGCATTCGCCGTATGGTGAGCTCTACGGGCCAAACCATCGGCAACGAGGACAGCATCGAGATCTTCCCGTGCCGCGAGCTGGCGCTTACCGACGAAGCCGTTCACAACATGCACGTGGCGCTCTATCGCGCAAGCAAGAGCGACAGCAAGCTGGCGGCACTGCTCGAGATGGTTGATGCGCGTATCGTCACACCCGAGCTCGACCGCTTTTTGCCGGTGATGTACGGCCAGACCGTGAGCCCGTTGGCGCACGTGAGCGGCAAGGCGCTTGTGGTTCTGTCCGAGCCGCGCTCGCTGTTCGACGACTGCCTGCGTGCCTACGAGGATATCGAGGCGCGCGCCGGCGAGGCGGGGATTGACCGCTTGGACGGCCTGTACGTGCGCGCCCAGCAGCTCGACTTTGGTGCTCAGCAGCGCCTGAACTACGTGAGCCTGATCCGCGCCGGCGGTGCGGTTACAGCAGAGCTCAAGATTGAGCAGCCGGCTATCGCAGGCTCGGACAACCGCTTTATGACGCGCGTTCAGGAAGTCGTGGGCAAGCGCTATGCCTGCGTGTTTGCCATTCCCGACCGCGGAGCGCGCGAGTCGATGGAGCTTACCTTTGGCGACGAGGGCATTACCTTTGAGGAGTCGCTGACGGCCGCCCCCGAAAACGCCGGCGTTATTGGCGAGCGCGTACGCGTGGCAGCGGCAGATTCTGCCGACCGTGCTGTCCGCCAGGAGGCCCATGCCTCGATCCGCGAGCGCCGCGTCGATGCGCTCAACGCCCGCTCGCTCGAGGCGGGCGCCGCCCAGGCTGCCGCCGGTGCTGCCGTACCCACCATCTCGCGCGGACGCGTGACCTTTGTGGATGCTGCCCTGCCGCAGGGCGTGGTGGTGCCCGATGCCAACCTAGCCGTGTTCTCGATCGCCGATCTCAATGCCCGCATGGACGCCAACCGCGCGCGCAGCCGTCGCAAGGTGGACATTACGCAGATCACGTTTCCGTTTAAGCCGGGCGACTACGTGGTGCACGCTACCCACGGCATCGCGCTCTTTAGCGAGATCGCGCGCCAGGAAGTGGGCGGCAAGGAGCGCGACTACTTTTTGCTGGAATATGCCGACGGCGACAAGCTCTACGTGCCGCTCGAGCAGGTCGACCGCATCACGCGCTATGTTGGTCCCGACGGCGACAAGCCGCGCCTGACTAGGCTCAATACCGCCGACTGGACGCGTGCCACCAACAAGGCGCGCAAGAACGCCAAAAAGCTGGCGTTTGACCTGGTCGATCTGTATACGCGCCGTTCGTCGATTACCGGTATCGCCTGCCCGCCCGATACGCCCGAGCAGATCGAGATGGAGGAGAGCTTTCCTTACGACGAGACGCGCGACCAGCTGGAGGCCATCGCCGATATTAAGGCCGACATGGAGGCGCCCAAGCCCATGGACCGCCTGCTGTGCGGCGACGTGGGCTTTGGCAAGACCGAGGTCGCCCTGCGCGCGGCGTTTAAGTGCGTGGACTCCGGCCGTCAGGTCATGGTGCTCTGCCCCACGACCATTCTGGCCCAACAGCACTACGAGACCTTCTTTGAGCGCTTTGCCCCGTTTGGCCTCGAGGTCGAGGTGCTCAGCCGCTTTCGCACGCCGGCGCAGCAGAAGCGCGCGCTCAAGGCGTTTGCCGAGGGCACGATCGACGTGCTCATCGGCACGCACCGCCTGCTTTCGGCCGATGTGAACCCCAAGAACCTGGGTTTGGTGATCATCGACGAGGAGCAGCGCTTTGGCGTGCAGCACAAGGAGCAGCTCAAGAACCTGCGCGAGCAGATTGACGTGCTCACGCTTTCGGCAACGCCTATTCCGCGAACCATGCAGATGGCCACGAGCGGCGTGCGCGACATGAGCCTGATCACCACGCCACCGACCGGGCGCCGTCCCGTGATCGTGCACGTGGGGGAGTACGACCCCGACGTGGTGAGCGCGGCGATTCGCCTGGAGGTGGGCCGCGGCGGCCAGGTGTACTACGTGTCCAACCGCGTCAAGACCATCGACGACGCCGTGGCACGCGTGCACGAGGCCGCGCCCGAGGCGCGCGTGGGCGTGGCGCACGGCAAGATGAGCCCGCGCGAGGTCGAGGACGTGATGATCGAGTTTGCGACCAAAAAGATCGACGTGCTCATCGCCACGACCATCGTGGAGAGCGGCATAGACAACGCGACCGCCAACACGCTCATCATCGAGGATTCGCAGCGCTTGGGTCTGGCGCAGCTCTACCAGCTCAAGGGCCGCGTGGGCCGTTCTGCCACGCAAGCCTACGCGTACTTTATGTTCCCGGGCGAGCTGCCGCTCACCGAGGAGGCTACGGCACGCCTGACCGCACTCTCCGAGTTCCAGGACCTGGGCAGTGGCATGCGTATCGCCATGCGCGACCTGGAGATTCGCGGCGCCGGCTCGCTCATGGGCGCCGAGCAGCACGGCAATCTGTCGAGCGTGGGCTTTGACCTGTTTACGCAGATGCTGGGTCAGGCCGTGGCCGAGGCGCGCGGCGACGACGATGCCGGTGTGGAGGCGGCGAGCGTGGGCATCAACCTGCCGGCCGACTACTTCTTGTCCGAGGAGTACCTGCCGGCGGTGGATCAGCGCGTGCTCGTATACCGTAAGCTTGCGGCGGCCGGGGACCTGGAGAGCATCGACGAGGTGCAGGAAGAGACCGAGGCCGCGCATGGCGAGCTGCCGTTGGCGGGACTCAACCTGTTCAATCGCGCGCGAATCCGCATTCGCGGCGAGCGCCTGGGGCTCGAGAGCGTTACGCTCAGCGGCGGTCGCATCACGTTTTTGGGTGTCGACGTTCCCAAGAAGGTGGCCTATGAGCTTAAGACCCGCTATGGCGCGGTGAACTTCCCCAAGAGCCGCAAACTGTCGGTGCCCTACAAGGCGGGCGCCGGCGCGGGCAGCGGCCTGGGTCGCGGTCTCGACGCCAACGACGGCACCGGCCCCGTGGCCGCGGCACTCATGCTGCTGCAGCAGCTGGGCACGTCCGACGATGACTAACGGGTCGACGCCGTAAACGCCCCATTTGGGCAATCTGGTTCCATCGAAAGGAAAGCATGTTCGGGTACATTTATAAGAAAGATGCCGCTGCTATCGCGGTTATCCTTGCCCTCTGCCTGGGCGTGGGCAGTTTCTTCGATTATCAGATTTCGAGCGCGCTGTTCAACATCGGCAGCATGTACGGTCGCTTTGTCGAGGCGGCCGGCGAGCTACCGTTTGAGCTGACGGCGAGCATCGCGGGCGTTATGCTCGTGCGAGCGGTGCGCCCCGATTCCAGGGCAAGCAAGTGGCTCGCCGCGCTGGGCATTCTCATCAACGTGGGCCTGCTCGGCTACGAGATTGTCGGATCGCAGCGTGTCGGCGGCAAACTCATCGCGTTTCAGCTGGTGCTGACGTTTGTGCTGGTCATCGCTGCCAACCTTATCGCCTACCGCCTCACACGCGACACCGATCCCGACGAGCTCACGCGCTGGGCGTTGATGGTGCTGGCCGTGTGGGTCGCTCAGGCCATCATCCTCAACGTCATTGTTAAGCCGTTGTGGTCGCGCCCACGCATGCGCGTGATCGAGGTCACGCCGGGGCTCAATTTTCAGCCGTGGTGGGTGATCGGCAATCCCGACAAGTGGACCTATATCGCCGCCGGCGTGATCAAGGACGGGTTCAAGTCGTTTGCGAGCGGACACACGGCGCATGCGGCGATCGGCCTTATGCTCGCCGGGCTTCCCGCGGCAGCCTTTGCGGAAAAGCCTTCGCGTCGCCGCGTGATCTTTTGGGCGGCGGCTGTGGTCGCGGCGCTCGTCGCCTTTGGCCGTATCGTGATCGGAGCACACTTTTTGAGCGACGTGAGCTGCGGCTTTGCCTTGGTGCTGGCACTTGAGTGCCTTGCCGCGCGCATTGCCTATCCGGGCGGCGTACAATAGCGGCACCTGAATCATCGGGCCCGTGCCCGGCTAGAGAGGATTATCATGCTCGCGTTTAACAACGACTATTCCCACGGCGCCCATCCGGCGGTGCTGCAGGCGCTCGTCGACACCAATATGGAGCCGCAGCCCGGATACGGTACCGATGCACATACCGAGCGTGCCAAGCAGCTTATCCGCGAGGCCTGTCAGGCCCCCGATGCCGACGTGTTTTTTCTGGTGGGCGGCACGCAGGCCAACGCGACGGTGATCGACATGCTGCTCGCGCCGTACGAGGGCGTCGTTGCTGCCGAGACCGGCCACGTCGCCTGCCACGAGGCGGGCGCCATCGAGTTTGGCGGCCACAAGGTGCTCACCATCCCCGGCTACGAGGGCAAGATGCACGCCGAGGACCTTGAGAACTATATCCAGGTGTTCTACGAAAACGAGAGCTACGAGCACACGGTGTTCCCGGGTGCCGTGTACGTGAGCCTATCGACCGAGTACGGCACGCTGTACTCCAAGGCCGAGCTCGCGGCGATTCACGCAGTGTGCCAGAAGCGCGAGATTCCGCTGTTTGTGGATGGCGCCCGCCTGGCCTATGCGCTGGCGGCCGATGAGTGCGACGTTACCCTGCCCGAGCTGGCGCAGCTGTGCGACGTGTTCTACATCGGCGGTACCAAGTGCGGCGCGCTCTGCGGCGAGGCTGTGGTGTTCTGCGGTATGCACGCCCCGGCGCATCCCATTCCGCGTATCAAGCAGCATGGCGCGCTGCTTGCCAAAGGCCGCCTGACGGGCGTGCAGTTTGAGGCGCTCTTTACCGACGGCCTGTATTTTGAGATTGGTCGCCAGGCGATTGAGACCGCTCAGGCGCTTCGTCGCGTGCTGCACGAGCGCGGCTACCAGTTCTTTTTGGAGACGCCGACCAACCAGCAGTTTGTGATTCTGCCCAACGAGGACATGGCCCGCATTCGCGAGCATGCCTCGATTGAGTACTGGGAAAAGTACGACGAGACCCATACGGTGGTGCGCTTTTGCACCAGCTGGGCCACGACGCAGGAGGACATCGACGCGTTGGCGGCTGTCCTGTAGCCTGATGTAGTGACAAGGGGCTGCCCTGCGCCTGAGCTTGGCGCAGGGCAGCCTTTGTTTTTGAGGGGGAAGGGTTGTATGACCGAAATGTCCGAGCCGACGATTCGCCTGGCGACGCCCGACGATGCGCCGGCGTTGCTTGCCATCTATGAGCCGTATGTGCGCCAGACGGCGATTACCTGCGAATACGAGGTGCCGAGCGTTGAGGAGTTCGCCGGGCGTATCGAGCGTACGCTCAAGCGCTACCCGTATTTGGTGATGGAGCTGGACGGGCGTCCGGTAGGCTATGCCTATGTGAGCCCGCTCAACAGCCGCGAGGCATACGACTGGTCGGTCGAGACGTCGATCTACCTGGCGCGCGATGTGCGCCACGGCGGGCTGGGCCGCAAGCTGCACGATGCGCTCAAGCAATGCCTGATCGCGATGGGCATCACCAACATGTGCGCGCTCATCGCCGTGCCGCACGACAAGGACGACGAGTACCTGACGCACAACAGTCAGGATTTCCATGCCCATATGGGATATCGCCTGGTGGGCACCTTCGATCGCTGCGCCCAAAAGTTCGGTCGCTGGTACGACATGTGTTGGATGGAGTTGGTCCTAGCCGAGCGCACGCCCAACCAACCCAAACCAACCTGGTTCCCCGACCTCCCCAAACCTACCATTTAGGGACAGGTTTATTTTGGCAGGTTAGCCGATGGGTTCGGTGTATTTGGCGCGGTCGGTGCGTTGGATGCGCTTGGAGACATGGAGCGGTCGGCCGTCGGTGTCGTAGACGTAGTCGGTGATCAGGATCAGCGCCTGTCCGCGCTCAACGTTGAGCAAAAACGCCTCGTTTTGCGAGGCATAGCACACCTCAAAGGTCTTATGCCCCTGTGCCGGTGCGCGATGGAACTCCTGTCGCAGCGTGGCGTAGAGCGAACCGTTGATATCGCGATCGATGAGCGTCTCGAAGCTTGGCGGCAGGTAGGTGGTCTCCAGGCACAGCGGCGCGTCGTCCAGGTAGCGCAGGCGGACAAGTTTGACGAGCTTGCTGCCCACGGCGGCATCAAAAAACCTGGCCGCATTGCCCACAGCCTTGGTAAAGCCCGAGTCCACCGTGCGCGTGGTGGGCTTCATACCCTGTCCCTGGATCTGCGCCGTATAGCTCGAAAACACCAGGTTGTTCTCGTGTAGCGCCGGCGTGTCGGCCACAAAGGCGCCGCGCCCGCGCTCGGTTCGAATCAGGCCCTCGTCAACTAACACCTTAAGCGCGTGGCGCACGGTACTGCGCGACAGCCCCGATTCGTCCATGAGCTCCATCTCGGACGGCAGCTTGTCTCCGCACGCGTAGATGCCGGCGGCGATGCGGTCACGCAGCGTACCCGCCAGACGCTCGTATTGGGCCAAGTTCTTTTTCGACGAAGTGCTCATGCGAACAACCTGTATCTAACCTGTATGCTTACTGAACCAAGCATGTATCTAACATGACAACAAAACCGCTGATAATGGATTGCCGAAAACTTTACCAGCAAAATATCTAAGACAAATATAGCATACAACTAGTCGACATAACCAAAACATGTATGTAACTTGTATGCCATCAAGAGCATCAAACGAGAAGAAAGGCTGATGCACGATGACTACTCAGGAACAGGTTAAGGATGTCGTCTCCCAGGTTTTGGCTGACAAGGCAGACAAGGGCGGCATCAAGCGCGTCGTGTGGATTGGCGCCGGCGGATCCAACGGCGGCAACTATCCTGCCCAGTACTTTATGGAGCACGAGGCCACGCAGGTCGTGAGCTCCAGCTACACCAGCAACGAGTTCGTGCACGCCACCCCGGCCTACGTCAACGAGAACACCCTGGCCGTCGTCGTGTCCATGCGCGGCACCAAGGAGACCATCGTCGCCGCTCAGGTCGCCAAGGATCACGGCGCCAGCACCATCGCCATCTATGTTGACGAGTCCGGCCTCACCGAGGTCTGCGACTACAAGATCCAGTACGACAGCTTGGCCGTTGACGAGTCCTGCATGGGCCGCACCAACTCCGCCGTCGTGACCATGATCGCCATGGAGCTCACGCAGCAGACCGAGGGCTATGCCGAGTACGAGACCGCTATGGCCGCCTTCGACCTGGTCGATCCCATCTATCGCAAGGCCGTCGAGTACACCCGTCCGCTCGCTGCTAAGTGGGCCGAGCAGAACGCCGACAAGCCCTGCATCAACGTTATGGCTCAGGGCCCGCTCTTTGGTGCCGCCTACGTCTTTAGCATCTGCAACGTGCAGGAGATGCTGCAGATCGACTCCTGCACCATCAACACCTGCGACTTCTTCCACGGCCCCTTCGAGATTCTGGACAAGCGCACCTCGCTGTTCCAGCTCATCAGCGTCGGCCGCAGCCGCTGCAATGACGAGCGCGGCATCCGCTTCGTCAACCAGTACGGTGGCGGGCGCGTCTACCAGCTCGATGCCAAGGAGCTTGGCCTCAACGACATCAAGGACAGCGTGAGCGAGTACTTCAACCACCTGATCTTTGCCCCGATCCTCAACAACGTATACATGCGCGCGCTCTCTGCCGTCACCCACAAGGACTACATGACGCGCCGCTACATGTGGAAGCTTGATTACTAGGGGATAGAGCGGCCTAACAGCTCGATGTCCTCATAAGTTGCGGTGGAATAGTTCCTGTTTGGGGGCTTGAAGCCTCTATTTAGGAACTATTTCACCGCAACCGCCAAGTAATCCGCTGGGGACGGAGGAAAACGGATCACTTTTCCGCCCACCGATTTGTGTCTTGAAAAATGTATATAACGACTATAACGTAGTGTGAAACATATTGGAAACAATACCGAGGAGGCTGCGTTGAAGAAAAGCAATCTGGGCTATGTGCTGGTGCTGATCGCCGCGCTTATGTGGGGCAGCATCGGAATCTTTGTAAACGGCATCTCGGCCATGGGCGTTACGTCCCAGAGTATGGCTGCCTTTCGCTTGTTGTCGGGTGCCGTCTTAATGGCTCCGGTCTTGGCATTCATGGGTTGCCAGGGAGGTGCTCGTGAGGGAAAGGCATCGGGTCCCCTGGCACTGTTCAAGGCAAGTCCTAAAGAGCTTGTTCCTTGTGCGCTTCTTGGCATTATCGGCCTCGCCACCGCTAACACTCTTTATTACGAGTGCATGGGCGAGGTGGGCATGTCCACGGCCTCGGTGCTGCTCTACACCTCGCCGGTGTTTGGCGTCATGCTCGGCCGCGTACTTTATCGCGAGGATGTGACTCCTAACAAGCTCGTTGCCATCGCTTTTAACATCGGTGGCTGTGTACTTGCAGTGACCGATGGCGACCTTTCCGGTTTTCATTTTTCGGTTTGGGGCGTCACGTCGGGCGTGATTGCGGGCTTTTGTGGCGCGTCGCTCGCGGTGTTTAGCCGGATAGCAACCAAGACGGTCCACCCGCTGGCTGTCACGTTTTGGGGCCTTGTTTTTGGCGGTGCGGTTATGGCGGCTATCGCGGCTCCGTGGCCAGATGTCGCCGCGGCAATGTCGCCACAGCTGCTGCTGCTGTTCCTTGGCTTTGGACTCATCCCCACAGCCGTGGCCTATGTCTTATATATGCAGGGTCTGTCCATGGGGCTCGAGACGTCGAAAGTTCCCGTCGTAATGTCATTCGAGACGGTCGTCACCGTGCTGCTGGGCATTGGTGTCTACGCCGAGCCCGCCGGTGCGATCAAGGTTCTGGGCATCGTTTTGGTGCTCGCGTCCATCGTGATCATGAACACCGACTTTTCCAAGATGCGCAACAGTGTGTTTGTCGGCCATGTCATTGAGAGCATGACCTTTAAGCCCAACGCGTGGTGGACGGAGAAATCGCAGGACATGGATCTGTTCCGCGAGCGCACGGGCATTACGCTGGAGCCCACCGTGCAGGAAAGCCCCTGGTACTTCGTGCGATAGAGG
Source organism: Collinsella sp. (assembly GCA_019414445.1). Classification (GTDB taxonomy): domain Bacteria; phylum Actinomycetota; class Coriobacteriia; order Coriobacteriales; family Coriobacteriaceae; genus Collinsella. Next base: position 137,034 of record DXMA01000001.1, read on the forward strand.
ATTGCACGCAGGGTCCGACTTGGGGTTATCCCGCCAGTGCCGGCCTGTCCAGCCCCAACGTTTCAAGTACGTTAAACCCGTCAACGGTCGATTGTCACCCGCGAACGGTCTTTATACTAATTAGCAATATCCGCAACGTATAAGACGTTATAATGACCATAACGAAAAGGAGGAGGCAAGATGAATCAGATCATTCTCGCATCTCATGGCGGCCTGGCCGCAGGCGCCAAAGACACGCTCGAGATGGTTCTCGGCGACGTGTCGAACGTCCACGTCGTGTCGCTTGCTCGTGACGACAAGGAGCCCATCACCAACAAGGTGGACGCCATGATCGCCACGTTCAACGCGGACGACACCGTCTATGTGCTGACCGATATGCTCGGCAGCTCGGTCAACAACAGCATGGTCGAGCTTTCCCGCAACGGTGCGGCATTCACGGTGATCAGCGGTTTCAACATTCCGCTGGCACTGACGCTCGCTATGAGCCCCGCCCCCGTCAAGGGTGCCGAGCTCGCGGCCCTCATCAACGAGGCCCGCACCGGTCTGACCAACCCCAACGCACCGGTCGAGGCTGCCGCGGCTCCCGCCAGGAAGGCTAAGGCGCCCCGTCACAGCTCCGGTCCCGCCAAGATCGTCCTCGCACGTCTTGACTACCGTCTGCTGCACGGTCAGGTCGTCTTTACCTGGACCACCAAGGTTCAGGCCGAGCGCATCATCGTCGTCGACAACGCTGCCGCCAACGATGACATCAAGAAGGGCGCTCTTAAGCTGGCCAAGCCCCAGGGCGTGCGCCTGAACGTCTTCACCGTCGAGCGTGCCCTCGCCAAGATGGACAAGCTCAACACCCTCGGCGAGCGCGTCATGTTCGTCTTTGGCAACACGGCCGAGATGCTGCAGTTCTGCCAGGGTTACAAGCTCGACGCCATCAACCTGGGCGCCACCGCCAACCACGACGGTGCCGATCAGGTCGGCGGCAAGGACAGCTCCGTCTTCTTCGACGCCACCCAGAAGGCCGACGTCAACCAGCTGCTCGACATGGGCATCAAGCTCTACGTCCAGCAGACCCCCACGTATCAGAGCGTCGACATCGACGCCAAGCTGTAATCAACCAGGCTTTTGCCTGACTGAAAGGAGAAGGGTATGAATACGTTCATCAGTGCGGTGCTCGTCGGCCTCGTCGGCGTGTTCTGCATGTGGGACTCCCGCCTGCTCGGTCGTCTTAACTTCGAGCAGCCCCTCGTTGGCGCTACGCTCGTCGGTCTGCTGCTGGGCGATGTGCCCACCGGCCTTGCCGTCGGTGCCGCCGTCGAGCTCGTGTCCATGGGCCTGGTGCAGGTCGGCGCCGCCGTTCCGCCCGATATGGTCCTGGGCGGCATCGTGGCCGCTGCCTTTGCGTGCCTGACCGATGCTTCCGCCGAGACCGCCATGACGATCGCCATCCCGGTCGCCGTCCTGGGTCAGCTCCTCGGCATCGTGTTCCGTTCCATCATCGCCGCCCTCACCCATGTGGCCGATAGCGCGATTGATAACGGCAAGTTCAAGACCGCCTATCGCATGCACATCTGCGCCGGCTCCGGTCTGTACGCCATCATGTACTTCCTGCCGATCTTCCTGGCCGTCTTTGTCGGTACCGACCTGGTCCAAGCCATCGTCAACATGGTTCCCGAGTGGCTGTCCGTTGGTCTGAACGTCTCGACCAAGATCATGACCGCCTACGGTCTGGCCCTGCTGCTCACCATGATGATCAAGAAGGGTATGACTCCGTTCCTGTTCATCGGTTTCCTGCTCGCCGCTTACCTCAACCTGTCCGTCATCGCGGTCGCTCTGATCGGTGTGTGCCTGGCTGTCGTCTTCATGGGCTTCAAGTTCAACGGTTCCCATGCAGCCGCCGGTGTCGATTCCGACTACGATCCGCTCGAAGACGACGAAGACTAAGGAGGAACACACTATGGCAACCGCAACCAAGGACGTGTCCCTGAACAAGAAGGTCAGCCAGTTCTTCTGGCGCTCCTGGGCCATCCAGGCCTCTTGGAACTACGAGCGTCAGATGAACATGGGCTTCCTCTACGGCATGGTTCCCACGCTCGATCGCCTCTATCCGGACGAGTCCGACCCCAAGCAGCTCGCTGCTAAGAAAGAGGCTTACCACCGTCACATGGCGTTCTACAACTGCACCCCGCAGACGAGCGCTTTCATCCTGGGCCTCGCCGCCTCCATGGAGGAGGAGTACGCCAAGGATCCCGAGAACTTCGATCCCGATTCGATTAACGCGGTCAAGACCTCCCTCATGGGTCCGCTTTCCGGCATCGGCGACTCCTTATTCCAGGGCACCATCCGTGTTATCGCCTTTGGTCTGGGCGTTCAGCTGGCTCAGCAGGGTTCCATCATGGGCCCGATCCTGGCCATGCTCATCTCCATCGTCCCCTCTGTGCTGATCACTTGGTTCGCAGCCAAGATGGGCTATCAGGGCGGCCACGAGTACCTGAGCAAGCTTCAGGGCGGCGATCTCATGGAGAAGCTCATGTATGTCTGCGGCATCGTGGGTCTTATGTCCGTGGGCGGCATGATCGCTACGCTGATCGGCGCCACCACCCCGCTGCAGTTCGCTGACGGCACCGTCGTGATCCAGGACATCCTGGACGGCATGATGCCCCAGATGATCTCCCTTGGCCTCACCGGCCTTATGTACTGGCTCATCAAGAAGAACGTCAACACCGGTTGGCTTCTCGTGATCGCCATCGTGGGCGGTATCGCCCTCTCCGCGGCCGGCATCCTGGCCTAGTCGCGACCCAGCGCTTCCCCCGGGGGCCTGCCTGGCATCCCATACCCCAGGCAGGCTTCCATCCCTAACATGTGACAAAGGGATAGTCCCTTTGTTACATCCTCAACGGGCCGGTGACTCGGTCCTAACTACGGTAACCCTGCGAGCGTCCGGCAATGTGACGCCGCAACAAATCGAAAGGAATGTGTCAGATGTACGAGATCGACCTTAACCTCCCTAAGCAGATCGTCGCTGACGTCCTGTCCAACCACGAGATCCACAGCGTCGCTTTCGTCGGCTGCGGTGCTTCCATGTCCGACCTTTACCCCGCCAAGTACTTCCTGGCCAACAACACGGACAAGCTGAACGTTCAGATCTTCACCGCTAACGAGTTCAACTACGACACGCCTTCCTGGGTCAACGAGCACACCTTCGTGATCACCTGCTCCCTGGGTGGCTCCACGCCCGAGACCGTCGAGGCCAACAAGACCGCCAAGAAGCACAACTGCCCGGTCGTCTCCCTCACCAACAAGGCTGGCTCCGCTCTGACCGTCGACGCCGACCACGTCATCGTTCACGGCTTCCACGCCAACTACGCTGCCAAGTGCGAGAAGCCCGGCTACGCCATCGCTCTTGCTGTCGAGATCCTTCAGCAGACCGAGGGCTATGACCACTACGAGGACATGATCACCGGCCTCACCAACGTCTTCGAGCTCTGCGAGAACGCCGCTCAGTCCGCCAAGGGTCTTGCCAAGCAGTTCGCCCAGGACTTCAAGGACGACGAGATGATCTACTTCATGGCCTCCGGTGCCTCCGAGAAGATGGCTTATTCTCACGCCGCCTTCCTGTTCACCGAGATGCAGTGGATCGACGCCGCCGCCTACAACACCGGCGAGTACTTCCACGGCCCGTTCGAGGTTTCCACCGAGGGTAAGCCCTACGTCTTCTTCATGTCCGACGGTGCCACCCGTCCGATGGACGCTCGCGCCCTCACCTTCCTTAAGCGCATGGGCGCCAAGGTCGCTCTGATCGACTCCAAGGACTACGGCCTGGCTGACGCCGTGCCCGCGAGCGTTGTCACCTACTTCAACCCGCTGCTGCACCTCGCCGTTATGCGCGAGTACGGCAACCAGATCGCCGAGGCCCGTCAGCACCCGCTGACCATGCGTCGCTACATGTGGAAGCTTTCCTACTAATCACAAGTAAGTAGACCTTACGGGTTGATTGAGAGGGGATGGGGTTTTGCCCCGTCCCCTTTTTTGCTTTGGGGAGGGCGTGTCTGTCGCGTTGCAAAACACCAGATAAAACCTACCAAAATAAACCTGTCCCTTTTTGGCAGGTGGGAGGAGATGCGTATGATTAAGGCAGTGCTGTTTGACATGGACGGCGTGCTGGTCGATACCGAGTGGTTCTACAACCGCCGTCGCGTGGCGTTTATGGAAGAGAAGGGGTTCCATTTTGACGAGATCCCCGATCTTTCGGGGTCTAACGAGCCTGCCATTTGGAAGTCGCTGGTGCCCGACGATATTGAGCTGCGCGAGCGCCTGCGCGTGGAGTACAAGCAGGTCTACAGCCCGGATCACCCCGTTCCGTATGCCGAGCTGCTCAACGAGCAGACGGAGCCGGTGATGCGTGAGCTGCACGAGCGCGGTGTGAAGTGTGCCATCGCGAGCTCGTCCTATCGCGAGCTCATTGACGAGCTGGTGGAGATTGCCGGTATCGCCGACGTGCTGGATTACACCATCAGCGGTCACGAGTGCAGCGCGTTTAAGCCCGATCCCGAGATCTACCTGCGTGCCATAGAGGCGCTGGGGGTGGAGCCTACCGAGTGCCTGGTTATCGAGGACTCGCCTTTGGGTATCGAGGCCGGCAAGCGCTCCGGCGCCCGCGTCCTGGCACTGCGTCCGCACGAGGGCGTCAACTTGGATCAGTCCGCCGCTGATGCCATCATCGATAGCCTCGCTGACATTCTGACCGCTTTATAGCGTCAATTCGCTACGAGAAGTACCGATTCACGCGTCTTTTGCGGCAGATCGGCTCATTTTGGCTTCGATTTGATCCGTTTGGCTCCGACTCAGACTAAGTGAGTAGACTTTTCGGCTCAGGCAGAGCACAAAGCGAATCTGCCTTAGTAAAACTGCAGGTCACAGAGGTGGCTGTTTTGGGTGTGCTCGACAGGTCGCGAATAGTCTACTCACTTAGATTTTGGGCTCTTTGGTTGGGGAGATGCTGGCTCGTTTTGGTTGTCGAGAGCGGGTGAATTGAAGCGCCCTTTCGCGCTCCATGCTACAATCGCCGACATGCCCCACAACTACATCTGCCTTCGAAAGGAGCCTACGTGGCGAACGCCATCGATCAGCTCACGGACCGCGTGCTCGTGCTCGGCCGCCTTACCATTGTCCGCCGCGCCATCACCGCCGTGGCGGTCACCATTTCCGCCGTTTTCCAGACATTCCTGATCCAGGCGTTCATTCGACCCGCCGACCTGCTTCCGAGCGGTCTTACCGGCGTCGCGGTCCTACTCGATCGCGTTACCTCGCTGGGCGGCGTTCACATCGACATCTCGCTCGGCATGCTCGCGCTCAACATCCCCGTGGCGCTCCTATGCTGGAGCGGCATCAGCAAGCGCTTCGTCATCTTCTCGATGATGCAGGTCGTGCTCTCGTCGCTGTTCCTCAACATCTTTCACTTTGCCCCGTTTTTGGGCGACAAGATTATGCTCATCATTTTTGGCGGCGTGGTCTCGGGTCTGGGCGCTGCCATCGCGCTAAAGTCCGGCGCATCCACCGGCGGCACCGACTTTATCGCGCTGTGGGTCTCCAACCACACGGGCAAGACTATCTGGGGCGTCATCTTTGGTTTCAACTGCTTTATCCTGGCGATCTTTGGCTTTATGTTTGGCTGGGACAACGCGGCGTACTCCATCGTGTTCCAGTTTATTTCGACCAAGACCATCGACAGTTTCTATCGTCGCTACGACCGCGTGACGCTGCAGATCACGACGCGCAAGGCAGACGAGGTCATGACCGCCTATGTTGACCATTTTCAGCACGGCATTAGCTGCGCTGAGGTCATCGGCGGATACAGCCGCGAAAAGATGTATCTGCTGCACGCCGTTGTCTCGACCTATGAGAGCCAGGACATTATCAAGCTAGTGTGCGACATTGATCCCGGCGCCGTGATCAATGTGTTCCACACGCTCAACTTTGTGGGCGGCTGGTGGGGCGGTCATGTCGACGAGCCCATGCCCACAGCCGTACCCGATCCCGACAAGCCCGCGCGCATGACCAGCAGGCAGGCGCGCCTCAGCGAGCAGGACAGCCTGCAGCAGGACGACGGCAAGTAGGGTATTGGCATTTTGCCGGCCCGGCGCAACCCTTCCGTATGAGTCCCTCGAAAGCCCCGTTGCTTTCGAGGGACTTTCGTTTGCCCAGATAAAACCTACCAAAATGAAGCTGTCGCTTTTTGGTAGGTGGGGTGTATCGTTTTATCAATATGAGGTAACATGACACTAGACGTTATATACGTATTAGTTATTTCGATATTTCGATAAGAGTGATCAGATATGCCTGCACCCAAAAATGCACCGCTTTACCAGCAGATTTATGACGAAATCAAGGATGCAATCGAGAAAGGTGTTTATGCACCCAAGGAGCGTATTCCGTCCGAGCTTGAGCTAGCCGAGCAGTACGATGTGAGCCGAATTACGGTGCGCCGCGCCGTCGAGGAGTTGTGCTCCGATGGCTACCTGGTTAAGCAGCAGGGCCGCGGCACCTTTGTTTCCACGCCGCACATCAATCGTCAGTTCCATGCCTCGACGCTGCAGACGTTTACCGCGCTGTGTGCCGGCAACGGCATGAAGGCCGGTGCGCACGTGGTCGATCGCCAGATCGTTCCGGCGCGCCAAAACGAGATGGAGTTCTTTGGTCTGCAGAAGGATGCGCTGCTACTGCATATCAAGCGCGTGCGTACGGCCGACGGCGAGCCCATCTTTGAGGAGAACATCTTTGTGCCGTTTGACGCCTACCGTGAGCTGTTGACGGCCGATCTTGAGGACAAGTCGATTTTTGCCGAGGTCGAGCGTGTTGGCGGAACGCCGATTGTCTCGGTTGGCTACCGCACGGTCGAGGCCGTTCGAGCTAACGCCGAGCAGGCGGCCGAGCTGGGCATTGCTCCGCACGATCCACTGCTCAATCTGCGTGCCGGCTTTACCGGTCCCAATGGCGAGCCGGTCCTGATGGGTAAGCAGTACTACGTGGGATCGCGCTACGTCATGGTGATGTAAGTTACGCGGTTTTACCAAACCGCGTAACGGGCCGACGCTGCGCGCCGCCCAGGGCGACAATTTGTCATTCAAAAGGCGAGGCATGACCAGAAGGTCTATGCCTTGCCTTTTTCATGCCAACTTGTTCGCCCTGGACGTCGCTCGCTGTCCGTCCTCTACCTGCGGCGGAGTAGTCATTGCACTCATTGGGGACAGACTTAAATGAGTAGTCGTTAGGGATATTCTTGTTTGACTAGTCGTTTAAGAACGTCCCCAATGACTACCCATGTCGTGGCCGGCAGCCGTGCGCCACCGGTCCGCGTGGCGGCGTATAATCGGCGGCAGATGACTTGGACGTTAGGAAACCATGACCGATAGCATGCAGCAGATGGCGCTCGACACGCTCGGCGCCTATTTTGGCTACACCTCGTTTCGCCCGGGGCAGGACCGCATGGTCGATGCGATCCTTGCTGGCCGCGACGCGCTGGGCGTTATGCCCACGGGCGCCGGCAAGTCCATTTGCTACCAGGTGCCCGCGCTCATGCTGCCCGGCATTACCTTTGTGGTGAGTCCGCTGCTGTCGCTTATGGAGGACCAGACCCGTGCGCTGCTCGCGGCGGGCGCGCGACCCAGCTATCTCAACTCCAGCCTTACTCCGGCCCAGCAAAATACCGTGCTCAAGCGGGCGCGCGAGGGCCGCTACCAGCTTATGTACGTGGCGCCCGAGCGCCTGCTCGAGCCGCGCTTTCTGGCCTTTGCGCAGGAAGCTGCGGCCGAAGGCGGCATTGGCGTTCCGCTCGTGGCCATTGACGAGGCCCACTGCGTGAGCCAATGGGGCCAGGATTTCCGCCCCGCCTATCTGCAGATTCGTGAGTTCATCGATTCCCTGCCGCAACGCCCTATCGTGGCGGCCTTTACCGCCACGGCGACCGAGCGCGTACGCGCGGACATTCAGCAGATGCTCGGCCTGCAAAACCCGGCGACGGTGGTGACGGGCTTCGATCGCAAGAACCTCAACTTTGGTTGCGAAGAGATGGGCGACAAGGCCAAGACCGCCTGGGTGCGCGACTACGTGATCGCGCATTCGAGCGAGAGCGGCATCGTGTATTGCTCGACCCGCAAGACGGTCGATGCGCTGGCAGGTGAGCTTGCCGAGGCGCTGGGCCCCAGCGGCATTCGCGTTGGCCGCTACCATGCCGGCATGGGCAACGACGCCCGCCGCCAAAGCCAACGCGCCTTTATCGACGACGATATCCAGGTGATGGTTGCCACCAACGCCTTTGGCATGGGCATCGACAAGCCCAACGTGCGCTACGTGATCCATAACAACGTGCCCGAGAGCATCGAGGCCTACTACCAGGAGGCGGGCCGCGCCGGCCGCGATGGCGACCCGGCTAGCTGCCACTTGCTGTGGAACGGCAACGATTTTCGCATGCGCCGCTTTCTGATCGATCGCGGCGATGCCGCCGATGAGGCGCTCGACGACGAGCAGCGCGCGTGGGCGCTCCAGAATCGATATCGCCTGCTCAGCCAGATGGAGGGTTACTGCAATACCACCGGCTGCCTGCGCGAATACATGCTGCGCTACTTTGGCGACGAGGCCGCGGCCGAGCATGCTGCCGCGGCCGGTGCGGGCGCCACCGCCACGGACGAGGTCGAGGGCTGCGGCAACTGCAGCAACTGCCTCACGCAGTTCGAGGTCGAGGACGTCACCGATATGGCCCGCGCTGCCGTGCGCTATGTGGCCACGCGACCCATGCGCTTTGGCAAGTCGCTGATCGCCGATGTGCTCCACGGCGGCAACACCGAGCGCATTCGCCAGATGCATCTGGACGAGGACCGCGGCTACGGTGAGCTGTCGAGCGAATCGGTCGGGCGCATCAAGGACATCATCGGCCAGCTGTGCGGCCGCGGTTATCTGGCTACCTCGCAGGGGCAGTACCCGGTCGTGGGGCTGGGCCCGCGCGCCGGCGAGGTCGAGGACGAGGCGTTCGCCTTTACCGTTAAGCGTCGCGCGTCCAAGCGCAAGGCCTCGGCCCGCGCCCGCCGTGCGGTGGACCTGCTGCGCGAGGAGGCCGAGCTGGATCAGCACCCGCGTGTGGGCGACGATGCCGAGCTGTTCGAGCGCCTGCGTGCCCTGCGCAAGGAAATCTCGACCGAGCTCGAGATGGCGCCGTACATGGTCTTCTCCGACAAGGCCCTGCGCGGCCTGTGCCGTCTGCGCCCGCAGACGCGCGACGAGCTTATCCAGGTCAACGGCATCGGCGAGAAAAAGGCCGACGCCTTTGGCGAGCAGTTTATGGCGGCGATTGAAGAATTTGAGTCCGAGCATGCGCGGGATGGAGCGTAACGATGGCAACCGATAACAAGACCGAACGTTCTGAGCGCGCCGAGGTGCCCGCCGTGCCACTGTACCAGCAGGTCATGGACGACCTAAAGGGCGAGATCGCGCGCGGCGTGTACGTGGCCGGCTCGCGCATTCCTTCCGAGATGGAGCTCGCGAAGTCCTACGGCGTGGGGCGCATCACCGTGCGCCGTGCCATCGAGGAGCTGTCGCGTGCGGGGTATCTCAACCGCCAGCAGGGGAGGGGCACCTTTGTGTGCGCTCCCAAGCTCAAGCGCAAGATTCGCCAGAAGGGTGACGTCCAGAGCTTTACTGAGGGCTGTGCTGCCAACGACATGGTGCCGGGTGCGCGTCTGGTGTCGCGCACGGTGGTTGCGGCGACGCGCGAGGACGCGGCGTTTTTTGGCGTGGAACCCGGCTGCGAGCTCATTGTGGTCGAGCGCGTGCGCACGGCAGACGGCGTGCCCGTCATGCTCGAGAACAACGCCTTTGTGCTGGCCGACCATCCCTACCTGCAAACGATGCGCGACGAGGACCTCACGGACAATTCCATCTTTACGCTCGTTGCCGAGCATTCGGGCCGCGCGCCGATCAAGTCCGACCCCTGCACCGTGGAGATTGCGCTTGCCGACGCTCAGGCGGCCCCGCTGCTGGAGGTGCCGGTCGGCGAGCCGCTCTTCTATATGGAGGCGTACTTTACCGATGCGGACGAGCGGCCCTTGCTGCTCGGGCGCCAAAAGATCGTGGGCTCGCGCTACGTGTTCGACATCTAACGTCCACATATAGAACAACATGGAACAAATTTGCCGTGATGACTTCACGGGCGTTGTTACACGTGCTATAAATGGAACAACATAGAACGACCGCAGGTACAGGCTGTCGTCGTTCAAAGCTGCCATACAAGGAGGAGCATCAGGATGAACGCACATGATTTGGTTCAGGAAATCATCGAGCGCAAGGGCAAGATCGAAAACGTCTTTTGGATCGCTTGTGGCGGTTCGATGATCGACCTGATGCCGGCCAACGAGCTGCTCAAGCGCGAGGCCACCACGTTTACCTCGACGGTCTACACGGCACGCGAGTTTTGCCTGATGGCCCCCAAGAGCTTAGGGCCGAAGTCGCTCGTTATTGCCTGCAGCCACAGCGGCAACACGCAAGAGGTCGTCGACGGCTGCGAGATGGCACTGGCCGCCGGCGCCGAGGTCGTCGCCCTCACCGACTGCGAGGGCTCCAAGATCGATAACGACAAGTGGACTACCTGGGTCTACCCCTGGGGCGAGGGCGTGTCGCAGGCCGAGGTACCGCAGGGCATCGGCACCCTGATCGCTGCCGAGCTGCTCGACCAGCAGGAAGGCTACGAGGCGCTCGCCGACATGTACGAAGGCCTTAAGCAGATGGACGCGCTGCTGCCTGCCGCCCGCGAGAAGGTCAACGCCGAGCTGGGCGATCGCTTTGCCGAGCTTTGCCAGCAGCACAAGTTCTTCTATATCCTGGGCTCCGGTCCCAACTTTAGCCAGACCTACGCCATGGCCATCTGCTCGCTCATGGAGATGCAGTGGCAGCACTGCTGCTATATCCACTCCGGCGAGTACTTCCACGGCCCCTTCGAGGCTACCGAGCCCGGCGTGTTCTACTTTGTGCAGCTCGGATCGGGCGAGTGCCGCCCCATGGAGGAGCGCGCGCTTGCGTTCCTCAACACGCACACCGATACGATTATGGTGCTCGACGCGCTTGAGTACGGCGTGGGCGAAGTGCCTGCCAGCGTGCGTTCGTTCCTGGAGCCGATCTTCTTCTATGCGATGAGCTGCGAGCTGCGCGCCGCCCGCGGCAAGGTGTTCGACCACAGCCCCGAGATCCGTCGCTACATGGGCATCGAACAGTACTAGGTAACGGGAAAAGCATTCACCTTCGATTCGCAAGCGAACAGCGTGCGTAAAAAGCGGGCCGCGCCGGTGGGTTTCCGGCGTGGCCCGCTTTGCATGGCGTCCGTATGAGCGAGGTGTCGCGGCAAGCGGCGGACTACTTCGCGTCGTAGGCCTCGGCGTCCCACCAGTCGAGTTGGGCGATGTTGTCGCGGATGTGCTGGCAGCTCTTGTGGAAGCCCTCGAGCTCGTACTCGGACAGGTCGAGCGTGTAGACCTCCTCGACGCCCTCGGCACCGATCACGCACGGCAGGGAGGTAAAGATGCCCTCCTCGCCATACTGGCCGGTCATAAGCGTGGAGGCCGAAAGCACGGCGTGCTCGTTGTGCAGCACGGCGGCGCAGACACGCGCGGCGGAGTTGGCGACGGCGTACTCGGTGCACTGCTTGCCAGCGTAGGTCACATAGCCGCCCTTGCGCGCGAGTTCCTCGACCTCCATGTGGTCGAACGCGTACTTGTCGGGGTTCTCGGCCTGAAGCTCGTTGAGGCTCTTGCCGGCGATGGTTGCGGCCTTAAAGGCGGCAAGCTGGCTAAAACCGTGCTCGCCGATCATGTAGGCGTCGATGGACTTGGGGCTCACGCCGACCTTCTTGGAGATCTCGGTGCGCAGGCGGGCGGAGTCCAGGCCGCAGCCCGAGCCGATGATCTTTTTGGGATCGTAGCCGGTCAGATGCCACAGCTCGGTGCACACGACGTCGCAGGGGTTGGAGATACTTACGAAGATGCCGTCAAAGCCAGCATCGACGATGCGCTTGGCAAAGGAGCGGGCGGCGTCGGTGGTAAAGAACAGCTCGCCGTCGCGGTTGCCAGCGGCCAGCGCGACCTTACCGGCGGCGTTGACGATGACGTCGCAGCAGGCCAGCTCCTCGTAGTGGTCGTAGCAGTTGACGATCTTGGTGTTGTACGGGACAAACGAAAGGGAGTCGCGCAGGTCCTGGACCTCGGACGTCACCTTGGCCTCGTTGATATCGCACAGGTACAGTTCATCGGCAATGCCCTGCATGAGCAGGCTGTTGGCGACATGTGCTCCTACGTGGCCCTGGCCGACCACACCGATCTTACGCGTCTGGTACATATATGTATCCTTTCGGCCGAGTTTTTCGCGTCGAACCATTGTAGCGTCCTGCTGTCACTTTGCTAAGCTAAAGCGAAGTAGTTTTTTGGGACATGCCTTAATCTCTACTTTTGGGGTGATTTGGGCCGCTGACGGCATCGCTGGGCGATGTGCTCGCGCGGATGGGGCCGCTCGTTGTACCATAGCTGCAACTGACTCGTAAGGAGCATCCATGCCCATTCGCATCCCCGACGCCCTCCCTGCCGCCGCGCAGCTCGAGAGCGAGAACATCTTTGTCATGACCGAGTACCGCGCGCTGCACCAGGACATCCGTCCGCTGCGTGTGCTCATCCTCAACCTCATGCCCACCAAGATCGCCACCGAGACGCAGATTATGCGCAAACTCTCCAACACGCCGTTGCAGGTGGAGGTGGACCTGCTGCGCACCAAGACGCACGAGGCCACGCACGTGAGCGCCGGCCACCTGGAGACGTTCTACCGCACGTTCGACGACATCCGCGACATCCACTACGACGGCCTGATTATCACGGGCGCGCCCGTGGAGCAGATGCCATTCGAGGAGGTCGACTACTGGCCCGAGCTCTGCCAGATCATGGACTGGTCCACCACGCACGTGCACTCCACGCTGCACATTTGTTGGGGCGCGCAGGCGGGGCTCTACCATCATTACGGCATTCAGAAGTACGATCTACCGGCCAAGGCAAGTGGCGTGTTCGAGCATTATCTGGTGAAGCCGCAAAGCCCGCTGGTCCGCGGCTTTGACGACCGCTTCTATGCCGTGCATTCGCGCAACACCGATGTGCGCCGCGAGGACGTGGAGGCCGAGCCGCAGCTTGAAGTCGTGGCCGTGTCCGACGAGGTAGGCCTGTATATCGTCAAGTCGACCGACAGCCGCCGCTTTTTTGTCTTTGGCCATCCCGAGTACGATACCGACACGCTGCGCCTGGAGTACGAGCGCGACGTGAAGCGCGGGCTCAACCCTCAGGTGCCGGCGCATTACTTCCCGGGCGACGATCCCACCGCCGAGCCGCGCAACGTCTGGCGCAGCCAGGCTCAGCTGCTCTACACCAACTGGCTCAACTACTACGTCTACCAGACCACGCCCTACGACCTGGCCCGCGCCGGCGAGGAGCACTAGGCCGCGGCCGTGGCTGCCGCTGTGGCGGTGGCAGCTGCTATGGCTGTGGCGGTTGCCGTATCTGTTGCCGTGACCGCTGCCGTGTCTGTTGCGTGATGAGCGTGGAAATCCGGACACACGAGCGTGGATAATCGGACGTTTGCAACGTGAGCGTGGATAATCTCCCGTTTTTGGCTCACAAGGGGTCTCAAAGCGGGAGATTATCCACGCTCATTTTTTTGCAGCTGCCGTACCGTCGGCATCATCACGCGTTGAGTACATGCGGACTACATCGCAAACTAGGTAGTTTTGATCCACGGCATATTTTCTTTCAATGAAGTCGGTGGCTTTTGAGGCTCAAAATGTGGAGACAGGGACCTCTGGACAACCGCTCTACCTGCAGATATGGAGCATTGGCCTAAAACATCCAAAACCGTCAAGCATTTAGTCAGCTGCTGGACAGCATTTGGTCAGACTTCGCATGAAACCGTCTGGTACGTTGGCGTCGTTCCAAGAGTTGGGAGGCGACATGGCAAACGCGACGGCGAATCAAAGACTTACAGGCCACATTAAAGCGTGCGAGCAGCAGATGAGCTGCGTGTACGCGCGCACGATGGCGGAGGCAAAGCAGATTGAGCGGCGGGTGGCGGCGGGAAGTCTCGAAGTGGTCATGCCGGGACTGTACGCGCGTCCGGAATACTGGTCCGAGCTCAAGTTTCGGCAGCGTTATCTGCATCGGGTGCGGGCGCTTGCGCAAAAGCACCCCGACTGGACGTTTTGCTCCTATACGGCGGCCGTCGTCTATGGTCTTTCGGTTTCGCATGCCAATTTGACGCACATCCATATCGCCGCGATGCCGGCGCAATCGACGACGCCGGGCTCTCAGGTCATTCGCCATCGCTATGCTCATCGAACACGGGCCAGCCAGATGGATATTGCCGTGACCGATATCGATCAAACGATTGCGGATTGCCTGGTCGATGCATCGTTTGTCGAGGGGCTGATCATTGCGGACTCGGCGCTCCATGAGCAGCTTTTGTCGAAGGAGCATCTTGTTGAGACGGTCGACAGGCTTGGCTTGAATCGTCGCGGTGTTGTGACGGCGCGCAGGGTCGCGCGGTGTGCCGACGGCTTGTCGGAAAGCGGCGGCGAGTCCAAGGCGCGTGCGCTGATGATCAAGCGCGGCTGGCAGGTTCCGGAGCTGCAAGTTGAGCTGTTCGACCCGGTTGAGCCGGGAAGGCCGTATCGCGTTGACTACCTGTGGCGCGTGGGCGACCGGTTGATCATTGGGGAGTTCGATGGATTCGTTAAAAGCGAGAAAGCGGCGGAGGAGGGCAAGCTTGCAAAGGCGCAATTTGACGAGCGCCAGCGCGAGTCGAGGCTTTCGATGCTCGATAACTGCAAGATTGTGCGCTTGTGCTGGGATGACCTAAGGGATCCGACAAAGCTCGATCGCAAGCTCAAGGTTGCCGGCGTGCCGTGTGCCTGCTGAGACGGTTACAGGGCGTTAGGCTGCACGAGCGTGGATAATCGGACACATGAGAGTGGAAATCTGGACGCGCATTGATTGAGCGTGGATTTTCAGACACGCGAGCGTGGATTTTCGGACGTGTGAATAATGAGCGTGGAAATCCGGACGGATGAGCGTGGAAAAACGGACGTTTGCAACATGAGCGTGGATAATCTCCCGTTTTTGGCTCATAAAGGGACTCAAAGGGGGAGATTTTCCACGCTCATTTTTGTGGGGTGCAGCGTGCCAGCCGTTAGGCGCTGATGATGTGGGGTAGCGGCAGGTCGTGGGCGTCGGTGGGAACGTGGTCGACACGCTGCTCGTCAAAGGCGATGCCGATGACGTGGCATGTGGGCGAAACTGCAAGCAAGTAGCGGTCATAGCAGCCGCCGCCGTAGCCCAGGCGCGCGCCGGCGCGGTCGAAGGCTACGAGTGGCACGATGGCCATGTCGAGGGCCTCTGCAGACACGATAGGGAAGCGGTCGCTGTCGATGTCCATGGCCGCGAAGGCCCGCGTGGGGTGGGCGATAAACGGGGCCGCGGACGCATCGCCGACGGCAACTGCCCGCATGCACATGCGCTGGCCACAAGCTGCGGCGTCTGTTGCCGAGAGCATGCACGGATAGGCCACGCGCCAGCCGCGTTTGGCGGCAGCTGCGGCAAACGCGGCTGAGTCGACTTCGGAACCCATCGCGGCATAGACGGCAACGGTGTGCGGTGCCGCGGCACCCGAGCTGCCCAGCAACTCAACAAGCCGCGCGCAAATGACAGCAGACTTCGCCGCCCGAACATCCAAATCAAGAGCATCGCGCCGAGCAATCATCGCCCGCCGCACTTCAGCCTTGCCCATCCCAACCTCCTCTAGCAAACCTGCCAAAAAGGGACAGGTTTATTTTGGCAGGTTTTATCTGGGCAAATGTCGAAACCACCACAAAGGTGCCTGTCCCCTTTGTGGTGGTTTTGGCCCATGCGTTAACGCTATAGCGCCGCAGCGATCGCTTCAGTCACAAACTTATTGAGTGACTCGCCCTTCTTTGCCGCTGCCAGCGCCGCCTGTTTGTGGAGCTCAGAGCCCGTTCTTACGTTGAACGAGCCCTTAAAAGCCCGCTCGGGCTCTTTGCCCTTCTCGGCGCAAAACTCAAGGTAATCGTCGACGGCGTCGTGGAAGCATTGCTCCACTTCTTCAGCCGTGGAGCCTTCAAATACGATTGCGTCCCTAATGCCGGCGACCATACCTGTTAGCACATGCTGTTCGGCATCGAACTCGACCGGGGCGAAATAACCCTTGTATGCCAAAACGTTACTCATGACTACCTCCGACATCTTGCAGAAAGCGAACGATGTTTCGAATGGTCCCCGCTGTCAATTCGTCAGATGGATGAGGCGCGTGCATTACGAACATCCTGCCATCTGATGGCCTGTAGAAGCGAACGCGCGATCCGGATGTCTTGCCTTTGCTGTCCATTTCAAAGCCATATGAGGCCATGACTTTTAAAAAATCGGCATACCGATACGTCGAAGGGCAGCTAAACAGTTGGGCGATGAGTTTATCGGCTCGAGTCATCTCGCCTCACATTCTGCAACTATATTCTAGTTGCAATTTAAGTCCGATGCAAACACTCATAATATAGAACATGTGTACGTATAGAACAAGTGTTCGAATCACCACTGAGAAAGGGGACAGGCACCTTTGTGGTGGTCTGTGCTGTGGAGTGGGCGTCTGCGGCAGCTCGTCTCGATCTGTAACAGTAACTCGGCAAAATTGGACCCAGTTGTTACAGATTGAGACAAAGAGCTGGTGCCGTTCGGGAACGTCTCGATTTGTAACATCTGGAGCCGATATTGCCGTCTAGATGTTACAGATTGAGACAAACCGCCGCGGTGGGCTGCGCCGCCTCGCCCAAGCCGCAGAAAAAAGGTAGATTTTCGGGCATGTCCCAAAAATCTACCTTTGTGCGTTAGCCCAGCAGGTCGATGACGTTAAAGCCGGCGTTGCTCTTTGCGATGACGTCTAGGCCGCCAAAGACGCAGGTCGGTGACTCGGTCGCGATACGCGTCACGTCGGTGCCGAGCGAGCGCAGCTCACCGGGCGTGGCGGCGAGCATCTGGGCGCGACGCTCCTCGCGCGCATGCGGATCGAGCCCGGCCAGGTAGGTCGTGTTGCGGCGCTTGGTGAGCGCGTACGGCTTCACCGGCGCGTCCATGCCGCTCACGCAGCTCACGATAAAGCCCTCAAAGGCGGCTTCGTCGGGCTCAAAGCTGCCAAGCCATGCACCCGCGCGCTCCACGCGCTCAATCGAAGGATCGATCGCCGGGTCGCGGTAGGTGTAGAACGCCGCCTGACGCTCACCTGCCGCGCGGAATCCGCAGCCGTACGCCCCGCCCTTCACGCGGATCTCGTTCCACAGGTAGTCGTAGGAGAGCGCGTTGGCAGCCACGGCCCAAGTGCCTGTCACGTCAATGCCCAGGCGACGCGGGTCGCACGCGCTTGCCGCAAAGCAGATGTCGCTGGGGATCACGAAAGCCTCGTGGCGGTCGCACGGCGCCGGCACCACGAGCGCGTCGCGGCCGGCACCATCGCCCGCACCCAGCCCCAGGTCGCCCGCGGCATCCCAGTACGCGTCAAAGTCCTCGTCGCTGCCGGTAAAGCTCGCCATGCAGCCATCGGCCACAAAGATGCGGTCTGCCAGCTCGGCAAGCTTGGCGCGCAGGTCGTCCAGGCGCTCGTCAAAGTGGTCGAGCAGATCGCGCAGGAACAGGTAGAAGTCCACGCCCGAAAGCTGCTCACGCACCACGGCCGAAGGTGAGCTGTAGCTCATCGCGCGACCGAGTGCCGCCGAGTGACCGTTGTTGATAAAGCCCTGCTCAAGCCCAATGCGAATCTGTGTGAGCACGTCGCGAACGCGGTCGGCATCGGCATCGAGCAAAAGCGTGCTCGACCACACCTCGCGCGGCAGGCTCGCCAGCGCGTCGATCTTTTCGGACAGGGCACCGGCGCTCACTAGCAGGTAGGGGCGTACGCCATCCACGTCGGGCTGGGTCATGACCTCGGTCGTAAAGCTCAAAAAGCCCAGCTTGCCGGCGAGCAAGTTGTCGAGTTCCTCGGCCGAGTGCTCGCTCGTGGGCAGCTGCTTGAGCAGGCGGCAGAGCAGCGTCACGTAGGGCAGGTCCTCAAACGCGACGCAGCTCAGGTCGAAGTACTGCATGGCGTAGGCCAGACGGTTGGTGGGGATGCCGTGGCGCAGGCAGGGGATGGGTGCGGTCGTGTCCACGACCAGCGGCGGCTCGGGGCGCGCCTCGCCAATGTCGGATACGCGCAGGCGCGGCAGTGTGGCCTTGTCCTCGGGCGTGTCTTCGGCCTCCTGCGCGGCACGCAGTACGGCCGTGCGCTCGACCACGTCGGCCAGCTCGGCATCGGTCATGGCGTCGCGCTTGGCTGCCAGCTCGGCAGCTTCGGCGCCCTCCGCACCCTCGGCGGCGTCTACCGGAACCAGCTCGACCAGCGCCATATGGTCGTTCTCCAGCACGAGCTCGTGCAGCAGGTCCTCAAAATAGCTGCCGTCCAGCTCACCACGCAGCTCCTCGTACACCGGGCCGTACTTGAGTGCCAGCGTCGCGGCGTCGTCATCGTAGAGCCAGGTGCTCAGCGCGTCGCATGCAATGGCCACGCCGTCGGCGATACCGTAGTCGCGCTGGCGCAGGTCGTATTCGTTGCTGCTGATGATGGCTTCCAGGCGCTCGCGCGGAACGCCATACTCGCATAGGTCGCGGCAGGCGTCCTGGAACGCGCGGCGCAGCTCGCGCGCCACGCCGGGCTGCGCGTTTTGCAGCATGATGAGCTCGTAGGGCTGCAGGCTCTCGGCCGCGGTGTAGCTCGCCACGTTGCCGCCCAGGCCGGCGGCCAGAATGGCCTTCTTAACCGGCGCCTCGTTGGAGCCCAACAGTGCCTCGAACAGGATGTCCGCCGCGATTGTGCGCTTGCGGTCGAGCGCGCTGCCCAGCACCAGGCCCAGGCCCACCAAGGCGTTCTCGGGTGTAGTGGCCATCTCGACGCGCTTGTACTCGCAGGTCACAGGCGCCTGCACGTCCAGCGGATTGGGCGCCAGCGCGGACGGGTCCTCGCCGTCGGCAACGGCGGCGTCCATGCGGCGGCTCGCGGCATTCGACTGCGACAGATAGCGCTCGTCCAAAAAGGCCAGTGCGCGGTCCACGTCCAGATCTCCATAGAGCGTGATGTAGGAGTTGGAGGGGTTGTAGTGGCGCGCGTGCGTATCTAGGAACTGCTCGTAGGTGAGCGCGGGAATCGCGCGCGGGTCGCCGCCGCTCTCGTGCGCATAGGCGGTGTCGGGATAGAGCGCAGCATTGACGGCGTCGTCCAGCACGCTCATAGGGTCGGACAGCGCGCCCTTCATCTCGTTGAACACCACGCCGTTGTAGCGCAGCGTGCCCTCGCGCAGGCTCGCGGAGCTGCCGTCGCCCTCGCTCTCGACGCCCTCCGGCAGGTCCAGCTCGTAGTGCCAGCCCTCTTGCTCAAAAATGGTGGGCTTGGTATAGATGGCCGGGTTGAACACCGCGTCCAGGTACACGTCCATCAGGTTGTACAGGTCCTGCTCGTTGGTGGTGGCAACGGGGTAGATGGTCTTGTCGGGGTAAGTCATGGCGTTGAGGAACGTCTGCATGGAGCTCTTGATCAGGTCGACAAACGGCTCCTTGACGGGAAACTTGGCCGATCCGCACAGCACCGAGTGCTCAAGAATATGGAACACGCCGGTGGAATCGGCCGGCGGCGTCTTAAAGCCAATGGCAAAGGCCTTGTTTTCGTCGTCGCACGCCAGGTACAGCAGGCGAGCGCCCGAGGCGGTGTGGCGCAGCACGTAGGCGTCCGAGTCGAGCTCGGGCACGGTCTCGCAGCGCTCGACGGCAAAGCCGTGGCAGGTGGTACCGGGAACCAGCAGCGCGGCAGCGGCGGCGCGCGGGTCGGTTGAGGTGGTGGACATATGCAGTCTCCTTTGACGCCCCAGCGGGGGCGAATCGAGTCGAATCCTCGAGAGTATACCCATATGGGGCCTTCGACCAATCTGCCGCACGAGCGTGGATTTTCGGACACACGAGCGTGGAAATTCGGACGCCCGCCAAATAGCAGTGGATTTTCGGACGAAATCGGCCGCCAAAAGCCTAGAAACCGTCCAAATAACCACGCTCGTGCGTCAACTACGTATCTCTCACCTCACATTCATCTCTACGACGAGGGATGAATGTGAGACAGGTAGAAGATAAAAATCAATCGGCTTATCGGATGCATATACCGCCATCAGATTGAAGTTGTATGCGGAAATGGATGGACTCTACACCGCTTACGCAAAATAACCCCTCGTTTGCTAAAACATTATAGGAAATGGCGTGGAGTGCTAAAAAGTTCTAATACAATATAAGTCATTTATCTATAAGCTGCTGATTCCTTGTAAAGGTATGGTTGATATGGTTGAAGCAAATAGCGTTATTCCCCTGTACAAACAGATTGTTCGTGCGCTTTCTGATTCGATCGCCAACGGCACGTACCGCCCGGGAGATAAGCTCCCGACCGAGGCGGAGCTTATCGAGCAATTTGGCGTGAGCCGAATAACGGTTCGCTCCGCAATTAAAGAAATGGAAGATGCTGGGCTTGTTGAGAGGGCCCGCGGCAAGGGCACGTTTGTTTCGTCGGACACGCAGATGTATGCCGCGGACGACCATGAGAGCTTTGCCCATTCGTGCCAGCTTGCGGGAAAACAGGCGTCTACCAGGGTTCTCGCAATGGGCTGGGACTTCCCAAGCCTGCGAGACGCGAAGTTCCTGGGCGTAGACGATACCCAAAAGGTATTACGTAGTCGTCGTCTACGCCTTGTGGATGACAAGCCCACGATGCTGGAAACCAATAGCTATTCCGCTGCGCTTTCTTTTTTGGAGCATGAATCCCTCGAGGATTCGCTGATGGCGGTACTCGATCGCCAGGGGATCAAGATGGGCCCCAATACGCGTACGCTCGAGGTCTGCTATGCGAGCGAGCTCGAGGCGGCATACCTTAACGTGGAGCTGGACTCTCCACTGCTTCTGTTTGTCGATAGACGTTATGCTCCAAGCGGCGAGCCGCTTTTCATCTCCCGTCAGGTGTACTGCACCGAGCGACTGAAGTTCTATTTGTAAATTAGAGATAGATTGGTCAATTTACCGACCAATTGCTACCGTTCGCGGATTTGGAAAATAGACACACCGCGTAGGGTAGATTGCTAATATACTTTGTTATGACAATATAGTACGTCTTATTGATATTGGAGAACTATGAATAAGATATTGCTAGCGAGTCATGGTTATCTCGCCCAAGGTATGAAGAGCTCTTCCGAGATCCTGATGGGCGCCAACGACCGAATCGAGTGTCTGTGCGCCTATGTCGATGACGACACGAGGGATGTCGCAGCGCTTATCGATGCTTGGATGGAGTCGAAGGACCCTGCCGACTCTTGGTTTGTCGTGACTGACATCTTTGGCGGCTCTGTAAACAACGAATTCATTCAGAGGCAGACCGCCGGATCGTTTACGTTGATCACCGGAATGAACTTGCCGCTGCTGGTGGAAATGGCTACACAGCTGGACTCCCTGGATGCGGACAAGGCCAAAGCTGCGGTCGAGGGATCACGTTCGTTTATCATGCTTTGTGAGGCGGCGGACATGCTTGCCGATGTCGAAGAAGAAGAGTTCTAGTTAGTTCTGGTTCGAGCCCTAGCTAAGGGTCACGCCTGTCATTACCTTTATTACGTGCGGAGATGATTACGATGATTAAGCTTACGAGAGTTGATTACCGATTGATTCACGGCCAGGTCGCCATGTCTTGGACACATGCGCTGGATGTCGATTGCATCCTGTGTGCCAGCGACGCCGTGGCAAAAGACGACATGAGAAAAGCCGCATTGAGGCTAGCTCGTCCCAACGGCGTGAAGCTCGTCATAAAAGACGTAAACGCTGCTATCGAGGCGCTCAACAGCGGCGTCACCGACAAGTATTCGCTGTTTATCATTGTCGAGACGATCGAGGATGCCTATCGCCTTGCTAAGGGTTGCAAAGACATCAAGGAGATCAATCTGGGCGGAACTCGAAAGTCTCCCGAGACCACACTTCATCCGACCCCCGCGATCTTTGCGACCGAAACCGATGCCGAGCATATCCAAGAGCTTGTGAACGATGGCGTGGTTATCGAAATCCGTCAGGTTCCCAATGACTCAAAGGTACTTGCCAAGGACGTTTTCTAGCTGGAAACATGCCATTGTCTAGCATTTATTAACCAGGTCCTCCTTTCTTAAGCCCGTCGATCATTTAATCGGCGGGCTTTTTATTAAAGAAAAATCAAAAAAAATCTGAAATAGCTCTTGCATAGTTAGTTATATAAAGTATTATAACGTCATGGGATGAATGAAGGGTTCATCCAAGTGAGTTAGGAGTAAGGGATGTTCAATTTCGATGAGCCTCGTTACGAGAAGGTTGTGAGCGATGCCCTCGCTCTCCGTCCTCAGATTGAGGCTGCCGTGGACAAGGTCTGCGAGCAGGGTTATTCCAACATCTTCTTCATCGGCTGCGGCGGCACCTGGGCCCACACGCTCCCGATGAAGTATTGGGTCGAGACCACCACGGCCGACGTCGACGTCCACTGCGAGATTGCCGCTGAGTTCCTCGCATGCCCGCCCAAGACCTTCAACAAGGACTCGGTCTGCGTCTTCTCCACCCGTACCGGCACCACCCCCGAGATCATCGAGGCCGCCAAGTTCTGCCAGGAGCAGGGCGCCCGCACGCTGATGTATGTCTCCAACGACAACACCCCGGCCACTGAGTACGCCGATTACAAGTTCTTCAGCTTCGCCGAGGACGACGTCCTGTGCGAGGCCATCTACACCTACCAGATTACGCTGGTCGCCCGCTTCCTCAAGAACGCCGGCGCCTTCCCCAAGTACGACACCTTCATGGAGGAGTTCGGCAACATCGCTCCGTACCTCATCAAGGCCAAGGACGCTCAGGACGAGCGCTGCGCCGCCATGGCCGAGGACTTCAAAGACACCGACTACCACATGGTGATTGGTTCCGGCATGCTCTGGGGTGAGGCCTACGACTACGCTATGTGCATTCTCGAGGAGATGCAGTGGATCAAGACCAAGTCCATCCACGCCGCCGAGTTCTTCCACGGCACCATCGAGCTGTGCGAGGAGGGCACGAGCCTCATCATGCTCTACGGCGAGGACGACACCCGTAAGCTCATGGACCGCGTGGACAACTTCACTCACATGCTCGCTGACGAGAAGGGCGTCCATGTCCGCGTGAACAAGTTCGACACCGCCGAGGTCGAGCTGCCGTTCAGCGACCCCGAGTTCCGCAAGATCGTCTCCCCGATGGTCACCTACACCATCACCGAGCGTCTGAGCTGCCATCTCGAGCACGTCCGTAACCACCCGCTCACCACGCGTCGTTACTATCACCAGATGAACTACTAATCCTCTCAAATTGCTGCGGTTGTCTGCAGGCGAGCTGCGCAGAATGCCTCGCCTGCAGACCTGTTTCTGGGGTTGATCGAAATGGTTGTCCAGTATCTTCTAGTTGCACTGGTCGCATTTATTGCGTCCATGGACGAGCAATTATTTGGCATTACGATGCTTGGTCGTCCGCTGTTTACGAGCCTGTTCGTTGGCTTGATCCTTGGCGATGTCCAGCAGGGCGTTATCGTCGGCGCTGCTTTGGAGTCCATGTTCATGGGCGCCATTATGGTCGGTGCGGCGGTTCCTCCCGAGGTCTATGCTTCCGGCGTGCTTGGCTGCGCGTTTGCCGTCATTACGGGTACGGGCACGGCAACTGCCGTCGCACTCGCCCTTCCCGTCTCCGTCTTCCTTCAGGTGTGGCGCAACTTCTGCTACGCCGTTCCGGGTGCCTTTGCCTGCAAGAAGATTGAGACCGCTCTGGCAAATCGCGATCTTGCCAAGGCGAACCTGTACCATCTGACCATCGTGCCGCTGTCGATTGGCATTCCGTCTGCACTGCTGGTGTTTTGCTCGCTGTTCTTTGGTGCCGACCTCATCAACAATGCGCTCAACGCGATTCCGCAGTTTGTGATGGACGGCCTCAACGTTGCATCCGGCGTCATGGTCTGCATCGGCTTCGCACTTCTTATCAGGAGCATGGGCGATAACAAGCTGCTTCCTTGGCTGTTCCTGGGATTCATTATGGTCATCTACCCTAAGAGGGACGTTATCGGCGTCGCCGCAGCTGCCATTTGCGTCGCACTGCTCCTGGCCTTCCGCGAGGGCTCGTCCGGTCCGCAGGCGGTTGCCGAGGATGAAGAGGAGGACTTCTAATGGCTACCCAGAACACCGACCTCAAAGAGGCCAAGAAGGACGC
The DNA here is from genome assembly GCA_019414445.1 of Collinsella sp. Lineage (GTDB taxonomy): Bacteria > Actinomycetota > Coriobacteriia > Coriobacteriales > Coriobacteriaceae > Collinsella. Next base: position 161,438 of record DXMA01000001.1, read on the forward strand.
GATTATGACTCCCGATATGTATCGGAGCATGTTCCTTCGCCAGTTTACGAGCCAGTGCTCGCAGTCGTACGACAAGATGATGGCAATGGGCTTCATGTACACCATTCAGAAGCCCCTGCGAAAGATCTATCCCAACGACGATGATTACTATGCGGCGCTCGATCGCCATACCGAGTTCTTTAACATCACACCTCATGTGCTTCCGTTTGTAGCCGGCCTTACGGTTTCGATGGAAGAGCAGGCGGCTGCCGATAAGAACTTCGATACGTCCTCGATTAACGCCATGAAGGTCGGCCTCATGGGACCGCTTTCCGGCATCGGCGATTCGTTCTACTGGGGTACGTTCCGCGTGGTCGCCGCCGGCATTGGTATCGGCATCGCTTCGACGGGCAACCCGCTCGGCCCCATCGTGTATGCGCTCATCTACTCTGTGATTAACTTTGCAACGCGTATCGTCGCCGCCCATCTGGGATACGACCTGGGAACCAAGTTCCTGCAGCAGTCCGAAGAGAACAACCTTATGTCTCGCATGACGCATGCTGCCGGTGTCCTCGGAATGACCGTTATCGGCGCCATGATTGCGGCACAGGTCTCACTGTCCACTGCTTTGACCTTTGACGTGGGTGGTTCGGAGATTGTCCTGCAGGATCTGTTCGATTCGATCTTCCCCGGTCTGCTGCCCTTGCTGGCAACGTTCGCTTGCGTCGCCCTGTACAAAAAGGGCGTCAAGACCATTTGGATTATCTTGGGCATCTTTGCGATCTGCATCATCGGAACGGGCTTGGGAGTGTTCGCGGCGGCGTAATGTTGACTGCTATGCTCGCGCGTTGGATAACTAACTGACCGTTTGAAAACGGGGTTCGGTGTAAGGCCGGCCCCGTTTTTTATTTGAGGGATTTTCTGACTGTCCAAAAATCCGCGCTCGTCCATCACTCACGTATATCTCGTCTCTCATTCGTCACTAATATGAGAGATAACTGAAAGGCGAGAGATAAATATGAGAGATAACTGAGCAGCAAAGAGACAAGCAATCATGGTATTGTCTCAATATTGATTGTTTTACCAGCAAAAACATGTTTAAATGAAATAGATGGCAGACATCTTATCTTTCATCTCTCACTTATCTCTAATATGAGAGATAGCAGTAAGATGAGAGATAATTACGAGAGATAACTGAGAGACGAAGGAAATCTATTCGCGGCATTCTCCGCCGGGCCAAGCGAAAGGGCATGCAGATGAACGAAAACGAGCTGGCCGGTCTGCTCGAGTCTTTAAAGCGCATGGGCTCGGACGATCTTAACGTCGAGGTCAAGGAGAGCGCCATGACGCTTTCCCGCGATGTATGGGAAACGGTCAGCGCTTTCGCGAATACCGCTGGCGGAATTATCGTGCTCGGCGTGAGCGAACGCGCGGGCTTTGTCCCGGTTGCAAACTTTGAGACCGAGAAGGTGCTCAACCAATTCGTAGCGGGCATGGGTGATGCCGGCGGTCGCGGAAAACTGGCCAATCCGCCCAAATACACCATTGAGCGCGTGGAGCTCCAGGGCACCGTGGTTCTGGTCATCACGATTGAGGAGCTCGACCCGTCGAGCAAGCCTTGCTATGTCATAGAGCGGGGCGCTCAAGGTGGCAGCTACAAGCGCATCGATGACAAAGACGTGCCGCTTTCGTCGACCGAGGTTTTGGCGCTGTCGTCATATGAACGGACGAGCCCTAGCGATCGCGATGCGGTGCCCGGCACGAGCGTGGGCGATCTCGACGAGTCGCTGGTCGACCGAACGATAGAGCGTGCCTATTCGTTGACGCCTCGAGCGATGCGCGGTGCGGCGGACAAGAAGACGAAGATGGAGCGTCTGAACCTCCTCGACTCCCAGGGCAATGTTACCAAGGCCGGCCTCCTTGCCGCGGGCGTTTACCCTCAGCAGTTCTATCCCAAGCTCTTCATTGATGTGGCTGTCCATGCGGGAACTCAAAAGGGAGCTGCGGGGCCACTAAGGTTCATGGACCGCACAATCTGTGAGGGAACGTTGGGCGAGATGATCTCGGATGCTGTCGCGGCCGTCGCCAAGAATTTACGGCGAACCTCGACCGTCCAAGGCGTCTCGCGTGTCGACTCGCTGGAGATTCCCGAGGAGGTTCTGCGCGAGGCAATCGCCAACGCCGTAATCCATCGAGAATACGGGGATCGGTTCTGTGGACAATCGATTGCCGTCGACGTCTTTGACGATCGTGTCGAGGTGACGAATCCTGGCGGCCTTTACGGGGGAAAGACTCGCGAGAACTTGTTTGACGGCAGTTCCCGATGCCGTAACGCGACGCTCGTGAAACTCATGTCGATTGTCCCGCTGCCGGATGGCGCAGGTTCGTCGGCTGAGGGCAATGGCTCTGGCATCCCGATGATGATCGATGCCATGCGCGCGCATGGTCTGGCCGAGCCCCTGTTCTGCCCGGGGTTCGATCGGTTCAAGGTCGTACTTTACCGTTCAAAGATCGAGCCGGTCGATCATGGCGGGGGCTTAATTGTGACGGCACTCAAACACTACGGCGAGCTGGGGACGCGTGAGCTGGCAGAACGCACGGGGCTTACAATTTCCCAGGTTAGGTCGCGCGTCAACGCGCTCATTGCTCAAGGCGAGCTTGAGCCCACGGCGTCGGCGACGAGCCGCAACCGAAAGTATCGACTGTCAGAGCGTGTGGAATAAATGCGTTAGTGGACGAGGCGACCCAATATCGACCCTCAATTGGCGCCCGCTAAGTTAAAGCGGTTGTCGCCCAGTCGACGGTGATGCTAAAGACTCGGCTTACGCCGGCATGGCCCCGAACCCGTCCATCAAGAACAGCCTAAGAACCAGTTTGATGACATTTCCCGGTTTGACTTCAGCCGTGCCAAAGACGTGGTGCTCGGCGAGCTCGCTGGAGTATGCATAGATGTCGCGGATAAGGTCCGCGCCCGAAAGCGTAAACATGTAGCCTGCGTCCGAAAGCGCATTGGGTGCGGCGGGCAACTTGGCTATGTGGCAGAACGTTTGCAGGTCGGGCGCCATAACGTCCTGGTAGCCAAGATGGCTGCCGTCTTCTTGTGCGGCGAGTTCCAGCTGGCGTACTCGATCCAGCGCCGCTGCCAGCACAAAGCTCGGCGTGGGCGCATTGACGTCCTCCGTGCTCGCCACGAGCTTGCCCGCTGCCTGCGTGACAAGCCAGGCGACCTCGCGCTGGCAACGTACGGCCTTGCGCGTAACTGGCTTGATGGACGAAGAAGAAACGCTCCCCTTAGGCGGATTTGAAGCAGCCATAAGACCCTCCCATGAACAATCCGGCCCAATAAGTCCGGATGAAACACGTGCTACATCAGTATACAGGGGAGTGGGGTAGCGGGGCACGAGCGCGCCAGCGGCAAACCGAGAGCATCAACGATGTGCCTCCGCTCTATTTGGACGATGGTACGTGGGTCATTAAGTACTCGGTTCAAGCGCCGGGTACCGTTGGTTTTCGAGACCAGAATTACAACCGTAAAATGCTCAACTGCATGGAATGTGACGTCCCAGCCGGAGTCATATTTGCAACCGAGGTGGGCTATAAGGTGCTCGGCCTTGCGTTTGTTGAGCGGTTCGAGCCCGAAAACGGATGGTTTGTTCTGCACGGTCCTGTTCATAAAGGCGGACCGGACCCTCGTTTTGCGCCCGACATGAGTTATCTGAAGCACATACCTGTCGATATTGAGTTTGCCGGACAGGGTGCGACCGACGATGAAATTTGGCTTTGGCGGTCTTTTACGATCGTGCTGTTTGATCGGATCGCGTGGCGATGCAATCTCGCACACGCCTGCCGGTGCATGCTCTCCCTGATTTGTATAGCGAGAGGGGAGCGAACGTGAGCTGGCGAGGCGATATTGCGATGGGGAAGTACGGAAAACTGCCGTGCGCCCTTATAGACAACAAAATGTTTCCGAGCGTAGAAGTTGATTGCGGGTCGTTTGTCGTCGCCTGTCCTTGCTGCGGCTCGCAAATACCGTGCCTCGACATTCGGTTCATCGATGCGTGCGACAGACTTAGCGACGAAGTGAGAAAACGGACAGGCGTTCATATGCCGGTGTATCAGGAGAAATGCCCTGTTTGTGGCCTCGATATCGTGTACGACGCCGGCGACGAGGGATAGGTGATGCGGAGGAGCTGGCTGTGAAGGCATCTCTGTCCCTATAAATAAACCCCCTCACCGAGCTGCTTGTGGAACTTGGCGTGATGGTCGCGTGCCCAGGTAAAGAGCGCCTGGTCAAAGTCGGTGCGCGTGGCCGGGACGCCAAAGACGCCGGCAACTTCGACGCGTACAAACTCCAGTGCCGGCAGCTTGTTGATGGCAGTGAGGGCAAACGGGGACGAGGGCTCCTCGAACAGATAGCGGCTGCCTTGCAGCGCGTCGCAACTGGTGCACGTGTTGCCGAGCGACGGGGCTTTGGAGGCGCGCGCGCCTACGGGCTTGTAGCCGCAGCGCTTAGAAAGATAGTCGCGGATCTCGCCCGGCACGCAGCCAAGAGCGGGCACGATGGCGAGTGCGTTGGCGTTGGCCGTGTCGATGGCAATATGCCCGGCTTCGTTGGGCGCGTGCGCGATGGCGATGCCCTTGTCGTCATCGGTTCGATAGGGAATGCCGAAGGCCGCGACCGAGGTCTCTTTGTGACACTTCCAGCACTCGCGCTTGCCCAGTACTAGATATATATATGGCGCTGAGGGGTCGGATCGGTCAACACCGGGCAGCCACTCGGCAAAAGGCTCGGGGTTGACGCCGCTGGGTACATACCAGATCTTCTTGGTCCGGTCCCATTTGGCGCCCAGCGCCTTGGCTTCTTCTTTGTGCGAAAAGGGGACATCGAGCTCGGTGCGCATGGCGGCTCCTTGGTGCTGCAGGTGCGAGTGGCTCAAGGATACCGCAGGGCGCAGACATCGCGGCGTTTTGTTGAGAAGTTGCGGCGCGGACTGCTTGGTTACGCCGTTAGATAAATTGGCAAGTAGATGGTCGGCTTTTGACCAGTTGGGCGGTTGGAGCAGCTTGCGGCGCAGTTTTGTGCCTGGCTATTGTTGCCGTTGGGGTATTGAATATATTTGGCTGCCATTCGTCAGGTGAATTGATGTTACGTTGCGATGACGGTTGGAACTGCCAGCGGATTTAGCGACATAAAACAAAACAGCCCAGAGGACATAGCCTCTGAGCTGCGAACATTTGGTGGGCGTTAGAAGATTTGAACTTCTGACCTCTTCCGTGTCAGGGAAGCGCTCTCCCCCTGAGCTAAACGCCCGATCAAGGGTGCGCAAGCGCGCAAGGGATAATATAACGGAGCCTTAACTCGGTGGCAAGAACATTTTTAAAAATCGCTTACATTGTGGAATTCGGGGGCTTTGTCATATCCATTTCAAAAGAGCCTGCTGCTGCGATTTGACTGTCGCATAATGCAAGGCCATTGCGGTATCGAGCTATGGAAAGACGTCTGCGGAATTGTCCTACCGATAAGCGGACAAGCCTTCGGCTGGTGCCTTCGCCGTGGTAAGGTAAGCCGAATTGTTTCCAGGCTGCTTCGAGGGAATGGAATGAGCAAAGAGCGTGTCGAGCAGGTCGAAGGCGCAGGGGCTTCGGTGCCGATGACCGATATATCGAACATTGATGTGCCCGAGGGCACCGATGAGCTCAGCCGTAGCACCCGCCGCGCTTGGCGCGAGCGCCTGAACAGCGCTTCGACGCGCAAGATGATCACGGGCGTCTTGGCTACGTTGGTGGGCGGTTCGTTTTGGGGCTTCTCGGGCACCAGCGCGAGCTTTCTGTTCGATACCTACCACGTCGACACCTTGTGGCTTATGATCGTGCGTCAGATTCTCGCCGGTCTACTCTTTATGGCCGTGGTTGTTACGCGCGACCGCGAGCGCCTGGTTAAGCTCTGGACCACACCCGCCGATCGCAAGCAGCTGCTGCTCTTTACCACCTTTGGCCTGCTGTTCAACCAGTTTTGCTATCTATCGGCCGTGCGCCTGACGAACGCCGGAACCGCGACGGTGCTCCAGTGCCTGCAGCTCGTTATCATCATGGGCTACACCTGCGTGACCGATCGCCGCATGCCGCGTACTCGCGAAGTCATCGGCATTGGCCTGGCTCTGGGTGGAACCTTTTTAATCGCCACCGGCGGCGACCCCACCAGCCTGAATATCTCGCCGCTTGGCCTGGCAGCAGGTCTTATGTGTGCGGTCAGCGCCACGTGTATGGCGGTGATTCCCGCCAAGATCCTGCCCGAATACGGCAGCCCCATCGTCACGGGCTCGGCAATGCTCACGGCGGGCGTGGTCTCGTGTGTCTTCGTGCAGCCCTGGGCGCATATGCCGGCGCTCGACGCTGCCGGCGTCGAGGCGCTCGCGGTGTTCGTGGTTATCGGCTCGTTTTTTGCTTACATGCTCTATATGCAGGGCGTTAAGGACATCGGCTCGGTGCGTGCGAGTCTCATCGGAACTGTGGAGCCGGTTTCGGCGACCATCACCAGCGCCGTTATGCTGGGCACGGTGTTTTTGCCGACCGACCTTATCGGCTTTGCCATGATCATCGTGATGATGTTCCTCACGGTGTAGCTGGCGCCGCCGCCAAGACGGAAAAGGTGTTGTGCCGCATTTTCGCCAATTGATGTCCGTGTCTGGAGTTTAGCTGTCGATGCCCAAAATGCCATAAACTAGTAACGTTATGGACTTTTTCATTGCGACTCAATTGCGAGGATTTCTTTATGGCTGGTAATCACTTTAAGGGCAGCGATAGCGGCCGCCCTGCAGTTCCGCCGCGTCCGAACGGGGCTGGTAAGGCCGGCACGCCGGGCGGCGCTGGACAGGGCGGTTCCGGTAAGCGCGTGTCCCCGGGCGAGACGGCGATGTTTACCGCTCTGTACGAGCAGTCACAAAAGGCAAAAAAGACCGGCCGTGCAAGAGGGAATGTCTTTGCGGGCGGTGCAACCTCCGCGTCGCAGCCGAGCGGGGCTCCTTCGGCACCTGAGAACAATGCAGGTGCTGCCAACGCCGCGAATGCCGCCGGCAACGTTAATGCCGGCAAGGCCGCCAGCAATACTCCCTCTGCCGGTGGCGCGGGGCTTACGGGTAACCTTGGTACGATCTACACCGGCGCCTCCGAGACCGGCACGTTCGCCCGCCTGGATGATAGCGGTGCCGAGTTTGCGGGCTCGGGTTCCAAGGAAGATTATTACGATTTTGGCTTGAACTACGGTAGCGACGCTTCGTCGAGTTCGACCTCTGACGGTCTGGTCCGTCATCGCCATCGCAAGGGCGAGCGCAAAAAGCGTCACACCGGCGCCATTATTGCCGCTGTAGTCGCGGTGCTTCTCGTTGCGCTTGGCGCAAGCGGCTTTATGCTGCTTAACTCGGCAAAGACCGTAAAGAGTGAAGCGAAGGAGGCCGTCGAGATTGTCGGTGGCCTTAAGGACAAGGTCACGTCGGGCGATTTTTCGACGCTGCCTGACGACGCGAAGAAGATTGATGAGCTTTGCGACAGCATGAAGGCGGAGACCTCGAGCCCGCTGTGGACGGCGGCTTCGTTTATCCCGGTGTATGGCAGCGACATCAATGCGGCCCGCACCATGATCGACGCCCTGTCCGATGTCTCGAGCAATGCGCTGGTTCCCATGGCCGATAACCTTTCGCAGGCCACGCCCGGCAAGCTGTTTCAGGACGGCATGATTAACGTGTCCGCGCTGCAGGCGGTCGCCGATTCGCTTTCCAGCAGCTCGAAGGTGTTCAAGAGCGCCAACGAGAAGATCCAGGGCATTGGCGATACTCATATTTCCCAGGTGACCGAGCTGGTCGATAAGGCCAAGGACGGCTTTGCCACCCTCAACGGCGCGGTTGACGCGGCGGAGAAGGTCGCCCCCGTCCTTCCCCAGATGCTCGGCGCCAACGGCCAGACGCGCAACTACCTTATGTACGCCATGAACAACGTCGAGATTCGTGCCTGCGGCGGCTTTGGCGGTTCGCAGGGCCTGATTTCGGTCACCGACGGCCAGATGTCGATTGGCGAGTTTGTTCCCCGCATTGGACTCAGCGAGGATGAGGCAGTCGAGAGCGTCGACGAAGAGGATGAGGCGCTGTTCGGCAACCACAGTAACCTGTACAACTCGGGCAATACCTATTCGCCTGATTGGCCCCGCAACTCGCAGCGTGTCGCAGCCCTGTGGAAATCTCGATATGGCCAGGACGTTGACGGCGTCGTGGGTATCGACCCGGTGTTCCTGCAGTATCTGCTGGGCCTGGTCGGTAACGTGTCGCTGCCCGACGGAACGGTTGTCGACGGCACCAACGCCGCAAAGGTCCTCATGCACGATGTGTACTGGAACTATCCGGTCGAGGAGTCGGACGGTATCTTTGCGGCTGTTGCCAGCGCCGCCTTCGACAAGATCCTTGGCGGTATCGGCGATGTCGATGTTACGAAGCTTGTCAGCGCCGTTGAGCGCGGTGCCGAAGAGGGCCGCCTGATCGCGTGGATGAAAAACGATGACGAGCAGAACGCTATCAAGGAGATGAACATCGACGCCTCGCTGCCCGATCCGGATGACCCGAGTGAAGATCCCGTTGCTGGTGTCTACTTTAACAACCTGAGCTTCTCCAAGCTCGACTGGTACCTGAATGCCGATACGCAGATTGGCCAGGGCATCAAGAACGGTGACGGCACGTGCTCGTATCGCATCACCGTTACCCTGACGAACATCATGACGCAGGAGGAGGCCGGCAAGCTGCCCGACTACGTCGCGGCGAGCGCGCCTGATGCCGCGCGCGACGACGAACGTCTGAATGTCTCGTTGTTTGCCCCGACGGGCGGCAACATTACTGACCTGACCGTCGAGGGCACCCAGTTTGGTCTTGGCGCCGCTGCGTGGCATGGAATCCCCTTCTATTCGGGCACCGTTGACCTGCATACTGGCGAGACGACGACGATCACATATACGCTGACCACGTCAGCCGAGGCGGGGGACAAGCCGCTTACGCTGCGTCAGACTCCTACATGCCAGGCGGCTCGCGACAGCGCGTCGGCGTAGGGTTTTTCTGGTAGCGCAGATAATCGAGTACCATTTTGGGGCGGACAGGCAATCTGTTCGCCCCTATTTTGTAAGGAGAGCGCATGAAGTACTTTGGCACCGACGGCTTTCGCGGTGAGGCTAACGTTGGGCTGACGGTAGAGCACGCTTATAGGATTGGCCGTTTTGTGGGCTGGTATTACGGCGCCAACCGCGAGCGCAAGGCGCGCGTCATCGTGGGTAAGGACACGCGTCGCTCGAGTTATATGTTCGAGGCGGCGCTGGTGAGTGGCCTGGTCGCGAGCGGTGCGGACGCCTATATGCTGCACGTGATCCCCACGCCGGGCGTAGCGCATCAGACCGTGGAAGGCTGCTTCGATTGCGGCATCATGATCAGCGCGAGCCACAACCCGTTTTGCGATAACGGCATTAAGCTCGTCAATAGCGACGGTTTTAAGATGGACGAGGACGTACTGGAGCTCATCGAGGACTGCGTCGATGGCAAGAGCGAGGTGCCGCTGGCCACGGGCAACCACATCGGCGCCACGGTGGACTACATGCAGGGCCGCAACCGCTACATTGCCTCGCTCATTGCGAGTTCGATTTTTTCGCTACAGGGCGTCAAGATCGGTCTCGACTGCGCCAACGGCTCGGCGTCCTCGGTGGCCAAGCCGGTGTTCGACGCGCTGGGCGCCGACGTGCGCGTGATCAACGCCGCGCCCGATGGCTTTAACATCAACGTCGACTGCGGCTCCACGCATATGGAGCGCCTGCAGCGCCACGTGGTGGAGCAAGGCCTGGACGTGGGTTTTGCCTATGACGGCGATGCCGACCGCTGCCTGGCCGTGGATGAGCGCGGTCGCGTGGTAGACGGCGACCAGATCCTGTACGTGTGCGGCGTGTATCTGAACAAGCACGGTCGCCTTTCGGGCGGTACCGTGGTGCCGACGATCGCCAGCAACTTTGGTCTGGTCAAGTCGCTGGAGCTTGCCGGACTGAGCGCCGTGACCAGCGGCGTGGGCGACCGTCACGTGTATGCCAAGATGCGCGAGGGCGGCTACAGCCTGGGCGGCGAGCAGACGGGCCATACGATCTTTGGCGATATCGAGCGCACGGGCGACGGCATTATGACCTCGCTGCGCGTGATGGAAGTGATTCGTGCCGAGCGCGAGACGCTCTCGCAGCTCACGGCTCCATGCAAGCTGCTGCCGCAGGCGCAGGTTGCCGTGCGCGTAGCGGATAAGGACGCCGCGCTCGAGAACATGGGCGTGCAGAACGCCATCGCCGAGGCCGAGACTGCGCTGGCAGGCGAGGGCCGCGTGCTCGTGCGCAAAAGTGGAACCGAGTCGGTGATTCGCGTTTTGGCCGAAGCGCCCGACCAAGCATCCGCCGATGCTGCCATGAAGCGCATCGCCAACGCGCTCGAGGCTCTGTAGTTACGCGGTTTTACCAAACCGCGTAACTGCTCGACGCTGCAAACGCCCCTAAGCGGCAATCTGACGTTCAATTTCAAGGGCGCGACCAGAAGGTCAGCGCCCTTTCATTTCACGTCACCTTGCTCGCTTAGGGTCGTTTTCGCTGACGTTGCCAAGACATTGGCGTCAACATGGTTGGCGTTGGCGATGGCGTGCTGGTCAATCCTTACAGCTCGTACAGCGTGGTGAACTTGTCCTGCAGGTAGCTGCAGTAGTAGCGGGCGTCGAACGCCATGCCGCATGCGCCCTGGATGAGCTCCGGCGCGTCCTTGGCGCGGCCCCACTGCCAAATGTGCTCGCCCAGCCAGGTGCGGACGGGTGCCAGGTCGCCGCTTGCACAGGCACCGTTGAGGTCGACGCCGTCGCGGCACATGGCCGGCACAAACATGGCATCGTAGGCGCTACCCAGCGCGTACGTGGGGAAGTAACCAAACGAGCCGCCGCTCCAGTGCGTGTCCTGCAGGCAGCCACGTGCGTCGTCGGGAACGGGAATGCCCAGGTACTCGTCCATAAAGCGATTCCAAAGCGCGGGGATGTCCTTGGCCGTGGCCTCGCCGGCAAACAGCATGCGCTCAATCTGGTAGCGCACCATAATATGCAGCGGGTAGGTGAGCTCGTCGGCCTCGGTGCGGATCAGCGACGGCTGCGCAATGTTCACGGCGCGGTAGAGCGTGTCCTCGTCCACGTCGCCGTAGGCCTCGGGCGCGTGACGGCGCAGCACCTGCAGCAGCGGTCCCATAAAGGCGCGACTGCGGCCCACGGTGTTCTCAAAGAAGCGGCTCTGGCTCTCGTGGATGCCCATGGAGGTGCCGCCCTCCAGGCACGTGCGCGCATAGGCGGGATTGACGCCTAGCTCGTAGGCGGCGTGTCCTGCCTCGTGGATGATGCTGTAGACGTTGGAGATGCAGTCGTCCTCGTAGATGTGCGTTGCGATGCGCGCGTCGCCCACCGAGAAGCCCTCGCTAAACGGATGCTCGGTAAAGGCGAGCGTGGTGTCGTCCAGGTCCAGGCCGACGAGCTTCATAAGGTCAAAGCTCATGGCGCGCTGGGCGGCCTCAGGCACGCGGGCGTGCAAAAAGTCGGCAGCGGGCTGCTGGCCGCGCTCGCCAATGGCATGCACGAGCGGTACGACCGTGGCCTTGACCTCGTCGCAAAACGCGTCGAAGCTCTTGGCGGAAAGGCCACGCTCGTACTGGTCGAGCCAAACATCGTATGGGTCGCGCTTGGGGTCCATGAGCTCGGCCTGATGCTTAAGTTGGGCGACGATTCTATCTACATAGGGCTCAAAGCTCGCCCAGTCATTGGCCGTCTTGGCCTTGTGCCACACGGCGTCGGCCTCGCAGGTGAGCCTGGTCCAGGCCTCGGCCTCCTCGGTGGGAATGACGCTTGCCTCACGCTGGTCGCGGCCGAGCACGCGGATCTCGTCGAGCAGCTGCGGGTCGTCTACATGTCCGCCCGCGACGGTCTCTCGTGCCAGCGAGCGCACAAGTTCGACAGACTTTTTGCTGGTCAGCAGCTTGTGATGCTCGCCAGCAAGGGTGCCCATAGCATCGGCGCGGGCCGCGGCGCCGTTGGCGGGGGCAATGGTCGCGCCGTCAAACTCGGCAATCTTGAGCAGGTACTCACGAGTCCACAGCTTGCCTTCGAGCTTGCGGAATTTTTTGACGGCCTTATCGACCTTCATGCCTTTGGATGTCTTGCCCGCTGCAGGCTCGGCCTTCTTATCGAGTTTCTTTCCCATACCATATCCTTGATCTCGTGAGCCGAGCGCTTCGGGTGGGCGCGCGGCCAGTTTGCACAGCTACCTGCCTTGTACCCAGCACGAACAAAACGGAACGCGGCGATACGCCCACACAATGTGGTATCCTATAGCCCAATGCGTTGACGGAGAGGGTTTTGCCCGCCGCGTCGCCGGCAAGAGAGGGAAGGTCATGGGCTGCAAGCCTTCCTGCGGTGGCAAGGGCCAAGCGTTCACTCCCGAGCAGCGACCTCAACGGGCGCGCGGCTAGCGGCGGCGAGGCCCCAGTAGGGAAGCCGTGAGCCTCGCGATAAGGGGCGCAGAGTGGGCACGGCGGGCCAGACATCCGCCGGGTCAAACAAGGTGGTACCGCGGAATTCAACCGTCCTTGGGCAATGCACATGCCCGAGGACGGTTTTTTGTTACCGAACCGGGCCGCGCATCCGCAGCATCGGGCGGCGTCAGCCGTCCCGGAGCGCGGATGCGCGAGAGACGAAAGGGAAGACATGAGTCTGATTGATGATCTGGTCAAACTCGAGGAAGAGGCCAAGGAGCTCGTCGCCGGCGCCGACGACGCCGCCAAGCTCGAGGCCGCGCGCGTTGAGCTGCTCGGCCGCAAGGGCCGCATCACTGGCCTGATGCGTATGATGGGCAAGCTCGCCCCCGAGGATCGTCCCGTGATGGGCAAGCGAGCCAACGAGATGCGCCAGCTGATCGAGGGCATGCTCGATGAGCGCACCACCGAGATGAAGGCCGCCGCCCTCAAGCACGCACTCGAGCACGAGGCCGTCGACATCACGCTGCCGGGCATCCGTCCGCAGATTGGTCACCAGCACCTGATCAAGCAGATCATCGAGGAGGCCGAGGACATCTTCTGCGGCATCGGCTACACCGTCGAGTCCGGCCCCATGGTCGACACCTCCTACTACAACTTCACCGCGCTCAACGCCCCCATGGATCACCCGAGCCGCTCGGCCCGCGATACCTTCTACGTGGTCGACAACAACCCCGGCAGCGTCGCGCACCCCGAGGCCCACGCCCATGGCGAGTCCGACGTGCTGCTGCGCACCCAGACCTCGGGCGTGCAGATCCACACCATGGAGTCGCAAAAGCCGCCCATCTACATGATCTGCCCGGGCACCGTTTACCGTCCCGATACAGCCGACGCTTGCCACCTGCCGCAGTTCAACCAGATCGAGGGCCTGGTCGTCGACGAGGGCATCACCTTTGGCGATCTTAAGGGCACGCTCGACTACTTTGTTAAGTGCATGTTTGGCGAGGATCACAAGACGCGTTACCGCCCGCACTTCTTCCCCTTCACCGAGCCCAGCTGCGAGGTGGACGTGAGCTGCCACGTGTGCGGCGGCAAGGGCTGCAACTTCTGCAAGCACAGCGGCTGGATCGAGATCTTGGGCTGCGGCATGGTCGACCCCAACGTTCTTATCAACTGTGGCATCGACCCCGAGAAGTATACCGGCTTCGCCTTTGGCATTGGCGCCGAGCGCGTCGCGGCCCTGCGCTACGACCTGCCCGACCTCAGAACGCTCATGACGGGCGATACGCGCTTCTTAAATCAGTTCTAGGCCCGGCGGCTTTCCCAAGCACCGCACCTTGCCTTTCAATCGTCGGTTGCGTACCTAAGTACGCGGCCCTCCTCTTTCAAGGCAATCTGCGGCACTTGGAAAACCCGTCTCCGTTGCAGTTTTTTGGCTCAAAGCCGCATTTATGAAAGGAGACCAGTTAGATGCGCGTTTCTTACGACTGGCTCAAGACCATGATCGATATTCCGGAGGATCCTAAGACCCTTTCGGACGAATATATCCGTACCGGCACCGAGGTCGAGGCGATCGACACCGTGGGCGAGTCCTTCGACCATGTAGTGACCGCCAAGGTGCTCACCAAGACCCCGCACCCCGATAGCGACCATATGTATGTGTGCTCGGTCGACGTGGGTGACAAGAACCTCGACGCTGACGGCAATCCCGCTCCGCTGCAGATCGTCTGCGGTGCGCAGAACTTCGAGGCCGGCGACCACATCGTCACGGCCATGATCGGCGCAGTTCTGCCCGGCGACGTCAAGATCAAGAAGAGCAAGCTTCGCGGCGTCGTGTCCATGGGCATGAACTGCTCCGCACGCGAGCTCGGCCTGGGCGGCGACCACTCTGGCATTATGATCCTGCCCGAGGATACGCCCTGCGGCATGCCGTTTGCCGAGTATGTGGGCTCGAGTGATACTGTGCTCGACTGCGAGATCACGCCCAACCGCCCCGACTGCCTGTCCATGATCGGCATGGCCCGCGAGACCGGCGCCATTTTCGATCGCGATTTCCACGTTGAGCTGCCCGCCATCAAGGCGGAGACTGGCCGCGCGACCGACGACGAGCTTTCCGTCGAGATTGCCGACGAGGGCCTGTGCGACCGCTATGTCGCCCGCATCGTGCGCAACGTGAAGGTCGGCCCGTCGCCCGACTGGATGGTCAAGCGCCTTAACGCCCTGGGCGTGCGTCCGCACAACAACATCGTCGACATCACCAACTACGTGATGATGCTCACCGGTCAGCCGCTGCACGCCTTTGACCTGGACACCTTTGCCGAGCGCGATGGCCACCGTCGCGTGGTGGTTCGCGCCGCCCAGCAGGATGAGAAATTCACGACGTTCGATGGCGAAGAGCGCGTGCTCGACGCCGGCATGGGCCTTATCACCGACGGCGAGCGCCCCGTGGCGTTGGCCGGCGTTATGGGCGGCATGGATTCCGAGATCGAGGACGACACCGTCGACGTGATGGTCGAGAGCGCTTGCTTCAACGCCGGTCGCACCTCGCACACCAGCCGCGATCTGTCGCTGATCTCCGACGCCTCCATTCGCTTTGAGCGCCAGGTTGACGAGACTGGCTGCGTGGATGTCGCCAACGTTACCTGCGCGCTCATCGAGGAGATCGCCGGCGGCGAGGTTGCTCCCGGCTATGTCGATGTTTTCCCCGCGCCCAAGACCATCGACAGCATTAAGCTGCGCCTGGCCCGCGTGCATGCCATCTGCGGTGCCGACATCGAGCCCGACTTTATCGAGCGTTCGCTTACCCGTCTGGGCTGCACCGTCGAGCGCGACGGCGAGGACTTTATGGTTACCCCGCCGAGCTTCCGTCCCGACCTGCCGCGCGAGATTGACCTGATCGAGGAGGTCCTGCGCCTATGGGGCATGGGCCGTGTGACGGCGACCATCCCGGCTGCCAAGAACCACATCGGCGGCCTGACCCGCGAGCAGAAGCTCACCCGCAAGGTCGGCGAGATCCTGCGCGCCTGCGGCCTCAACGAGACCACGACCTTTGGCTTTGCCGCCCCGGGCGACCTGGAGAAGATCGGCATGTCCACCGAGGGCCGCGGTTGCCCCGTGATGCTCATGAATCCGCTGGTAGCCGAGCAGACCGAGATGCGTCGTTCGCTGCTGCCGGGCCTGCTGCAATCCGTGGCCTATAACGAGGCCCACGGCACGCCCAACGTGCACCTGTACGAGGTCGGCAGCCTGTTCCACGGTCGCGAGAACGCCAGCCTGCCCAAGGAGACCAAGTCCGTGGCGGGTGTGCTCTCGGGCCAGTGGAGCGAGCAGTCCTGGAACATGAAGTACCGTAAGCTGCGCTTCTTCTTTGGCAAGGGCATTGTCGAGGAGCTGCTCGCCCAGCTGCGCATCGAGAAGGTTCGCTTCCGTCCCGTCGAGGGCGAGGGCTACGCTTTCTTGCAGCCGGGTCGTGCGGCCGAGGTTCTGTCCGGCGGAACCGTGCTGGGCTGGGTCGGCGAGATTCACCCCGAGGCGCGCGAGGCGATGGGCATCGATGAGGTCGTCGTTGCCTTTGAGCTCGACTTGGACAAGCTGATCAAGGGCGCCCGCAACCAGGAGAACTACCGTGAGTTCTCGCAGTACCCGGCCGTTGAGCACGACCTTGCCATTGTGGTTGACAACTCCGTAACCTGTGAGGATCTTGAGCGCCGCATTACGAGCGCCGGCGGTAAGTTGCTCGAGGGCGTGCGCCTGTTCGACGTCTACCGCGATCCCATCCGCATCGGAGCGGGCAAAAAGTCCATGGCCTTTGCGCTTACGTATCGCTCCGACGACCACACGCTTACCAGCGAAGAGGTCGAGAAAGCGCACCAGAAGATTGTCACCAAGGTGTGCAAGGGCGTAAACGGCGAGGTCCGCGGCTAGGGCTTGCGATGGGGGGCGTAGGGCCTGATGGCGGTTGCTGCGGAGCTCTGCGCGACCGCGGTGTTCGGAATAAGGCATCGCTGACCCTGCATATATGACACGCGCATTACAAAACGGCGTGCTGCTTTTGTGGCGGCGCGCCGTTTTGCTATCATAGCCTGCGGCGTGTTACGAATCATCTAGCTCGTAACACTGATGAAATGGTTCAAGCGGCGCTGCAATCCCATGTGCCGGCAACCGGGAGGCGTATATGCACATTCCAGATAACTACCTGTCCCCGCAGACCGATGCCGTCATGGCGGTGGCGATGGTGCCCGTATGGGTCCATTGCATCAAGAAGGTGCGTGCTACGCTCGATCGCGAGCATATGGCGTTCCTGGGCATCTGCGCCGCATTCTCCTTCTTGCTCATGATGTTCAACGTGCCGCTGCCCGGCGGTACCACGGGACACGCCGTTGGCGGCGCGCTCATCGCGCTGCTGCTTGGCCCGGAGGCCGCGGCCATCGCGGTTTCGGTCGCGCTGGCGCTGCAGGCGCTGCTGTTTGGCGACGGCGGTATCCTGTCCTTTGGAGCCAACTGCTTTAACATGGCCTTTGTGTTGCCGTTTACCGCTGCTATCGTGTTCCGTGCGCTCAACAGCCGTCTGCACGACAAAAGGTGGGGCACCTCGGCTTCTGCCATCGTGAGCGGTTGGGTCGGGTTGTGCCTAGCGGCCCTGTGCGCGGCAATCGAGTTTGGTATTCAGCCGATGCTCTTTACCAACGCTTCGGGCGCTCCGCTGTACTGCCCCTTCCCGCTGTCCGTGGCTATTCCGGCCATGTTGGTCCCGCATATGCTGGTTGCCGGCGTGATCGAGGGCGTGGCGACGGCCGCCATCTATGGTTTCATTAAGAAGACGGCGCCGAGCATTATCGTCGGGCCCGAGGCCGTCGATGGCCAGCTTGCCGCCGATGGTACCGCCAAGAAGACTTCCCTAATCCCTACGCTCATTCTGGTCGCCGTGCTTGTCTTGGCCACGCCGCTGGGCCTTTTGGCCACGGGTGACGCCTGGGGCGAGTGGGACGCTGAGGGCGCCGCGACCGCCGTTCAGGAGGCTGGTGACGACAGTCTGCAGGCTTCGGTCGGCCTCGATGCTCCGACCTTTGCCGATGCGCTGCCCACGGGCGACTACCTGCAGGTTTATTCCGAGGAGCAGGGCCTTGGCTTTGCCGGCCAGGCCGCGATGTATATTCTTTCGGGCGTGATTGGCGTGGCGGTGCTTACCATCGCATTCCGCCTGGTCTCGCTGACGGTCAAGGAAAGCGGTGCTCATGGCAATAGCCGAGCTGCCTAGCTGGCTTGCGGCCGAGGAGCGATATGAGCCCGTGGGGGCTCGGCATCGTGTGATGCAAAAGAATGTCCTGCACCTGGCGAGCCTGCTTGAGCGGGTTCGCCTGGGTGGAGGCGCGCACGAGGGCGGGTCGATGGTCGACCGCGCCCTTTCTTGCGTTTCGGCTCCGGTGCGCCTGGTGGGGATGTTCGTTTGCGTTCTGTGCGTGTGCCTGACGCAAAGCCCGCTGTACCTGATGTTGATGGCGGCGATCGCGTTGGTGCTGGTCGCGGTGCGCCCAGCACGCGGGTTGCGCGCGACTTTTGTGCCGGCGCTCGGCGCCGCGGGGCTTGCGGTGGTTCTGGCACTGCCTGCCCTGCTGCTGGGCGCTTCTGCCGCGGGCGCCATGCTCAAGATCGCGCTCAAGACGTTCATTAACGTGTCGTTCGTGCTGGGCGTTTCGTGGACGCTCACCTGGAGCCGCATGTCGGCGGCGCTCAAGACGCTACAGCTGCCCGACGAGGTCATCTTTACGTTTGATATGGCGCTCAAGCACATCGAGGTGCTGGGACGCACGGCGCACGATCTGACCGAATCGGTCATGCTGCGCAGTGTGGGTCGTGCGCCTGCGGGTTTTTCGCGTACCGATTCGATCGCGGGTATCATGGGCATGACCTTTATCAAGGCGATGGAATGCAGCCGCGCGATGGACGAGGCTATGCTTTGCCGTGGCTTTGCCGGTGCGTATCCGACTCCCGCGCGGAGCGGCTTTGGCTGGCGCGATGCGGTCTATGCGGTCGTCGTGGTGCTGCTCGCCGTGTTGTGCGCGGTGCTGTAGCGCGGGCGGCCGAGCCGTCGATGTGGATAGGGAAGGGCGACGTTTTGGCAAACGATACGAATGGCGTGATGGGCGCGAGCGGTGCTACTGGCGCCAAGAGCGTGCCGCTCATCGAGTTTCGCGACGTGCTGTTCTCCTATGCGGGGCATACGGTTGTCGATGGTGTGTCGCTGCAGGTCGATCGTGGTGAACTCGTTGCCCTACTCGGTCCCAACGGCTGCGGTAAGACGACGATTATGCGCCTTATCAACGGTCTTGAACTAGCGGACGCGGGTGCGTACCTGTTTGACGGGCACGTGATCGATGCGGCATATCTCAAGGATTCCGCAGCCGCTCAGCGTTTTCATCAGCGCGTGGGCTTTGTGTTCCAGAATGCCGACGCCCAGCTGTTCTGCGCTACGGTGGGCGAGGAAGTTGCTTTTGGCCCCGCGCAGATGGGGCTGCCGACAGACGAGCTCGAGCGCCGCGTCCGCGATGCCATGGAGCTGTTCCAGGTTGCCGATCTGGTCGATGCCTCGCCCTATCAGCTTTCGGGCGGGCAAAAGAAGCGCGTTGCGCTGGCTGCGGTGGTGTCGATGAACCCCGATATCCTAGTGCTCGATGAGCCCACCAACGGGCTCGATGAGGACTCGTGCGACATCGTAGTCAACTTTTTGCTGGCCTACGTTGCTGCCGGTAAGACGGTTTTGATGAGTACGCACCATCAAGATTTGGTGCGCCGCCTGGAGGCCCGTGCCATCTATATCGATCGATATCACCATGTGGTCGAGGCGCCCGTGCCGTCGTATGGAACCGAAAGCGGTGCTGCGGAATAGTTGCTGCGTAGGGTATGTATGGCCGCCTGTGCGACTCTGCCGTGATGGTATAGTTAACCAGGTTTTATGGGGGTGGCTATGCCAAGTTGGAACATTCATATCGCTCAAACGGAGCGCTTGCTGGCACGTGCTAGCGTGCTTGCCGATAGCGTGCGCGACCGCAATGCCTTTTTGTTTGGCTGCGTGGTTCCGGATATCTTCGTGGGCTATATGGTCCCTGGCATCGCCGATCCCATTCCGTATCGCATTACGCACTTTGCAAAGCCCGAGCCTATCCCTAAGCCGCGCGAGCACGAGTTCTGGGATACCTATGTGGCGCCGCTGCTTAAAGGCGCACCCGCGGGCGAACCTGCTGAGGCTACCTCGATTGTCGAGGAGCGCGAGCGACTGAACCGCGTGCACTATCCTCAGCGCTACAGGGATGCCGAGCCGGTTGTCGGTCCCGGCGCCTGTGAGTTCTCGCTTGCGTCCGAAGATGTGGCGCAGTCGCTGCTCGATTTAACGCTGGGCGTCTGGTCGCATCTGGTGGCCGACACGGTATGGAACACGCGTGTGAACCAGTATCTGGAAGCACACGGCGGCAAGCCGTGCGAGGAATTCCGCATTAAAAAGCAGGGCGATTTTGACTGGTTTGGCAAGACGCTGGGCATCGTTTCCATTCCGCGTGCGACCGATCGCCTCTATACCGCTGCGACGCGTTTTGGGCAGTATCCCATCCATAAAGAATATGTGCTCAAGACTATCGGCGTCATGCACGAGATTGTACGCGAAAACCCCGGCGAGCCCGATCATCCGCCGTATCGCCTGCTAACCGAGGAGTTTTTCGATGCAACGTTTACCGAGGTCATCGAGCTGACCGAGGCGGGATTTGCGGCTCGCGTTGCTGCTTCTGACGTTCCCGCAGTCCCCCTGATCGCTAGCTGCTAGCCGGCCGGCTTGACAGTGAATAGCTCAACCCAATCGACAAATAGCTCTTGCCGCAGGGTATCTTCGGCAGTACGCTCCTGTTTGGTCTTTGGGGTGTAGGGAAGCCCAGCCTTTTTATGGATGAGCTCGGTTATGTGGTCGAAGCTTTTCTTATCCTTAATCTGGTCATAGGTGATTTGGATGACGTCGTAGCCCATGCTCGTGAGTGCGGTGGCACGTTCGGCATCGGAGAGGCTCGCGGCTTCGCTGTCGTGGGCTAAGCGGCCTTGACATTCCAGAATGACGCCCATGCTGTCGGTGGCGCTTTCGATGAGGATATCGGCGTAACAGCAGGTTTTGTTATACAGCGAACGTGCAGCTTCGCTGAGCGGGATGCGCGCGTTATTGGTGATGTCGATGCCCAAGCCGCCCTCGTCGCGGGGGAGCGAGATGAGTATGGACGTCTGGACTTCGAAGGGCGAGGCGGTCTGCCCCGTCATGTGCTCGGCCGCCCAACGCAGTTGTTTGACGCCGCGCAGGCCTGCGGCTTGCTTGGCGAACGCGGCGATATCCGTTGCGGTAAGAAGCGGCGTGCGCTTCCACAAGTTGGTGTCATTGCCCTTGGTGTCGTTAACTCGCTCCCAGCCGCAGTTGGGCGGAATGAGCTTAAGCGAAATAGCTTCATCGAGTTGTTGTCGCGTTCGCTCGCAGGGCTTAAACACTGCAAAGGAGCCGCACATCTCGTAGCAAGCCATGAGTAACTGGCTGCGTGAGACCTGCGTGGCAAGGCTGAGCAGCGTGAACTCCGGTGAAGTGACATCAAACCCATGCTCAGTCTGCCTAAACGACCCAGGAGGCGGCTCTTGGGTCAGGAGGTGCGATTTAAACAGGCTTCGCGACCCTGATTGTGCCCGAGTGAATACAAGCCTGTGAAGCGGTGTGTGAAGCAGGTCTTTTACAACTGCATGACTTCCGAGGCCGCAACATCTGCGATCCATATTGCCAAGGCTAATGGCGGGGTAAAGGCCTAATACCTGCGGCGGGATACGGTGATAGTAAAAAGCGGATTGACCGCATAGCGTCAGGTCCATGATATCCTCCTGGTCGAAATGTGCTTTTGGACCGTGCGATGCCAGCGTCAATCCGGAAGTATGCGGCAAAATCTGAATCCTATGAGCAGACCTGGCTTTTAAGGCCAGTTTATCAGGCATTTTGTTGCGAAAAAACAGGGCGTGCTCGGGGGTCTCAGAATTTGCCGCATACTTCCGAAAACCAGGTCGATCTGGCTCCTGCTAAAACGATTTAGCAGCGTCGGGTAAGGTGTGGTTTCGCCATCGGGCGAACATTTCCGCAGCAAGAAAGTTCATTTTTAGGGCTTGGAGGGGCGATTTGGACTCATTTGGTAAAGAAATGAGTGCGTGTCATGCTGTGCAGTGGGCACTGGCACAGAAAAAGGGCCCGGAAGGCGAAGCCTTCCGGGCCCTTTGCAATGCAGTGTGCTTGCAAGTGTGATTTAGCGCACCTGAGCGACGTAAGCGACGTTGGTCGAGGAGACCTTGTCCTCGAGCTGGACGCTCATGCGGGGATCGCCGGCGGTGGCGACGGTCAAATCGCCGGCCTCGACGTAGCCGAGCTCCTTAGCGGTCTCGATCGCCTTGACGATCGTGCCGTTGACGGTGCCCTGGGTAATCTCGGCCTGATGCGGGATAACGCCCCAGTACATGATCATCTGCTGGACGGCCCACTCGTGGCGGGAGAACGCGCAGATCGGCATGTTGGGACGGAAGTGCGAGATCAGGCGAGCGGTACGACCGGTGGTCGTCGGCACGGTGATGCACTTGGCGCCAACGGTGGTAGCCATGTTCACAGCGGACATACCCACAACGTTGTTGACGACGCGGGTGCCGTGAGCATCGGCCGGAACCTCGAGCGGAGCGTGGGCCGGGAGGTACTTCTCGGTCTCGAGAGCAATGCTGGCCTGCATCTTAACGGCCTCGACCGGGTACTTACCGGCAGCGGACTCGCCGGACAGCATGACGGCGTCGGTGCCGTCGTAGATGGCGTTAGCAACGTCGGCAACCTCGGCGCGCGTCGGGCGCGGGTTCTGCTGCATGGAGTCGAGCATCTGCGTAGCAGTGATAACGGGCTTGTAGGCCGCGTTGCACTTGGCGATGATCTCCTTCTGGATGTGGGGAACGAGCTCGGGCTTGATCTCGATGCCCAGGTCGCCACGGGCGACCATGATGCCGTCGGAAGCCTCGAGGATCTCGTCGAAGTTCTCGACGCCCAGGGCGCACTCGATCTTCGGGAAGATCGTCACGTGCTCGCCACCGTTCTCGCGGCAAAGCTTGCGGATGCCGCGGACGGACTCGCCGTCACGGATGAAGGAAGCGGCGATGTAGTCGATGTTCTCGGTCAGGCCAAAGAGGATGTCCTGACGATCGCGCTCGGTGATAGCGGGCAGCGAGATGTTGACGTTGGGCATGTTGACGCCCTTGCGCTCGCCGATCAGGCCGTCATTCTTGACGACGCAGGTCATGTCCTGGCCGTCGACGGACTCGACCTCGAGGGCAACCAGGCCGTCATCGATCAGGATGAGGGAGCCCTTCTCGACCTCGGAGGGCAGAGCCAGGTAGTCGAGGGAGATGTGCTCAGCGGTGCCGTGGAAATCCTCGGACGTGGGCTGAGCGGTGACGACGATCTTGTCGCCGGTCTTGACGGCAACCTTCTTGCCGTCGACCAGAAGGCCGGTGCGGACCTCGGGGCCCTTGGTATCGAGCAGGATGCCGACGGGCAGACCGAGCTCCTTGGAAATACGACGGACGCGCTCGATGCGACCGTGGTGCTCGTCGTAGGATCCGTGCGAGAAGTTAAAACGGGCGACGTTCATGCCCGCCTTGATCATCTCGCGGATGGTCTCGTCGCTATCGCAGGCGGGACCCATGGTGCATACAATCTTGGTGCGCTTGTACATTCAGACCTCCATCTGACATCGTCTTGCGCTGATAGATAAACCATAAGAAATAAAACTGAGATGATTATAACGAAATGCCGACCGAATACCCCAAAAAATCGACCGTATGCCGAATTAGAAGTTCATTTTTTGCGAAAAAACGGTATATGCAAAAACTTTACCAACCGTTCTAACCGCTGCTATCTGGGCGATATTTTAGTTTGGCGACGCACCGAAGAAAAAACGTTTTATCAATGTTGAGCATCATACGGTCTGCATCGTTGCTTATGGACCATATTTCCAAATGGATTGTTTTGGCTAGACGCGTTGCTTTGGGGTACCATAGCTCCACTATCAACTGCCGCTCAGCACGGCAGCCTTGATGAGCCCTTGCCCTTCTCCTGGGAATTATGATCGGGCATCAATCTGCTGAGTGGCCCGAATCCCAGGAGGGGACTCTATATGCAAAAGGAATACCTGTCCGCCGCGGCGGAGGTACTCAGCGACCAGGGCGTCGATGAGAACCTCGGCCTAAGCAACGACGAGGCGTCGTCGCGTCTCGCCAAGACAGGCCCTAACAAGCTCGAGGAAGCCGAAAAGACACCGCTGTGGAAGCGCTTCTTTGAGCAGATGGCAGACCCCATGGTCATCATGCTGATCGCGGCCGCGGTTATCAGCGCGCTTACGGGCATGGTCAAGGGCGAGGCGGACTTTGCCGATGTTGCCATCATCATGTTCGTCGTTATCGTCAACTCGGTGCTGGGCGTGGTCCAGGAAGCCAAGAGCGAGGAGGCCCTCGAGGCCCTGCAGGAGATGAGTGCGGCGCAGTCCAAGGTGCTACGCGACGGCAAGCTCGTGCACCTGCCGAGCGCCGAGCTCGTGCCCGGCGACGTGATCATGCTCGAGGCGGGCGACTCCGTCCCGGCCGACTGCCGCGTGCTCGAGAGCGCCACGATGAAGATCGAAGAGGCCGCGCTCACCGGCGAGTCCGTGCCCGTCGAGAAGCATGCCAACGTGATCGAGCTCGCCGCCGGCACCGACGACGTGCCGCTCGGCGACCGTAAGAACATGTGCTATATGGGCTCCACCGTCGTGTACGGCCGTGGTCGCGCCGTCGTGGTCGGCACCGGCATGAACACCGAGATGGGCAAGATCGCCGGCGCCCTGGCCGAGGCCAAGGAAGAGCTCACGCCGCTGCAGGTGAAGCTCGCCGAGCTCAGCCGCATCCTCACCATCATGGTGATCGTCATCTGCGTCGTCATCTTTGGCGTTGACATCCTCCGCCACGGCGTGGGCAACGTCCTTACCGATCCGACTGCCCTGCTCGACACCTTTATGGTTGCCGTCTCGCTCGCCGTCGCCGCCATCCCCGAGGGCCTTGTTGCCGTCGTGACCATCGTCCTTTCGCTTGGCGTGACCAAGATGGCCAAGCGCCAGGCGATTATCCGCAAGCTCTCTGCTGTCGAGACCCTTGGCTGCACACAGACCATCTGCTCCGACAAGACCGGTACCCTTACCCAGAACAAGATGACCGTCGTCAAGCACGAGCTCGCTGCGCCCAAGGAGAAGTTCCTGGCCGGCATGGCGCTGTGCTCCGATGCTCAGTGGGACGAGGAGCTGGGCGAGGCCGTGGGCGAGCCGACCGAGTGCGCGCTCGTCAACGACGCCGGCAAGGCTGGCCTCACCGGCCTGACTGCCGAGCATCCGCGCGTGGGCGAGGCCCCGTTCGACTCGGGCCGCAAGATGATGTCCGTGATCGTCGAGACCTTGGATGGCGAGTACGAGCAGTATACCAAGGGCGCGCCCGACGTGGTGATCGGCCTGTGCACCCATATCTACGAGGGCGAAAAGGTCGTCCCGCTGACCGAGGAGCGTCGCGCCGAGCTCGTGGCCGCCAACAAGGCCATGGCCGACGAGGCTCTGCGCGTGCTGGCGCTGGCAAGCCGCACCTACACCGAGGTCCCGAGCGACTGCAGCCCCGCTGCGCTCGAGCACGACCTGGTCTTCTGCGGCCTGTCCGGCATGATCGACCCGGTCCGCCCCGAGGTCGCCGAAGCCATCCGCGAGGCCCACGACGCTGGCATTCGCACCGTCATGATCACGGGCGACCACATCGACACCGCCGTGGCCATCGCCAAGCAGCTGGGCATCGTCACCGATCGCAGCCATGCCATCACCGGTGCCGACCTCGATCGCATGAGCGACGAGGAACTCGACGCGCACATCGAGGACTACGGCGTGTACGCCCGCGTCCAGCCCGAGCACAAGACACGCATCGTCGAGGCTTGGAAGTCGCGCGACCAGATCGTGGCCATGACGGGCGACGGCGTCAACGACGCCCCGTCCATCAAGCGCGCCGACATCGGCGTTGGCATGGGCATCACCGGTACCGATGTCACCAAGAACGTCGCCGACATGGTGCTTGCCGACGACAATTTCGCCACCATCATCGGTGCCTGCGAAGAGGGCCGTCGCATCTACGACAACATCCGCAAGGTCATCCAGTTCCTGCTTTCGGCCAACCTTGCCGAGGTCTTCTCGGTGTTTATCGCCACGCTCATCGGCTTTACCATCTTCCAGCCGGTGCAGCTGCTGTGGGTGAACCTGGTTACCGACTGCTTCCCTGCGCTCGCGCTGGGCATGGAGGACGCCGAGGGCGACATCATGAAGCGCAAGCCGCGCAACGCCAAGGATGGTGTCTTTGCCGGACATATGGGTCTGGACTGCGTGGTCCAGGGCCTAATCATCACCGTGCTGGTGCTGGCGAGCTTCTTTGTGGGCGTGTACTTTGACATGGGCTACATCCACATCGCCGATATGATCGCCGGCAATGCCGACGAGGAAGGCGTGATGATGGCGTTCATCACGCTCAACATGGTCGAGATTTTCCACTGCTTCAATATGCGCAGCCGTCGTGCGTCGCTGTTCACCATGAAGAAGCAGAACAAGTGGCTGTGGGCTTCCGCCGCTCTGGCACTGGTGCTGACGGTGATCGTGACCGTGCAGCCGACGCTTGCCGAGATGTTCTTTGGCCCTGTGACGCTTGAGCTCAAGGGCGTTGTCGCTGCCCTGGGCCTTGCCTTCCTGATTATTCCGCTGATGGAGATCTACAAGGCGATCATGCGCGCGGTCGAGAAGGAGTAGGTCGAAAGGCCATCCTTCCCACCGGCCCGACTGCCTGCGGGGTTTCTTCCTCGCTGGTCCTCGCGCTTCGCGCTGCGGGATCGCTCGGAAGAAACCCCTCCCGGCGGGCGGGCCTTCGGATAACCTCGCGGGACCATTGGCTGAGGGAAAGTATGTGAGTCGGTCGAGCGTTTGCTCGACCGACTCTTTTTTGTGGGTAAAATACCTGCTCAGTTGTGTGGTTTTGTGCTGGGAGGCATCTGTGGGCAAGGCTAAGGCTAAGGCGAAGAAAAAGACGACGGGGGCGCGGGCTAAGCGTGATCGTCGTCGGAAGCTCGCGACCGAAGCCCCTGCATCTGCTGAGGAATTGCTGGCGAGTGTACCGGGGCTTGACGCGCTGCAGGATGTTCCGGCGTTTGATGACCTGCCGGTCGATGAAGCTCAGCAGACTGCCTTTGATGATTTCTGCGCACATGCCGAGGAGCCCGAGCAGATGCAGCTTGGCGCCGTGGTGCGCCTGGACCGCGGGTTTCCGCTGGTGGCGACTGCCGATGACACGTTTCGTGCCGAGCATGCCGTGGGGTTTGCCAAGTCGCGCGGCGAGGACGAGGTCCTGCTGCCTGCCGTGGGCGATCGTGTGGCGGTGCGCCGCGCTCCCGGGCACGATATGGGCGTGATTGAATGCGTACTGCCGCGCCGTACGAGCTTTGAGCGTTGGCGCGGCCGTGCCCGCGGTGAGCGCCAGGTGCTCTGCTCCAACGTTGACAGCGTGCTGATCGTGCAGGCGCTCGGCGCCGGCGAGGTGCTGCTCGATCGCGTGGCGCGCTCACTGGTGTTGGCGCTCGATTGCGATGCCGAGCCGGTGGTGGTGCTCACCAAGGCCGACCGCTGCGAGGCCGATGAGCTCGAGCGCGATCTGGACCGCGTGCGTCGTCTGGTGGGTCCGGACGTGCGCGTGATCGTGACGTCTTCTGCCGAGGGCCGCGGTCTGGACGAGGTCCGTGCCTGCGTGCCTGCCGGGAGCTGCGCCATGATTCTGGGCGAGTCGGGTGCCGGCAAGTCGACGCTGCTCAATGCACTGCTGGGCCACGATACGTTGGCGACCGGCGGTGTGCGCGAACGCGACGACCAGGGCCGTCACACTACCGTCGCGCGCGTGATGGTGGCGCTGCCGGGCGACGCCGGCGTGATCGCCGATGCCCCGGGTCTGCGCAGTTTGCCGCTCGTGGGTCACGAGCGGGGTCTGGCACGCGCCTTCCCCGAGATTGTCGAGGCATCGCGTGCGTGCCGGTTTGGCGACTGCACGCATACCCACGAACCGGGTTGCGCCGTTCGCGAGGCCGAGGACGTCGGGCAGATCGACGGCCTGCGTCTGGAAACGTTCCAAAATCTGGCGTCATCCATGCGCGTGAGCGCTCAAATGCTCGATCCCGATGTCCATCTGTAATTGAATTTATCTATGACAGCCGTCTCCCAACTGTTCGGGAGACGGCTTTTTTGCTGCGGAAAAGCCTCGAAACATGCAGTTTGCTGACGTGCTGACCAAAACCTTGTCACGAGCTTGACGGGCTGTTCAGCTTTTGGTCAGCGATTGGTTTGACATCGAAAACCAAGATTGCGATTGCGCCGCTTTGCACTCTGGCCGCCCAGACAATGGTGGTACGGGCATTCGCCCGGCACTGCCATGAGAGGAGCGGCCGTGAACAAGAGCAAGCGCATCGCCATCAGTCTGGTCGCGGGCGTGCTCGCTGCTCTGCTCTGCATGGTTTACGGCTCGTCGATCCGCTCGCAAGCCGAACAGGTCCAGGCTGAGACCTTGGCCAAGTACGGTGGCGATCGCGTCGAGGTATGCGTCGCGGCGCGCGATATCGATGTGGGCGAGACCCTCGATGAGACCAATGTCATAACCCAGGAGTGGTTGACGAGTCTGCTGCCGCGTGACGCGGCGACCGAGCTACGCCAGGTGCGCGGCGACGTGACGACTTCGCGTATTCCCAAAAACGCCGTGATCTGCAATGTCTACACCAAGGCCGAGAGCCACATGCTCGAGGTGCCTAAGGGCAAGGTCGCCGTTTCGGTGGCGGTCGATGCCGAGCACTCGGTCGGCGGTGCTGCGGGCGTGGGCAGCTACGTGGACGTGTACGTGCAAAAAGACGGCGTAACCGATCGGCTGTGCGGTGCGTACGTGATCGATACCAGTGAGGATTCCGGTTCCACGCGCGAGGGCAAGATCGAATGGGTGACGCTGGCGGCTGACCCCGAAGACGTCAAGGAACTGCTGGGAGCCTCGGGCAAGGGAACGGTCAGCTTGACGATTCCCGCCACGGCGCGCGGCAAAAAGAGCGGAGGCGACGAGTGATGAAGGCGATCTGGCTTGCGTGCTGCGCGTGCGGCGATTACGGGCTGTTGCAGCGGGAAGTCGAGGGCCGTGATGTGGGTGCACAGGTGCTTCGCGTGGGTGACCTGGACGGGCTGGTTTCCATGGCGCGGGCGTTTCCGTCGCGCCGCGGGGCTGCCATCATCGCGGTGTCTCTGTTCGATACCGAAGATGTGCGCAAGACTGTTGCGCGCCTGACGGCCGAAGGCCGCGTGAGTCGCGTGGTCGTGTTGATAGAAGCGCTCGATCCGTCGGATATCGAGGGGCTGTTTCGCGCGGGGGCGACCGAGGTCATCGCTGCACACAGTATATGCGGCAACGGGCGTGCGGGCGAGGGAGCGGTTGATTCCGATCGGCGCATGACGATTGAGCCCGATGCTTTTGTTGATGGGGAACCCGGGGCGCCTCGCGCTACAAGAGGCCCGCGTGTTGATGATTATGGAAAAGCGGAAGCCGAGCATGGTCGGCGCCCCCGGAACCCCCTTGTAGACGATGACGCTGGAGGGCCGGCGCAGCATGCTGGCGACTCCCCGGCTGTAGATATGGGATACGTGCACGGCGTGAATCTGGCGGATGAACTCGACGAAGTTGAGGGCTTTGCCGGGTGCGGCGAGTTGTCGCTGATGCAGCATGAGCAGATTGTACAGAACGAGCCTGCCTCGCAGACCGAACAAGCTGCCATGCCGGCTTGGACGCAGCGTGTGGTTGCGGCGGGGGAGACGGGTGCGCTGCCACCGACGCCCGCCCCGCCGCCTCCGATGCCGCCGGCAGACGCTGCCGCTCCGCCGCATCGAGCTCCGGTCATCTGCGCTATTTCGGGTTCGGGCGGTTGCGGCAAGTCGACGATCGTTGCCGCCATGGCACACACATCGTCGCTGTTGGGCTTGCGTGCCGCCGTGCTCGACCTGGACCTGATGTTTGGAAACCTTTACGACTTGTTAGGCGTCGATGCTCCGCGCGATATGGCGGCACTTATCGAGCCGTCGGCGGCGGGCACGCTCACCGAGCCGGATATCGTAGCCACATCGATGCGCGTGGCGCCGGGCGTTACGCTCTGGGGTCCCGTCGCGGCGCCCGAGCAAGCCGAGCTCATGGCGCGTCCGGTGGAGCTACTGCTTGATGTTCTGCGTCGCGAATCCGACGTGGTCTTTATCGATACCTCGGTCTTTTGGGGCGACGCCGTGGCGGCTGCGGTGGCGGCGAGCGACCGTTGCCTGGTCGTTGGCGATGCGGCGGTGTCGTCCGCGACATCGGCGTCGCGCGTCATCGAACTGGCAAGTCGAGTAGGTGTGCCGCGCACGCGCATGAGCGCCGTGTTCAACCGGTTCGGTGCGCGCGGGGCAGACGAGGACGTCGCCATGCGCTTTGAGATTGCCTGTGCGTTGAGCTCCAAGATTCGTATCGCCGATGGCGGGCAGGATCTCGCCGCGCTCATGGCGTTTGGGCGCGCTGACGAGGCGGTGGGGCAGACCAGCGCTTTTGCGACTAGCATGCGCGAGGCCACGCGCGAGATGCTCGTGGAACTGGGGTGCGCCGTCGGCCCTTGGAGCGATATGGTCGCCGACCGTGCAACGCGTACCGAACGCCCGCGTATCCGCCTTCCCTGGTCGCGCGAGGGTGATCAGCGATGAGCCTGCAAACGAGGATTAAGGCTGCCGGCGCTGCAGCGGCGGCAGCGCCTGTAGATGCGGGGCGTCGCCGCGCGGTGAAACGACGCACCAAGCGCGCCGTGATGGACCGCATGGGTTACGACGAAGTGGCGCGTATCGGCGCCTATATCGACCCGGCACTTGCCCGCTCGGAATTGCGTCCTGCGGTGGAGGCGGCGCTCAATGTTGAGGAGCCGACCGATCTCGCGACGCCCGAGCGCGAAACCATCATCGACGAGATTTTGGATGACGTGGTGGGCTTGGGGCCGTTGCAGCCGCTCATCGAGGACGACACCGTTACCGAGATCATGATCAACGGCTGCCGCTCGGCTTTCTTTGAACGCGGCGGCGTCTTGTACCCCATCGAGCATGCGTTTGAGGATGATGAACAGATCCGTGTGCTTATCGACCGCATCATCTCGCCACTTGGCCGCCGTATCGACGAGCGCAGCCCCATCGTCAACGCCCGCCTCAAAACGGGCTATCGCGTCAACGCGGTGATTCCGCCTGTGGCGATTGACGGACCGATTCTCACCATCCGAAAGTTCTCGGACCGTATCTGCTCGCTGGACGAGCTTGTGGGGCTGGGGTCGCTGCCGCTTTGGTATGCGCAGCTGCTGTCGTGCGCGGTGTCGCTGCGACAGGACCTGGCGGTTGCGGGAGGCACGGGATCTGGTAAGACCACCCTGCTCAACGCGTTGTCATGTGAGATTTCCACCGGCGAGCGCATCGTGACGATCGAGGACTCTGCCGAGCTCAAGTTTGCGCATCATCCGCACGTGGTGCGCCTAGAGGCGCGCGAGGCTTCAATTGAGGGTGAAGGCGCGGTGACGATCCGCGACCTGGTAACTAATGCCCTGCGCATGCGCCCCGACCGCATCGTGGTGGGCGAGGTGCGCGGTGCCGAGTGCTGCGACATGTTGCAGGCCATGAACACGGGCCACGACGGGTCGCTCACCACACTTCATGCGGGTTCAGAACAGGAGACCGTGGTGCGTCTGACGTTGCTTGCACGTTATGGCATCGACCTGCCGAGTGGGCTCATCGAGGAGCAGATTGCCATGGCGCTCGACGGTATCGTGATGTCCGAGCGCCACGCCGATGGCAGGCGCTTTGTCTCCTCGTATTCGGGGGTGCGACGCGCCGCATCGGGCGGCGTAGAGCTCGAGCGCTATGTGACGTTCGATGCCGCCGAGCGCACCTGGACGCTTGACCGCGAGCCGCCGTTTATCGCAGAAGGCCTGCGGTCGGGGACGCTCACACAAGAGGAGGTGGACGAATGGAGATCGCTGTGCCCCTCATCGTAGGGGGCTTGGCAGGGCTTTCTGTCGCGACGGCGTGCGGGGCGGAACCTCGTGTGCCGCAGGTACCGCCGGCGGAGCTGGCACGTCAGGCGCTCGAGACGGTGGCAGAGAAGCTGCCGCGTGAGCTGGTGGAAAACGATCTGCTGAAAAAGATCGCCCGTTCGTGGGCATCGCTGGCTCCGGCGCATCGCCTTGGCCTCGTGATCGAGGATGCTTCGGGATGTTTGGCGTTTCTGCTGCTATCGAGCGGTGTCTGCTGCGTTTTACTAACGATGGTGTCGTTATCGCCCCTCGGATTTGCCTTGGGACTTGTTGCTCCGTTTGCCGTTGGTGCCGCTCGGGATGGCTTTGAGAGCCGGCGCGAGCAACACGATGCAGAAGAGGCAATGCCCGAGGCGTTTACCGCACTTTCCATGTCGCTTGCCTCGGGACATTCGCTGGCCCAGGGCATGCGCTTTGTGGGCGCTCATGCGCAAGAGCCAGTGCATAACGAGTTTTTGCGGGTGGCGGCGGCGATCGATTGCGGCATCTCGGCGACCGACGCGCTCGATGACTTGCTCGTGCGTATCGACGCCCCCGGTCTTTCGCTTGTGACCTTGGCGCTTAAGGTGTCTCAGCGCACCGGCGCTCCGCTTGCCGACTTACTGTCCGAGGCGTCGAGCATGGTGGGGGAGCGCATTGAGCTCAAGCGCCGCCTGGATGTTAAGACGTCGCAGGCTCGCATGTCTGCGCATATGGTCGCGGCGATGCCGGCGGGCATGTGCGCGGTGTTGGCGCTGCTTTCGGCAGATTTTCGTCGCGGTCTTGCGACGCCTGCCGGTGCGGGCGCTGTGGTGCTGGGTCTTGCCCTCAACGCCGTTGCCCTGGTGGTTATCCGGCGCATTATGCGGGTGGAGCTATGAGCGCCCCGGTTGCAGTTGCGGCTTGCCTGTGCGCCCTGAGTGTATTTGTCGCGACGGGTTTGGATCGGGCGGATGCACGCAAGATCGCAGGGGCCTGCAAGCGCGAGGCGGTGCTGGTCGCTGCCGCGGGTCGCTCGGTGGTCGATGCTCTGACCGCGCGAGTGAAGGGCGCGGTTGGAGCGGGCGGCCCGGCGCGAGTGTCGCTCGGCGAAGTGTCCGAGATGATCGATGTTGTGCGCTTGGGTCTTTCGGCCGGTCTTTCGTTTGATGCGGCGCTTGAGATTTTCTGCGCCAACCGCCGGTCAGTGCTGGCTCTTCGCCTTGAGCGCGCCTGCATGGCGTGGCAGGTGGGCGTGGGCACGCGTGAGGACGAGTTGTTGGCCGCTGCGCGCGACCTGGACGTGCGAGCGCTCGAGACCTTTGCCATCACGGTGGGGCAGGCGCTCGCCCTGGGTGCCCCACTTGCCGAGACGCTGGCCGCTCAAAGTCGCGAGATCCGTGCGGCTCATCGCGCCGCGGTCGAGCGCGAGATCGAGCGTGCGCCCGTCAAGCTGCTGATTCCCACCGGCACGCTCATCTTGCCGGCGTTGCTTCTGTCCATATTGGGCCCGCTGCTGGGAGCAGGCGGGATGATGTAGGGAGGAATACATGAACACGATGACTGACGCTGCTGGCAAGGTCCAGGGCTGGGCGTTTTGCCGGGCGGCACATGTTCGTCAGCGCGCCAAGGAACTACTGCAGGAGGAGAGTGCACAGGGTACCACCGAGTATGCCATCTTGGTCGGCGTGCTCGTGGTGATCGCGATTATCGCCATCGTCGCATTTAAGGGCAAGGTCCAAGATCTATGGAACGCTATCAGCGAGGGCATCAACAGCCTGTAGAGGGCGAGCGCCCCATCGGGGTGCTGCTGGTGTTTGCTTGCCTGACCGTGGCGATAGCGGCGGTGCTTTGGGGGCTTAACGCCGCGCGGCAGCAGCGTCCTTGGACCGCCTCCGATTTGGGCTCAGATTCGGCGGTGGCGTCTCAAAAAGATGAGATGCGAGATGCAGACGATTCGGATGTCGCTGTCACGGCGCAAACTTTTCTGCGGACGCTCGACAAGCGGTCTGGCACTGCGACGGATTCGCCTGAGGGCAACGCGATTGCGGTCCGGCTTGCATGGTCCGAGGACCGACCGATGACCGAAGCGGCGGCGGATATGCTGCGTGCCTATCGCGAGGTACCCACGGCGCAACTTGCTCTGAGCGGCTATCTCGACATCAAGGGAAACGTGTGGGGCGCCATCGTGCGCGACGGACGCGGCTGGGTCGATATGGTGACAATTGCCGCGGATGCTGGCGATGCTTCGTGTCGTCTGCGCGCCGTGCGCCTGAGCCCGCAAACAATAAGCTCAAAGGAGGGATCGTGAAATGCATGATGTCCTGCGTGAGGAATCTGCCCAGGCGACGGTCGAATACGCCATCGTCACAATGGCGCTGTTATCGATCGTGCTGGCGATCGCGGGGCTTTGGCGTGCCGGCACCGATGGGCGCTTGGCGGCGCTGGTTGAGCGGGCGGCATCCCATGGCGTTGCCTCGACGTCGGTTATCGACGCCGCTGCGGCCGCTAAGGACATCGCGTTGTATTGATGCCGCGCGCGAGGACCGGGCGCAGTCTACGGTCGAGGCCGCTTTTTTGCTGCCGACGTTTCTGACACTCATCCTTCTCGCGCTGCAACCGGTGTGCCTGCTCTATACGCGCGCGGTCATGGAGTCTGCCGCCGCCGAGACCGCGCGGCTCATGACCACGACGACGGCGGAGGACGACGATCTTAAGGAGTTCACCCGCCGCCGGCTTGCCGCAGTGCCCAACGTCTCGATCTTTCATGCCGGCGGGCCGTTGTCGTGGGATATCGAGCTTGGCCGGGCCGGTGCGGGTGGCGTCTCGTCCGTGTCCGTTTCCGGCGAGGTCAAGCCGTTGCCTGTGATCGGTGCGTTTGCGCAGGCTATGGGTGGTACCGCCGAGGGCGGCTACGTTGAGCTCAAAGTCGATGTCTCGTATCAATCGCGTCCCGAATGGCTGGAGGGAGATTATGATTCGTGGATTGCTGCATGGGATTAGGCGCTGCCTGTTGCGGGTGACGCAAGGGTTTGCGGCCCGCCGTCGACCAGGCGCTCTCCGCAAACGAGGCGGCTTTATGGGTCGAGCCGGTATCGACCTGTTTATCGAAGACGGTGCCTACACCACGCTTTCCTCTGCCGTGGTCATCCTAGTGGTGCTCACGTTGTTGTTTTCGTCGACCGCGGCGATATGGAGCATGTCGCGCGCGGGGGATACCCAGGTGGCGGCCGATAGCGGCGCGCTGGCGGGTGCCAACGTAGTGTCGTCCTATCACACGGCTGCCACGGTGGTTGATGCGAGCATTTTGAGTCTGGGGCTGGCGGGGTTTGCCACGATCGGGACGGGTCTGGTCGCCATCCTCATTCCGGGTGCCGAGCCGGTTGCCGGCAATATGGTCGACACCGGGATTGAGATCATTAAAACGCGCAACAAGTTTGCCAAAAGCGCATCGGAAGGCTTACGGAAAATCGAGACGGCTCTGCCGTATCTGATCGCCGCGCGTGCCACGCAGGCGGTGTCGGCGCAGGATACCGATAGTGTGACCTATACCGGTACGGCGCTTGCCGTGCCTAGGACATCCGAGTCGGACTTCGCTGCGCTCAAAGGGTCCGAGATCTCGACCGATACCATGAAAGACACATCAGATGATTTAGAGCGTGCGGCCGAGGAGCTGCGGAAGGCTTCTGAGGACACGGCGAAGGCTAAAGAGCGTGCTTGGCTGGCGGATTGTGGTGGGTCTGACAAGGGCTCGGTCGGCAGCTGTTCTTGCATGTGGGAGCGTATGAAAAGCCTAACGGATCTCTCCGGTGTTCAAAATCCGCATTACTCATCGAGCGTTACGTGGGAGCCCCAAGTTGCCCTTGATCGCGCGAAGGACTACTACCATTGGCGTCTGACAAATGAGAAGCCCCACGGCTCGAGTGTCGAGATGAAGGCAGAGTCTGCGGCGCGTAAGGCGTTTTATACCTATGCGAGCGCGGAGGTCGATCGGGCACATATAACCGAGAACGGAGACAGGGTTTCCTCCTATATTCCGCTGCTGCCGCGCAACTCTGATGAGGTTCGGGCGACGGAACTCTATACCGATGCGGTGTGGCCGACGAGCGTGAACGATGACAAGGCGTATCTGCATTACGGGACGACCTGCCCTAACTATAAGAAAGGGACGCCGAGCGGATTTGCTTCGGTTGCCGATTACGATGGACAGGATAAATGCAGCAAATGCCATTTTGGCGTTTTGTCGCTTGGTGCTGTTGCGGCGCCTTCAACCTCTATCGAAAACGGCTTCGAGTATCACTTTGACAAGTTTAAAGACGCCCTGGAGGACTACGTCGACTGTCGCAACAAGGAGCTCGAGCTCGAGCGTCAGACCGAGGACGAAGCCGACCGTGCGGGCAATGCGTTTGACCAGGCCATTAAAGCGCTTTCGGGCGAGCGTCCGCGTATCGCTCCGCCCGGTCGCAACGGCGTGGTTGCCTTTGCGGTTTCGGGTGCCATCTCGAGCCCCGATGAGCTCAACTCTTCGTTTAACACGGCAGTCAGGCTTGGCGATCGCGGTGCCATCTCTGCCGCGGTGCTGGCGCCCGATGAGGCGACGGCGCAAAACAACGTGCTTTCGCGATTTTTCTCGACATTGAAGGAACGCTCGGGCGGCGTTGCCGGCGTGCTCGACGGCGTCATGGATGTTTGGGGACGGCTGCTTGTGGGATACGGTGATATCCAAGGTTCGGCCGACGAACTTATGGGCGAGATGATTAAAGGCCTAGGAGGGGGCAGCGGCGCGTTGGGCTCCATCGCATCGTGGCTCGGCGATACCGTTTCGGCGTCCGTGGCGGCGTTGGGTCTGGAACCGTGCGACTTGCGCCTGCGAAAGCCGGTGCTGACCGATTCCGCCAACGTCATTAAGAGTCCGGGGTCTGACATTGCTGGTTTCTCTCAAGCGCAAGACAAGCTGCGAAGTATTCCGTTGGGCGTGACCGATCCCAAGGCGCTTTGCGAGGCGTTGGAATATCAAGTCGAACGCACCATCAGCGGTACGGTGTTCACGCTTGCGGAGATTCCTCTGCCCGGCGGCGGCTCCATCCCGCTCACCGTCGATGTCGCCACGCTGGTTGGCGCTCTGGGCGGTGGGTCGTAATGAGTATCCGCATGCGTCTGCGCGAGGAGCGCGCCCAAGCGACGGTGGAGATGGCAGTGGTTACGCCCGTTTTGCTGGTGCTGGCACTCATCGTGTACAACGTCATGATCTTTGCCAGCGCTGTCGCGCGCTTCGACCGCGTGGTGCCCGACATCGTGTTGGCGCACGCCGTGGCGTCGGAGGGGGAGGGCGACGAAAGCTCTGTCGATGCCTCGGCGACGGTCCAGACTCAAATTCTGAATGCCATGGAAGGCTATGACTTGCAGATCGAAGTGTCGAGCGAGCAAGGCGCGGAGGCATCGGATGGTGGTCTGCTCTCCCTATCCGGTACGTTTAGGACCTACACCTGCACCATGCACTATGAGCCGTGGCCGACTTCTCTCAGCATCGCTGGCGTTCCGCTGGGGGCGCCGACAACGTTGTCGCACGAGCGCGCGGTGACGGTCGATCCATGGCGTCCGGGGGTGGTCATGTGACCGCGGTCTCGTCCTACATCGCCTACGCGCGGGCACTCAACAGGCTGGGTTGGACGCCGGCCGAGTTTGCGGTGGCGGAGTCGTTTGCCGTGCGCCTGCGCGGCATGCTGGGACGGTGTCCGGTTGCCGCCAACGGCCTGCCGCTTGTCATGGCGTTTCCACGCTGCTCTTCGGTCCATACGTGTTTTATGGCCTATCCCATCGACATCGCCTTCATCGATCGCGACGGCAATATCCTCGCGCGCTACGAAAGCGTTCGTCCTTGGCGCACGTGCTCCTGCCCCGGCGCCTGGGCCGCACTAGAGCGCTCTTCAATCATTGTTTCGACCCCTGCTCTCCAACGCGTGCCGGCTTAAGAATTGGCGACAGCGGACTTTCGTCATACGAAATTGGGTAAGTTTGGCAGGAGATTGAACGGGCTCGGCAAAGGGGTCGATGATGGGCAAGACGTATACGGCCGCTAATGGTCAGGTTGTAACGGATGAAACGATTGACGCGTGGTGCGAGTCGTACGAGCGCGGAGAGTTTCCGGATGGCGAACACACCGTTGGTGGGATCGTGCATGGACGGCCCCCACTCTCAGGCGAGGGGACGGCAACGCTGTCGGTCAAGATTCCTCTGGGAATGAAGGAGGCCATTCGTCGACGGGCGGCTGCCGAGGGGATGACGCCAAGTGAGTTTGCCCGTGCGGCTCTGAGCGAAAAACTTCTTGCTGCCGGCTGATGCCTCTGACGTGCCGATTTATAGAACCGAGGCTGTGCTCAAAAACTTTTTTAAAATTCTCGGTTGACCGGAACGCGTCCTTGGTTATACTAATCAAGCCTTGAAACAAGGCACACCTCAAATGGCTGGGTAGCTCAGTTGGTAGAGCAGAGGACTGAAAATCCTCGTGTCAGGGGTTCGATTCCCTTCCCCGCCACCTTGAATTGACTAGGACCTCTGCAAAGGGGTCCTTTTCTTTTATGTAGCCCTCGCACGGAATCGAACCCCGTGAGGGCGCGGAGCTGAGTAAACGCGTAAGCGTTTGCCAGCGCAGCTCGCAAGGCGCGTAAGCGCCGCAGCGGTCCGTCCGCGCAGCGCGCGGACGCGATTCCCTTCCCCGCCACCTTGAATTGACTAGGACCTCTGCAAAGAGGTCCTTTTCTTTTATGTAGGGTTCTGCGGAAACTGCGTCCCAGAATAAGGGCTCAGAACGGGACACACTTTCCGGTGCCTGCCTCCGGCGCGCGTACACACCTCGTCGCACCATTCCGAGCCCGCCCGCCCCAGACATTCCTCCCACTTTCGCGTCACTTTACAGACCGTTCGGTCGCCTGTCCGCACACGCGGGTATACTCAAAACGATACTTATCCTATGCAATACGATGCGGGTTCGACCTGCATGATCCGAAGGGGGCAGTGATGGAGAGGATACTCGGCGTTAATCTCTCTGGCTGGTTTATTCCCGAGCCTTGGGTGACCCCGTCGCTGTACGCGGCGACCGGTGCATCCAACGCGGCCGAGCTACAGGAGGCCATGGGTACCGCCGCCTATAACGAGCGCATGCGCCGCCATTACGAGACGTTTGTGAGCGAGGACGATTTTCGCCGCATGGCGCAGATTGGCCTCAATGCCGTGCGTCTGCCGGTGCCCTGGTATGCCTTTGGCTCACAGGGGTCCGATGCGTCCTACATCTCGGTTGTCGACTACATTGACCGTGCAATTGAGTGGGCTGCCAAGTACGACATCCGCGTGCTGCTCGATCTGGCAACCGTGCCCGGTGGCCAGGGCGATTCCAACGATTCGCCCACCACGCCGGAGGCTGTCGCCGAGTGGCATTCGTCCACCAACGGCCGTCATGTCGCACTCGACGTGCTCGAGCGCTTGGCCGATCGCTATGGCGAGGCCGAGAGCCTGCTGGGCATTGAGCTGCTGGACACGCCGCAGATGAGCGTTCGCAAGAGCCTCTTCACCATGACGGATGGCATTCCGGCCCACTACCTGCGCAATTTCTATCGCGATGCCTACGAGCTCGTTCGTTCGTATATGCCCGAGGATAAGATCGTCGTCTTCTCGTCGTCGGGGCATCCCAGCGAGTGGAAGCATTTTATGCGCGGCGCCAAGTACAAGAACGTCTACATGGACCTTCACCTGTACCATTACCGCGACGAGTACGCGCTCGACATTACGAGCCCCCGCGGGCTGACGACGGCGATTTCGCGTAACAAGCGCGAGCTTAAAGAAGCGATTTCGACTGGGTTCCCCGTGCTGGTGGGCGAATGGTCGGGTGCGGCGATCTTTGCCAACTCGTCGGTTACGCCCGAGGGCCGCAATGCCTACGAGCGCGTGTTTATCGCCAACCAGCTGGCTTCGTTTGCGCCGGCTGCCGGTTGGTTCTTCCAAACGTGGAAGACCGAGAAGCGCATTGCAGCATGGGACGCCCGCGCGGCGCTCGGTACGCTCGAGCGCGGCATGATTGAATAGGTTGATATGACGCAAAACAGCGCCCATACGGGCAAACTCTATGTGGTCGGCACGCCCATCGGCAACCTAGGCGACCTGTCCCCGCGCGTTGGCGAGGCTTTTGCCGCCGCCGATGCCATTTGCTGCGAAGACACGCGTGTGACGTCAAAGCTGCTGATGCACCTGGGCATTTCCAAGCCGCTTGTCCGTTGCGACGAGAATGTGATCGCTAGCCGCGCTGCCGGCCTGGTCGACCGTCTGCTGGCGGGGGAGACCCTCGCCTTTGCCTCGGACGCCGGCATGCCGAGCGTGTCCGATCCCGGCCAGGCGCTGGTCGAGGCGGCGCGTGAGGCCGATGTGCCCGTCGAAGTTATTCCCGGGCCCTCTGCTTGCGTCACGGCGCTTGTTTCGTCCGGCATTCCCTGCGAGCATTTTTTCTTCGAGGGCTTTTTGGGCCGAAAGCACGGCGACCGTGTGCGCCGTTTGCAGCGCCTTGCCGTGGTGCCTGGCGCACTCATCTTCTACGAGTCTCCACATCGTATCGTGGCGACGCTCGAGGCCGTGGCGGAGGTCTTTCCCCAGCGTGAGGTCGCCGTCTGCCGCGAACTCACCAAGCTGCACGAGGAGGTCTTGCGCGGGCCCGCTGACCAGCTTGCCGAGGAGCTGCGTGCTCGCGGCGAGGTAAAGGGCGAGATTGCGCTGGTCATCGCGCCGCCGAGCGAGGACGAGGAGGCCGGCATCGCGCCGGTTGGCGCTGCGGTAGCGGATCCCGACGATGCCCTGCGCGAGGATATCCGCACCGCGCTCGAGGAGGGGGAGCCCGCCTCTGCGGTGGCCAAGCGCCTGTCTCAGAAGTATTCGCGCCGCAAGCGCGATGTCTATGCCATGGTGCTCGATATGCAATAGATGGAGGATATCCAGCCCTTGCGCTAGAATCATCCCCTGTATGCAACGTTTTTCTGGAGGACAAACCCCATGGATCAAAGCAAGCCTTCGTTCTTTATCACGACGCCCATCTACTACGTCAA
The DNA here is from genome assembly GCA_019414445.1 of Collinsella sp. Taxonomy (GTDB): domain Bacteria; phylum Actinomycetota; class Coriobacteriia; order Coriobacteriales; family Coriobacteriaceae; genus Collinsella. The sequence continues at coordinate 202,252 of DXMA01000001.1, forward strand.
CGCCGATCCGCACCTGGGCACGGCTTATTCCACCATCATCGCCGACGTTCAGGCTCGCTATCGCCGCTCCGCCGGCTATAACGTCAAGTTCCTGACCGGCATGGACGAGCACGGCGAGAAGGTCGCCGAGGCCGCTGCCAAGCACAACATGACGCCGCAGGAGTGGACCGACAGCCAGGCTCCGCACTTCAAGGAGCTTTGGAGCAAGCTCGAGATCTCCAACGACGACTTCATTCGCACCACCGAGCCGCGCCAGCATCACGCCGTGCAGTATCTGTGGGAGCGCATGAAGGAGTCCGGCTACCTGTATAAGGGCAGCTATGACGGCTGGTACTGCGTGCCCGACGAGACCTACTTTACCGATACGCAGGTCCAGAAGGGTGACGAAGAGTACGGTAGCGTCGGCCAGCACCTGTGCCCCGATTGCCACCGTCCGCTCGAGCGCGTGCAGGAGGAGTCCTACTTCTTTAAGCTCTCCGCCTTCCAGGACAAGCTTCTCAAGCTCTATGACGAGCACCCCGACTTTGTCGAGCCTGCGTTCCGCATGAACGAGGTACGTAGCTTTGTCGAGGGCGGCCTTAACGACCTTTCCGTGAGCCGCACGAGCTTTGACTGGGGCATTCAGGTCCCGTTTGACGAGGGTCACGTGACCTACGTGTGGTTCGATGCGCTGCTCAACTATATGACTGCCGTCGGCTACGGTGTCGACACCGACGAGGCCCGTGCCGAGCTGGCCTATCGCTGGCCCGCGCAGTTCCATATTGTGGGTAAGGACATCATTCGCTTCCACTGCGTCATTTGGCCCGCCATGCTCATGGCCATCGGCGAGGCCCTGCCCGAGCACGTCTTTGCCCACGGCTTCCTGACCGTGCGCAATGCCGAGACCGGCAAGGCCGAGAAGATGTCCAAGAGCCGCGGTAACGCCATCGCTCCGCAGGATGTTATCGACATGCTGGGTGTCGAGGGCTATCGCTACTACTTCATGACCGACGTCGTCCCCGGCACCGACGGCGCCATCAGCTTCGAGCGCATGGAGCAGGTCTACAACGCCGACCTGGCCAACAGCTGGGGCAATCTTATCTCGCGCTCGCTCAACATGAGCGGCAAGTACTTTGACGGTTGCGCGCCCGCCAAGCCTGCATCGTTCGATGCGTTCGACAACCCGCTGGCAAAGATTGCCGACGGTTTGGTCGACCGCTACATGGCCAAGATGGACGTGCTCGATTACGGCGGAGCCAAGGATGAGGTCATGGAGCTCATCCACGCCGCCAACCACTACATCGAGGACTCCGAGCCCTGGGCGCTTGCCAAGGACGAGGCCAAGGCTGACGAGCTGGCATTTGTGATCTACAACCTGCTCGAGGCCATCCGCATCGCCGCCCACCTGCTGATGCCGCTCATGCCCCAGACTTCTGCCGAGGCTCTGCGCCGCCTGTCCTGTGAGGGCGAGGCCGCGAGCGACGACCTCAAGGGCATTTGCGCTTGGGGCCTGCTTGCTGGTGGTCAGCCCGTCGAGAAGGGCGATCCGCTGTTCCCGCGTCTGGCGTAGAGACTTCGCGAGCGCCATATCGGCAATTTGCTGTTTAGATGTAAGGGCATGGCCGCAACGGTCCATGCCCTTTCGTTTCAAGACGCCGCCATCATGCTAAGGAGGCAACCATGACAACTTCGCCTTTGGCAAACCCCACGGCCACCAGGGAGCTGCTGGAGGAGTTTGGCCTTGCGACCAAGCATCGCCTGGGCCAGAACTTTCTAATCGACAATCATGTGATCGAACGTATCTGCGAGCTTGCCGAGCTTGCAGGTGACGAGCGCGTACTCGAGGTGGGTCCAGGTTGCGGTACGTTGACACTTGCGTTGCTGCAGGAAGCGGCGTGCGTTACGTCCATTGAGGCCGATTCCGAGCTTGAGCCGGTGCTCGATGCCCACGCCGCCGACTATGCCAACTTCCGCTTTATCATGGGCGACGCGCTCAGGGTGACGCCGGGGCAGATTGAGCAGGCTGCGGGCGGTGAGCCGACGGTATTTGTCGCGAACTTGCCCTATAACGTGGCGGCGACGATCATTTTGCAATTTTTCCAGACGATGCCGGCGCTCAAGCGCGCCGTCGTCATGGTGCAAAAGGAGGTTGCCGATCGCATTGCCGCAGTGCCGGGCAACAAGACCTATGGCGGCTATACGGCAAAGCTTGGCCTGTATGCGCAGGTAACGGGTCGCTTTGAGGTGCCGCCGCGTTGCTTTATGCCGGCGCCACACGTGGACTCGGCCGTCGTGCGTATCGACCGTGTTGACGACGTGGTGCCCGAAGGGCTCGATCGCGACTTTGTGGCTCGCGTGATTGATGCTGCATTTGCTCAGCGTCGCAAGACCATCCGCAATTCCATGAGCGCCAACGGCTTTGCCAAGGACGTGCTCGATGCCGCCTTTGAGACTTGCGGTATCGCACCCACCACGCGCGCCGAGACGCTCGGCGTCGCCGACTTTGTGTGCCTGGCTCGGGAGCTTTCCCATGACGCTTAATGCCGAACGCGTGACGTTTACCAAGAAAAAGAAGACGGTTGCTTGTCCCGTGCCCTTGGCACCGCTTGCCGACACACATGCGCATCTGCTTTCGTTCTGGGGCAAGGATGTGCCCGAGACACTCGTGCGTGCCAAGGCGGCAGGCATCGACCTGTTGGTGACGGTCTTCGACCCCATCGCCGACAAGCGCAGCGTGACGGACTATAGCGACTGGCTGACGCGCGAAATTCTGCCGATGCAGGATATCCCGCAGATCAAGTATCTTGCCGGCGTGCATCCGTATGGCGCGCCGGACTATACCGACGACATTCACGCGCAGGTTGTTGCTGCGCTTGATGACCCTTTGTGCGCCGGTATTGGCGAAATCGGTCTGGACTACCACATGGATTACGACGACGACATCACGCCGGCGCCCCACAGCGTGCAGATTGATTGCATGGCACGTCAGCTCGAAGTCGCCGTGCGCTGCAATGTGCCGGTGGAGTTGCACCTGCGGCACGAGGACTCGGATGGGGAGCGCACCTCGCATATGGATGCGTACAACGTGCTTCGTGAGGTGGGCGTGCCCCAGGCCGGTTGTGTGCTGCACTGTTTTGGCGAGGACCGCGCCACGATGGAGCGCTTTGTGGAGCTGGGCTGCTATATCGCCTATGGTGGTGCGGCTACCTTTAAGCGCAACGACGACGTGCGCGAGGCATTTGCGGCAACCCCACTCGATCGAATTTTGTTCGAGACGGATTGCCCGTATATGGCTCCGGAGCCCATCCGCGGTCTTGAATGCGAGCCCGCAATGATCTCCATTACGGCAAACGCGCTGGTTAACGACCGTGTCGATCGCACTGGTGAGGACGCCGAAACAATCGCGCATGCCGCTTGGGAAAATGCCTGCAAACTTTTTCAAAAATAGTTCTTGCGTTCGCGGTGGCGCTCCGTTATTCTAATTCCTGCACGCGGGCGTGGCGGAATTGGCAGACGCGTACGGTTCAGGTCCGTATGGGGGCAACC
>DXMA01000010.1 GCA_019414445.1 Collinsella sp.
CATGGTCGTGGGCATCATCGGCGCGTTCTTCGGCGTGCTGGCGTAAGGGCCCGGCTGCATAGATTTTCGTTGCAACCTGGAAAGGGGATGGAGCAGGCCTATGCCCTCCATCCCCTTTTTGTATAGAAGGAGTTCGTATGTTCGCGAAGGATCGCGAAGCAATGCGCCTGACGCCGGCAGAGGTCAGGCTGATTCTTATTGAGTCCCTGCAGTGGTGCGCCAACAACGCGGTCTACTTTTTGGGGCTTATCGGTGCGGCCACGTATGATCTGGCTGGCACGGCCTTTTTGGTTGCCGCCATTACGCTCGTGCGCAATCTTATGACGTCGGTGGGCAATATGGTGTCGGGCTCGGTCATCGATCGCTTTGGACCGCGCCGGACGTCGTTTGTGACGTGCGTGATTACGGCAGTGCTATCGCTTGGCGTGGGGTTGGCGCCGTTGTCTGTCCCCGGGCTTGTGTTTGCCGCGTGCGTCTTGGGACTTGCGGGCGGCTTTATCAACACCTGCACGCATGCGTTTCCGGGATACCTGGAGTCGACCACCGAGGGCCGTACCCGCGTGAACGGCCTCATGGTGTTCTACAGCAATATCGCCTATACCGCTGGCCCGCTGCTCGGCGGTGCCATCGTGAGCTGTTTTGCCACGCAATCGGTCTATCTGCTCATGGCGGGCATGATGGGTGTGGCGGCCGTGCTCTCCTTGGGCTGTCACGAGTGTGTTGCTCCCGCAAAAGGGGAGAAGCCGAAGGGCGGTATTTTGGGCGGCATGGCCGAGGGTGCGCGACTTACGTTTCGCGACCACGACCTGCGCCTCATCTTTATCTCGGGCTTTTTGGGTTTCTTTGCGTTTGGCGCGTTCGATTCGCTGGAGTCGTTGTTCTATCGCGATGTGCTCAACGTGGATATCGTCTGGCTGGGCTGGCTGTCCTCGGTCGTGGGCCTCACTTCCTCGGTGGGCGCGTTCATCCTGACCAAGCTTTCTGCCCGCCATGTCAACCTGCGATTGCTGCTCGGCGCGCTCATGGCCGTGGGCATTGGGTCCATGGTGTACGTGGGCACCGATATGCTGGGGGTCGCGATTATCGGTCAGGCGATTAACGGTCTGGCCTGGGGATTCCTGGAACCGCTGCAGATGATCTTGATTCAGGAGCGCGCCGACATCAAATACCTGGGGCGCATTACCGGCTTTGTGCGTTTTGGCCTGATGAGCGCCGGCGTGCTGCCGCTGCTGGCGGCTCCGTTTTTGGCGGAGGCTTTGGGCGTTCAGGCGGTGCTGTTTGGGGCATCGACCATTATTGCGCTGGTAGGAACGCTGTTCTTTGTCACACAAGGGAGGCGCCAGAGGCGTTAGCTATACATTCAATTCTAATTTAATACCACTCACCAGAGAATTTCGACCGTTCACCGAGGATTGGAGCAGATTGATAAGTGGTATTAAAAACACATTAGGTGTATGTCTATAATTGGTATCGAAAAGAAACGCGATGTATAGAGTTGCGTGCAGGACAGAAAGGAAAAGCCATGAAGGAAACCGAGAAGATCGAGATCATGCATTTCGACCAGGAGGGCTATCTCGAGGACGGCAAGGCGCTCTACGAGACCGGCAAGAAGATGACCGCGCTCGCCGACAAGGTCGCCGACGAGGGCTACGACGCCGTGTTCCTGATGGGCGTCGGCGGCACCTGGGACGAGCTCATGCAGCTCGAGTACCTCATGAACAAGTTCGGCGACCGCGACCTCGAGGTCTACCTGATCCACGCCGCCGAGTGGAACGTCATGGGCCACAGGCGCATGACCGAGAAGTCCGTCGTGCTCACCGCCTCCGAGTCCGGCACCACCCCCGAGGTCCTCGAGGCCGTCAAGAAGATGAAGGAAAAGGGCATTCGCGTCTACGCCATGACCAAGCCCGAGGGCCCCATCGGCCAGGCTGTCGGCGCCGAGAACTGCGTCGCCATGGCTTCTGACCATGGTTCGGGCGGCTGCGAGAAGGGCTACTACCTCGCCGACTGCTTCGGCCTGCGCCTGCTCAACCGCCGCGGCTGCTTCCCCAAGTTCGATCTGTTTATCGAGCAGACCAAGGACATCTGGAAGGACATGCTCGATATCCGCAAGCGCTTCGAGCCGCGCGCCGAGGAGCTCGCCAAGAAGTACGCCCTGGCCCCCTACACCATGTTCATCGGCTCCGGCGCCCTGTGGGGCGAGACCATCCTGTTCTCGATGTGCATCCTGGAGGAGATGCAGTGGAAGCGCACCCGCTACATCACCTCGGCCGACTTCTTCCACGGCACCCTCGAGCTCGTGGAGCCCGGCGTCCCCGTGTTCCTGTTCATGGGCGAGGACGAGAACCGCAAGCTCGACGAGCGCGTCCGCGCCTTCCTGACCCGCGGCGTGACCGGCGACACCGACATCAACATCATCGACACCGCCGAGTTCGCGATCCCCGGCCTTGACGACGAGTTCCGCGTCATCGTGTCTCCGTGGATCCTTTCCTCGCTGATCACCGATCGCCTTGCCGCTTACTACGAGACGGTCACCAAGCACAACCTCAACTACCGTCGCTACTATCACCAGTTCGACTACTAATAGTTGACCACTCATTTAAGAAGCACCCTGCCCGGGCGCATGCGTCCGGGCATTTTTATGCCGAAATTCGCTAGGAAGGGGATCGAATGAGGCAGTTTATCGTGGCGTCCCATGCTCATTTCGCGTCTGGAATCGTCGAGAGCATCGGCCTGCTTTCCGGTGAGCGCGAAAACGTCCATGCGCTCTCTATGTATGTCGACGGAAACGAGGACCTGTCCAAGGAGGCTGCAGCGATTCTGGACGGCTTTGCCGCGGACGACGAAGTTGTCGTGTGCACTGACCTCTTTGGCGGCAGCGTCAACAACGAGTTCACCAAGATCGTCCAGACGCGTCCCCGCACGTACCTCGTGACCAATATGAACTTGCCACTCCTTATTCAGCTGCTGTTCGTACCCGATTCCACTCCGATCGACGAGGCCATTCGCCAGATCGTCGAGGCGGACGACACTAAGGTCAAGTACGTCAACGACCTGCTGGGGCAGGCCGAACTCGATGAGTTTTAATCGTTAGGAGCACATCATGATTCAGATGATTCGTGTAGATTATCGACTGCTTCACGGCCAGGTTGCCGTTAGCTGGACCTCGGCTCTGGGTGCCGACTGCATCCTGTTAGTGAGCGACACGGTCCTCAATGACAAGCTTCGTCTGCAGGCCCTGTCCCTTGCAAAGCCCGAAGGATGCAAGGTCGTCGTCAAAAACACCGAGGATGCTGTCAAGGCGCTCCAGAGCGGTGTAACCGATAAGTACAAACTCTTCGTGGTTTGCGAGACGATTCAGCAGGCCGGTGCCGTCGCCAAGGCGATGGGAGTCAAGAAAATCAACCTCGGCAACGTTGCCTTTAGCGAGAATGCCCGTCAGGTCTCGACGAGCGTGTTCCTCACGCCCGAGAACGAGGCCTACGTGAAGGAGCTGCTCGGCGAGGGCTATGAACTGTTCATTCAGATGATTCCGGCAGATGCGAAGACTGACGCCGCGAAGGTCATCGGTTAGGGGCCGTCATGGTTATCAAGACAATCCTGATTTTCCTTATTGCCCTTTTGGGTTATTCCGAGTGGCTGACGGGCACGAGCTACCTCCAGCGCCCGATCGTGCTCGGACCTCTGGTTGGCCTTGTCATGGGCGACATGGTGACCGGCACGATCATGGGCGCCACGATGGAGCTTGCCATGGTCGGCGCCATCTCGGTCGGCGCCTATAACCCGCCCGATACGATTTCCGGCACTATCCTGGGCGTATCTCTTGCCATGCAGGCCGGCGCGGACGCTTCGGCGGCCCTGACCCTGGGTATTCCTATCGCCACGATCGTCCTGGCGCTCGACACGGCCCTGGGCCAACCGGTCATGCTGCTGCTGGTGCACCGTATCGACAAAAACGTCGAGGACGGAGACACCAAGGCCATCACGCGCAACATGCTCATCGCCGGTTACGCGCAGAGCTGGTGCGGCCTGCTGATTATTCCCCTGGCATTCTTCTTTGGTGCCGATGCTGTTGCCAGCCTGCTCAACATCATCCCCGATTTCGTTCAGACCGGCATGGATGTCGCCGCCGCCTTCTTGCCCGCACTCGGCTTTGCGATGCTGGCGCAGATGATTATGAACAAAACAGTGGCTCCGTTCTTCTTCGCTGGCTTCTTCCTCGTCGCCTACTTTGGCATTAGCACGACGGGCGTGGCGATCTTTGCCGCGATCATCGTCGTCGCGATGACGGTTTTGGGTGATAAGAAAAAAGCGGAGCAGCCCGCAGCGGCAACCGAGGATCCTGCGATTGGGAGTGGGTTCGATGAGTTTTAAGTTTGAGTCTTCTTACGACGGGCTGATTTCCCGCGCAGACCTTAAGAAGCTGTTCTGGCGCTCGATTCCCTATGAGCATTCCTGGAACTACGAGCGTATGGGCCATATCGGCTTTATGTGGGCCCTTATGCCGATCCTTCGCAAGCTGTATCCGCAGGATGCGGACTTTAAGGCCGCCCTTAAGCGCCATATGGAGCTCTATAACGTCACGCCGTACATCTCGACGCTTCCCATGTCCATCGCCGCTGCAATGGAGGAGGTCAACGCTACTGACGATAGCTTTGACACGAGCGCGATCTCTAATGTCAAGCTTGCTTTGATGGGGCCGCTGTCCGGCGTGGGCGATGCTTTCTACTGGGGCACGCTGCGAATTTTGGCAACGGGTGTCGGCACGTCGCTGGCGCTGCAGGGCTCTATTCTTGGCCCGATTTTGTTCCTGCTCGTGTTCAACGTTCCTCACTACATCATCCGTTACCTGCTGACGTTTGTGGGATATCGCTTTGGCTCGGACATGATCAGCAAGGTCCAGGAATCGGGCATTATGGACACGATCGTCAAGATGGCCTCTATCATGGGCGCCATGGTGATCGGTGCTATGACCATGGAGATGGTCACCGTGGACATTCCGCTCATGGTCGGTGCGGGCGATGGTGCTCAGACGCTCGCCGAGCTGCTCAACGGAATCTTCCCGGGCTTTGTCACGATGGGGCTGTTTGGAATTGTCTATCTCATGCTCAAGAAGAAGATGAATCCGCTGCTCATCATGCTTGTGATCCTGCTCGTGAGTATCGCTGGCGCGTTCTTTGGAGTGCTTGGTGTCCAGTAGGGTATCCGTCATAATGAAAACAATGTAAGAGGGGGCGTCGCGCACACTGTGCTGCGGCGCCCTTTTGCCGAAAGGTGGACAAGATGGAGTATCCGCAGCTTGCCGTCATGAATATCAGCCATCGTTATTTTGACCTTGAGGAATTCTTTTCTTCGGCAGCGGCCTCGGGCTATACGTGTTGCGAGCTTTGGACCGGGGCGATGCATCTGTATGTCGATTGCCATGGATACGATTCGCTCGAGCGGGTACGGGAGCTGTCGCAGCGGTATGGGGTTCGGATTGTGGGGCTTTGTCCCGAACAGAACAACCCCAAGCCGTGGAATATCGCGGCGCGCGGGAATGAGGCGCGTGCCCGCACGCTCGCGTACTTTAAGAACGTTGTAGATATCGCGGCGGAACTTGGAGCCGAGCAGGTCATGGTCTCGAGCGGCTGGGCATTTTTGAACGAGCCGATCGAGGACGCGTGGGGTCGCAGCGCCTCGATGCTGCGTGCGATTGCCGAGCATGCGGGAGAGCGCGGCGTGCGACTGGTGCTCGAGGCCCTACAGCCGGTTGAGTCGATGATCGTGAACTCGGCGGCCGATACGAAGCGCATGATCGAGGCAGTTGATCATCCGGCACTTAAGGCGTGTCTGGATTTGGGCGCTATGGCGGTGGCGGGGGATACCATCGACGATTATTTTGATCTGCTTGGCGATGATGTCGCCCACGTGCATTTTGTCGATGTTGCGGCAGATGGCACGACGCATCTTGCTTGGGGTGACGGCGACCGCGATATGCGCGCCGACCTGGATAGGCTGGTGGCGCGCGGCTATCGCGGAGTTGTTTCGGCCGAGACCTATGATTGGCGCTATTTCGCCAATCCCGCGGCAGCCGACGCTCAGGTTATGGCGGAGTACCGACGCGCGATTGGCGCCTAAGTGGGACAGGGCGCCGAGTTGGCGTTTGACGCTTTTTGAGAAACGGGACGTGCTTTCCGCTTGAGGCTTCTGGCGGAAAGCACGTCCCAGAACAGGCGCTCAGAATGGGACACACTTTCCGCTGAGGACCTCAACCGGAAACCGCATCCCAGTTTTTGGCTGGCGGGCGGGACGCGCTTTCCCCTATGTTTCCAAATGAATACGCTATGAGCCGAGGAGGACGATTCTCCCCGCAAACACTCTAGTATGCTAAAGTACCCAGAAGACCGGCGGAGCTATGCCGGTCTTCTGCTCTATATGAAACACAGCATGAGGAGGCTCACCAGATGACGGCCACACCGTGGGGATTCCGGGACATATTGCCCGAGGAGGCTCAGGCGCGCGAGGAGATTGCGCTGACGGTGAAGGGCTGCTTCAGGGAGCATCATTACCTTCCGGTCGAGACGCCGCTGCTCGAGGACAAGGGTTCGCTCGAGGAAGGCGGCCGCATTGCGGACACGCCGTTTAAGCTCTTTGATGACGACGGTCGCCTGCTGGTGGTCCGTCCCGACAACACATTGCCGATCGTGCGTCTGGTTTCGACCCGCATGCGCGCGGCCGACCTGCCCCTACGCCTGCGCTACGAGGCGCCGGTGGTTCGTGAGTACCAGCGCAATGCCGGCGGCTCGCGCCAGTTTACACAGCTGGGCTTTGAGCTTATCGGTGCGGGCGACACCGCGGGCGATGTCGAGATTGTCTCGCTCGTGGCCGAGGCGGTGCGCAAGCTGGCGCTGCCCGATGCGCGCATTATCGCAGGTAGCGTGCGTCCGTTTAAGGAGCTGCTCGCGGCGTGCGAGGATCGCGAGCTGGCTGCCGAGGCCCTGCGCTGCGTGCACGCCAACGACTTTGTGGGCCTCGATGCCCGCGTGGCGGCAAGCGCCGAGTCCGATGCCGTCAAGGTTGCCATTAGCGAGCTGCCGCGCTTGCACGGCGGCGCCGAGGTACTCGACCGCGTCGATGTGCTTCTGGCGGCGGCGGGCATTGTCGCGCCGCTCACGCGCGAGCTGCGCGCCCTGGTCGAGGGCCTGGCTCCCGAGGACGCCCAGGTGCTGTCGTTCGACTTCTCCATCATGAACTCGTTCGATTACTACACGGGTCTGGTCTTTAAGGCCTATGCCGGTGGCTTGCCCGATCCGGTCGGTTCGGGTGGACGCTACGACTCCATCTTTACCGGCGCATTTGGCGACGGCATCGAGGTACCGGCGGCGGGTTTCGCCTTTTCGCTCGAGCGTCTGGAGGCTGCGCACACCTCGGCCGAGGACGCTGCTTCCGATGGCGATCACGCCGCGGGCCGTGGCGCCGAGGGCCCGCTGCGCATCGCCGTGCCCAAGGGCTCGCTCAAGGCCGATACGCTCGACGTGCTCGAAGCCGCGGGCCTGGACGTCTCTGAGTTGCGCGATCCGGGCCGTCACCTAATCGTGCGCGGCCGCGACACGCGTGCCGGTGAGGGCGCGGTCGGAGATATCGAGTTTGTTATCGTGCGCCCCAGCGATGCGCCCGCCTTTGTGGGCTGCGGCGGTGCCGATTGCGGCATCTGCGGTTGGGACTCGCTTATCGAGGCCGACCTCAACCTGCTGCAGCTGGTCGATCTGGGCTACGGCCTGTGCACTTTCATTGAGGCGGAGCCCGCGTGGCGCGCCGGCCAGGCCGAGCGCAACTATGCCCGCCGCGGGTCGCTTCGCGTGGCTACCAAGTATCCGCGCATCGCGAGCGCCTGGTATGCCGAGCGCGGTGTGAACGCCGATATCGTCTCGCTGCACGGTAACATTGAGCTGGGTCCCATCGTCGGCATGACCGATCGCATCGTGGATATTACCGCCACGGGCGCCACGCTGCGCGATAACGACCTCGTTATTACTGGTCGCATTATGGACTGCACGGCCCGCTTCTTTGTCAATCCGGGTGCCGCACGTCTGGATCCGCGCGTACGCAATCTGGCAGATCGCTTGGCGGCAGCCGTGAAGGACAAGCATTTTGAGCCCGTTGCGGGCTCGGCACAATAGCGCGAGCACGCACGGGCGCCCCAACGTCCGGGCGGCGGGCCGACTGGCGCCGCCGCCCGGTCTCTCGTTTTTCGAACACAACCTCGACCGATAGGGGATACCGAAATGAAGACCATCAAGCTTGCTCCCGGTGAGCGCCTCGTTACCAACCAGCTCAACCGTAAGGGCGTGCTGCCGCAAAACATCGTCGACGCCGCTCGCGATATCGTGGCCAACGTGCGTGCCAACGGCGATGCCGCGGTGCGCGATTACTGCCAGCGTTTTGACGGTGTTGAGCTGCAGAGCTTCCGTCTTCCGCAGGAGCAGATCGATGCCGCGCTCGAAGGCCTCGATCCGGCCTTTGTCGCCGCGCTCGAAAAGGCTGCGCGCCAGATTCGCGAGTTCCACCAGCGCGAGGTCGAGCAGAGCTGGTTTACCACGCGCCCGGACGGCACGATGCTCGGCGTTAAGGTGACCCCGCTTGCTGCGGCCGGCATCTACGTGCCGGGCGGTCGCGCGCAGTACCCTTCCACCGTGCTTATGAACGCCATTCCCGCCAAGGTTGCCGGCGTTGAGCGCGTGGTCATGGTGACCCCGCCGCAAAAGGATGGACTGATTAGCCCGTATACGCTCGCGGCGGCCAAGCTCGGCGGCGTGGACGAAATCTATATGGTGGGCGGCGCCCAGGCCGTGGCCGCGCTGGCGTACGGTACCGAGACCATTCCGCGCGTCGACAAAATCACCGGCCCGGGCAACGCCTTTGTTGCCGCTGCCAAGCAGATTGTCTCGGGTGACGTGGGTATCGACATGGTCGCCGGTCCCTCCGAGGTCTGCGTGCTGGCCGATGCCACGGCCAAGCCTATGGTGGTCGCGGCCGACCTGATGGCTCAGGCCGAGCACGATCCGCTGGCGGCCTGCTATCTGGTGACCTGCGACGAGCAGTTTGCGCGTGAGGTCGAGGCGGGTATCGACATTCTGGTAGCGCAGTCCCCGCGTGCCGAGATTACGTGCGCTTCGCTCGATAACGAAGGCGCCATCGTGGTGGCCGCCGACATGGCGGCCGCCGTCGAGGCCGTGAACACCGTGGCGCCCGAGCACCTTGAGCTGCACTGCAAGGATGCGATGGGCCTGCTCGGCGGCATTCGCAACGCCGGCGCCATCTTTGTGGGCGCTTGGAGCTCCGAGCCGCTCGGCGATTACGTTGCCGGTCCCAACCACACGTTGCCGACCGGCGGCACGGCCATGTTCTCCAACCCGCTTTCGGTCGAAGAGTTCGTTAAGCGCTCGAGCGTTATATGCTATACGCCCGAGGGCCTGCTCTCCGACGCTCCCGCTACGCAGCGTCTGGCCGAGGCCGAGGGCCTGTGGGCGCACGCGCTTTCGGCCGCACTGCGTCGCCGCGTGTTGGAGCAGGGCGAGGCCGCCGTGAGCGCCGAGTCGCTCGCCGCGGCCGACCTGACCAAGGTTGCCTGGCCGGGCGATACGACCGCGACGGTCGCCGAGGGCGTGGACCTGGCGGCGGCTGCGGGCGCGGATGGCGCCCCGACCGGCGGGGAGGCCTAATATGGCCGAACTCACGCCGCGCATGAAGGAGCTCGTCCAGCCTTACTTGGCCGGCATTGAGCCCTATGATCCCAACTTTACGCCCACGCGCATCAACCTTTCGGCCAACGAGAACACCCATCCCGTACCTGCCGGCGTGCGCGAGGCGGTTGATGCGGCGCTTGCCGCCACACCGCTCAACCGCTATCCCGACCCTATGTCCAACGATCTGCGCGACGAGCTTGCCGCTTGGCATGGTGTGGCGCGCGAGAATGTCTGCGTGGGCAACGGCGGCGACGAGCTGCTCTATAACTACCTGTTGGCGTTTGGCGGCGCGGGACGGACCCTGCTCAACTGCCCGCCGTGCTTTAGCGAGTATGCGTTCTTTGCGTCGCTCTGCCAGACCGAGGTGCGCGACGTGTGGCGCGACCCCGCGACCTTTGAGCTCGACCAGGCCGCCGTGCTTGCGGCGGCACCCGAGTGTAACCTGGCAATCGTGACCTCGCCCAACAACCCCACGGGTGACGTGGCACCGCTCGACTTTGTCGCGGCGCTGTGCGATGCGTGCCCCGGCATGGTAATGGTTGACGAGGCCTACGTGGAGTTTGCCGACGATTCGTTTGGCGCGGCCACCACGGCGCAAGGCCTTATCGCCGAGCATCCCAACCTGGTGATTCTACATACGCTGTCCAAGGCGTTTGGCGCCGCCGGCACGCGTCTGGGCTATGTGATTGCGGCACCCGAGGTCGTCGACGTGTTCGCGGCGATTCGCCAGATCTATTCAGTTAACGTGCTGAGCCAGGCGGCAGCACTTGCCTGCGTGCGTGCCCGTGATACCTACACGCCCGTGGTGGCACAGATCGCATCCGAGCGCGAGCGCGAGCTGTGCGCCCTGCGCGCAATGGCTGCCGATGGCATGCCCGTGGAGGCATGGCCGAGCGCGGCGAACTTTGTGCTCGTGCGCACGCTGCATGCCACGCGCGTGCGCGAGCGTCTGCGCGACGAGTATTCGATTTTGGTGCGCGACTTTAGCTACGCGCCGGGGCTTGCGGACTGTCTGCGCATCACTGTGGGTACGCCGCAGGAAAACGACGAGGTGCTGGCCGCGTTTGCCGCGCTGGTGAAGGAGGAGATGTAGATGGACCGCTATGCCGAGGTAACCCGCAAGACGGGCGAGACCGACATTGTCGTAAAGCTCGACCTGGACGGATCTGGCGTGTGCGATATCTCGACCGGCGTGCCGTTTTTCGACCACATGCTCAACGCTTTTGGCCGCCATGGCCTGTTCGATCTGACGGTGCATGCGGTGGGCGACGTCGAGGTCGACGCGCACCACACCGTTGAGGACACGGGCATTGTGCTGGGCGAGGCGTTTTGCCAGGCGCTGGGCGACAAGGCGGGTATTACGCGCTTTGCCGACGCGGCGATCGCCATGGACGAGACACTCGTGATGGCCGCCGTGGATATCTCGGGTCGCGGGCAGGCCTATTGCGAGCTGCCCGTGCCGACTGAGCGCGTGGGCAGCTTTGATACCGAGCTGGCCGTCGAGTTCTTCTATGCCTTTGCGCGCGATGCCAAGCTCACGCTGCACGTGCGCGAGCTGGCGGGCGGCAATTCGCACCACATTATCGAGGCCGCCTTTAAGGCCGTGGGCCGCACGATGCGCCGCGCCTGCGAACTCGATCCCCGCGTGCAGGGTATCCCCAGCACCAAGGGCTCGCTGTAACCGTCACAAGGGTAAAACCACCACGAAGATGCCTGTCCTCTTTGTGGTGGTTTTGGATGATGAGAAGTGGAGGGGTCGCGTGGGCGAACCGAAGATCGTGGTGGTCGACTACCACAAGGGCAACTTGTCGAGCGTCGTGCGCGGGCTTGCGCGCGCCGGTGCTGCCGCCTGCACGTCGGACGATCCGGAGCAGATCCGCAACGCCGACGGCCTGGTCATCCCGGGCGTGGGTGCGTTCTATGACGCGATCGCCTTTATGCGTCAGAGCGGCGAGGAGGTGGCCGTGCTCGATGCCGTTGCCGCCGGAACTCCGCTGCTCGGCATCTGCCTGGGCCTTCAGCTGTTTTTTGAGCGCGGCAACGAGGGCGTGCCTGCGAACGAGGACGCGGACGCGGACGACGATGCCTCCGAGCAGGCCGGTGGTCCCTGGGTCGATGGCCTGGGCATCATGCGTGGCTCGTGCACGCACCTGGAGTCGAGCCGTCTGAAGGTCCCGCACGTGGGCTGGGACCAGGTGCGCATGACGCCCGCCGGTGCGGCCGATCCGTTGCTTGCCGGTTTTGCCGAGGGCGCCAACATGTATTTCACTCACAGCTACGCGGTGGCCGACGACGTCGATGCCGCCGATGTGTTGGCGCGCACGCACTATACACGGAGCTTCCCGTGCATCGTGCGCCACGGCAACGTGTGGGGCTGCCAGTTCCATCCCGAGAAATCCTCTGCGCTGGGTCAGCGCATCCTTAAGAACTTCGTGAGCATCGTCGAGGGGGCCGGCCGATGATTCTGTTTCCCGCAATCGATTTGATCGGCGGCAAGGTCGTGCGCCTGGAGCGCGGCGACCGGAGCCGCTGCAAGGTGTATTCTGACGACCCCGTGGCCGTTGCCCGCTCCTTTGCCGAGCAGGGCGCGAGCTGGGTGCACGTCGTCGACCTGTCCGCTGCCTTTGGCGAGGACGAGGACGCGTGCGCTGCCAACTTGGCAGCGATTAAGGCCATCTGCGGCGTCGACGGTCTGTCCGCGGACGTGGGCGGCGGCGTTCGTTCGCTCGCGCGCATCGACGAGCTGGCCGGCTACGGCGCGCGTCGCATCGCGCTAGGCACGGTGCTCGTGACCGAGCCGGGATTTGCCGAGGTGGCGGCGCAAGGCTTTGGCGAGTTACTGGTGGCAGACATTGCCGCCCGTGACGGCCAGGTCAAGGTGAATGGTTGGCGCGACGGCGCGGGTGTGGCGCTCGACGACGCCGTGGCGCAGCTCACCGAGCTGGGCTTTAAGCATCTGGTGTATACCGACATCGCGCGCGATGGCATGCAGACGGGCATCGACGTGGCGGCGTATCGCCATGTGGCCGAGGTCGCGGGCTTTCCCGTCGTGGCTTCGGGCGGCATCTCGACGCTCGACGATATCCGCGCACTGGCCGCGGTGGGCGAGGATGCCATCGAGGGTGCCATTACCGGTCGTGCGCTCTACGAGGGCAACTTTACGCTGGCCCAGGCGTTGGCCGCCGCCCGAGGGAAGGAGTAGCCCATGCTTGCCAAACGCGTGATTCCCTGTCTGGATGTTAAGGACGGCCGCGTGGTCAAGGGCGTCAACTTTGTGAGCCTGCGCGATGCTGGCGACCCGGTGGAGCTGGCGCGCGCCTACGACCGCGAGGGTGCAGACGAGGTCGTCTTCCTGGACATTACCGCGACGAGCGACAACCGCGCGACGACCATCGAGATGGCGGCGCACGCGGCCGAGGAGCTCGCTATTCCCTATACCGTGGGCGGCGGTTTCCGCGACTTGGCGGGCATGCGAACCATGGTTGCCGCCGGTGCCGACAAGGTGTCGCTTAACTCTGCCGCCGTGCGCGATCCGTCGTTGATCAGCCAGGCCGCCGCGGCGTTTGGCAGCCAGGCCGTGGTCGTGGCGATTGATGCCAAGCGCGTGGGCCTGCCCGGTCAGCCGGATGCCGACAAGTGGGAGGTCTTCACGGCGGGCGGTCGCAACGCCACGGGTATCGATGCGGTGGCGTGGGCCGAGGAAGCGGCTCGTCGCGGCGCCGGTGAGATCTTGCTGACCAGCATGGATCGCGACGGCACCAAGGCTGGCTTCGACCTGGCACTCACCCGCGCCGTGGCGCGCGCGGTGCCGATCCCGGTGATCGCAAGCGGCGGCGTGGGCACGCTCGAGCATTTTGCCGAGGGCGTGATCGAGGGCGAGGCCGATGCCGTGCTGGCGGCCAGCGTCTTTCACTTTGGAACTTTCAGCATTCGCCAGGTGAAGGAGTATATGGCCAGCCAGGGGATTCCTGTGAGGTTGGACTTCTAATGCTGCGGCTTGCCCAGGCACCCGACCTTCCGGCTCCAACCCTCCTCGCGTACTTAAGTACGCGTCGTCGGGCTTGTCGCTCGGAATCTCGGGCACCTGGACAACCCTCGCCGACCGGCGATGTTTAAATTGGGGAATTGAAATGAGAGAAATTACTACTCCAGCGGATCTTAAATACGACGCCAAAGGATTGATTCCTTGCGTGGTTCAGCAGCATGACACCGGTGAGGTGCTTATGGTTGCTTGGATGAACGAGGAATCGGTGGGGCTGACGCTCAAGACCGGGACCACGTGGTTTTGGAGTCGCAGCCGTCAGGAGCTCTGGAACAAGGGCGCGACGAGTGGCAACATGCAGGAGGTCAAGGAGCTCTGGGCCGACTGCGATAGCGATACGCTACTGGTCAAGGTCGATTCTCCGGGTCCGGCCTGCCATACCGGCAACCGTACCTGCTTCTTTAAGCGCGTAGAAGGGGGAGTGCGATGAAAGTCGTGACGCCGTTCGAGGTCGCCGACTGCAACACCGAGCTGCTCCGCGCGGGCGTGCCATGCCGCGTGCACCTGACTGATGCCTGCGGGGCGCAGTCGCTTTGGCTCGAGGCCGAGAAGGAAAGGCTCGATGAGGCTCATGCCGTCATCGTTGAGTTCTTTGAGAAAAAGGGCGCAAAGCCTCGGTTCGATGAGACCGGTACTTACTTTACGCTGCAGTAACGAGAGGAAATAACCATGGGAGTCAGAACAGCTAACGTGCAGCCGGGAAACATCGGTGAGACGCTGACGGGACTGGCCGAGGTGATTCACGGTCGTCGCGATGCGTCGCCGGAGGAGAGCTATACCGCCCGTCTGCTGACCGACGTCGAGGACGAGCTGCTCAAGAAGCTTGCCGAGGAGGCGAGCGAGGTCATCATGGCCTGCAAGGATAACGATCACGACCACATCCGCTACGAGGCCGGCGACCTGGTCTACCACCTGCTCGTAACCCTTGAGCGTTATGGCATCACCCTCGACGAACTGGCCGGCGAACTCAACGCCCGCCGCCACTAGTCATTGGGGACGTTCTTAAACGACTAGTCGTTTGGGGCAGTCTTTCGGGAGTTGCCAATGAAATAGAAGTTGCGGTGGAATAGTTCTTGTTTGACGGTCTTAGGGCCATAAACAGGAACTATTTCACCGCAACTCATGAAGGGATGGCTAGGCGAGGGATGTGGACTCCCATTCGCTGGTGGCGTGGGGGATGTCGAAGGTTCGATAACCGCAGTCGTAGGCGTGGGCTTGCGCTTCGCGGATATTCCAACAGATGTCGCAGGCGCGGTGTGCGTCCGAGCCAAAGGTGATTGGCACCTCGGCGTGGGCGAAGCAGCGCAACAGCCCCGTCGAGGGGTAATAGTCGTCGAGGCCCTTACGCGGCGCGGCGGTCGAGACTTCGACACGGCGACCCGTGTCGTGAGCGCATTCGGCCATCTGCCCCCAAAACGGCGCCGGGTCAAAATCGGGCGCAAAGCCTTCCTTCGAAAAGCGCATGACCAGGTCGGGATGGGCCATCGCGTCAAAGATGAGTGAGCTTTCGCAAGCACGGCACCAGTCGTCGACGTAGCACTCCCACACGCCGCGCACGCCCAGGTTTTCCCAAACATGCAGGTTGGTATCGTCGTCGATCCAGCCGCAAAGGGAATCGGGTGTATCGGGGCGCGCGACGTTTTCCGTTCCCACCGTACCCGCGGCACCTGCCATGATATCGCCCGGGTCGCCAATCCAATGCACGCTGCCCAAGCGCACCACGGCGCCCCGGGACCAGCGCTCAACCAAGGGTTCGCAGCCCTCGTACCAATCGCATTCAAAGCCATAGATAAGCTCGAGCTCCGGCGCGATTTGCGCGGCAAGCCTGCGGGCGTCCTCAAAGGCCAGACGATGTGCCGGCAAGTCGCCCTCGACGACCTGCACCTCGCAGTTAGCATCCATACTGGCAGGCAGGGCGAGGTGGTCGGTCGAGACCATGACGCGGCAGCCTGCCGCAGCAGCGGCACGGACGTTGTCATCAAACGAGGCATGGCCGTCCGAAAACGAGGTGTGGGTGTGACAATCGACCAGCGGGCAAGCGGACATGGCGGCTCCTTTGCGTCAAGCGAATCCGCTTCATTGTAATGGCGCAGCCTCGGCGCGGCGGGAACGCTGCAAGTCGAAACCGACTGGAAAGGGCAGGCGGCGCGTGCCGGCGCCGGCGACTACTTGCTTCGTGCCGCCACGCGTTTGGCCTGCACCGTTACCATCGCGTGTCTCACGGCGGTGATGGGGCGATAGCGGATCATACGCGGTCCCGACCAGCGCATGACCTCGCGGATCTTCTCGCGCATGGCAGGCCGGTAGCAATGCGAAGGACAGGCCGAGCAAAATGTCTTGGTGCCCATGTGCGGGCAGTGCTCGATGCGCGCGATGGCGTATTTCTGCAGCTCGGCGCATTCGGGGCAGAGCGTAATGGTCCGAAGGCCGAGTTTCACGCGTACGGGCTCATCGTCGCCAACCTGTTCGACCGCATGCCCGCCGCCATGATGCCCACGACACCACAGCGCAATCATCTGCGACACCATTTGGGCCTCGCGCTCACGTTTGCGTGCCAGCTCCGGTGTGCCGACCGAGCGCGCCATTAGCTCAGCCTCCCGTGCTCGACCGAAAGCGAGAAATCGGCAAACGCGCAGGTGCTGGCACGGTGGCTTACGAGCACAATGGTCTTGCCGCGGCGCTTGAGCTCGTCAACGGCCTGCATTACGGCTGCCTCGTTGAGAGCGTCGAGTGCGCTGGTGGGCTCGTCGAGCAAGATGAAAGGCGCGTCGTTGAGGAAGATGCGCGCAAGGCCGATGCGCTGGCGCTCGCCTCCCGAGAGCGAGTCGCCCAGCTCGGCAACCGGGGTGTCGAGACCCTGCGGCAGGCGGTCGATGAGCGTGGTGAGTGAGGCGGAGTGGCAAGCGTCGAGCAGCTCGGCATTGGTGGCGTTGGCGTGCGCGACCAGCAGGTTCTCGCGTACGGTGCCGCAGAACAGATGTGTGTCCTGGGTCATATAGGCCTCGTGGCTGCGCAGGCTCGCCGTGTTGATGTGGCGGGCATCGACGCCGCTCACCGTGATGGTGCCGGCTGCGGGGTCCCAAAAGCGCATGAGCAGCTTAAGCAGCGTCGACTTGCCCGAGCCCGAGCGTCCCATGATGCAGGTCATGGTACCGGGCGCAAAGATGCAGGTCACGTCGTCGAGGATGAGACTCGCAGCGGTGTCGTTCGCGACCTGCTCTGTGGCGCCCGCACCGCCCGCGTCCACGCCGCCCGCATAGCTAAAGCTCACATGCTCGGCTGCGGCGCCGGCAAACTCAACGTTCTGTCCATCGGCGACCTCGGCGCACTGGGGCTGCTCGTCGAGCAAATCGAGCACGCGTGCGCCCGAGGCGAGCGTCTCCTGCAGTGAGGCGCCCAGGCGGCTCACGGCCATCACCGAGCCAAACGACGACACAAAGGTAAAGACGGCGACAAACGCTGCGGCAAAGTCAATCGTTCCCGCAGCCACCAGCTGCAGCGCACGCCCGAGCATCACCAGATTAGCCGCAAGAATAAGCGCATCGGCTACGGCCTCGCTGACCGCCTGGCGGCGCTTGAGGCGCGCGTCCACGGCGCCGACTTGCTCGGTCAGCTTGCCCAGGGCACGGCTGCGATCGGTGCCACCGGCAAACTGGATGGTCTCGCCCGCGCCGCGCAGACTGTCGAGTACAAAGGCGCCCAGCTTACCGGCGCCCTCGCGGCTCTGGCGGCCGGTGGTGCCGCATGCCTTGGCCGAGGTCAGGGGCAGCAGCACGCCCAGGACCGCGTAGGCCACGAGCGCGATGCCCGCGAGCTCGGGGCTCACAGCCAGCAAAAAGCCCTCAAACACAACGGTGCAGACCAGACCTATGGCAATGGGCGAGATGGTGTGCGCGTAGAAGACCTCGAGCAGCTCGATATCCGAGGTGACCAGGCTCACGAGCTCGCCCTTGCCGCGGCCCTCGAGCTTGGCGGGGGCGAGCTGGCGCAGGGCGCCAAACACCAGGTCGCGAATGTGTGCGAGCAGACGGAATGCGATGTAATGGTTGCAGAGCTGCTCGCCGTAGTGGAGCGGCCCGCGCGCGATGCCGCAGGCGGCGCAGGCCGCGCATGCTGCGATAAGACCAAGCCCCAAGGCGTTGCGGCCCAGCGCGGCCATAAGGCCAAGGGCGCCAAAGGCCGGCACGAACGCGGCGGTGAGCATGCCGATGCTGCCCAGCGCGACGGCTAGCACAAGCCAGCCGGCAAGCGGTCGGACGAGCCCCATCATGCGCCACATGATGGACGGTGCCGAGCGACGGGCGCGGCCGGAGTCAGTGGCCGCGGCAGCGGAAGACGAGCCAGCACCGTTGAGGCCATCGGTACAGGCAGCGCTGCTGTCAACAGCCTCAACCGCGCCGGCATCCTCGGCATCACCCTCCGCATACGTATATGCCGAGAGCTGCTCCTGGCTGCTCCACATGCGCGCATAGGCGCCCGCGCCCGACAGGAGCTCATCATGGGTGCCGCGCTCGGCAATGCGGCCGCGTTCCAGCACCAGGATCTGATCGGCGTCCACGATCGTCGACAGGCGGTGTGCCACCACGATTACAGTGTGCCCGCCGGCAAGCGACGCGATGACCTCGCCGATCGCGGCCTCGCTTGCGGCATCGACGTTGCTCGTAGCCTCGTCAAACACATAGATCGGCGAGTCGTGCAGCAGGGCGCGGGCCATGCACACGCGCTGGCGCTGGCCGCCCGAAAGGTTGGTGCCACCCTCGTTAATCACCATGTCGAGCCCGCCGTTGGCCCGCACAAAGGCCGCCACGCGCGTGCGGTCGAGCGCGCGCAAAAGCTCGGTGTCGGTGGCGTTGGGCTGGGCGAGCAGCAGGTTGTCGCGCAGGGTGCCGGCAAACAGGTAGCCGTTGGTGGGCACCAGCGTGACGGCGCGCATGAGTGAGGCGGCCGTGACATCGCGCAGCTCGACGCCGCCAATGCGCACGCTGCCGCGGTAGGCGTCCTTGCGGCCCGCGATAATCCCCGCGAGCGTGGACTTGCCGCCGCCGCTTTCGCCCACGAGCGCCACGAGCGAGCCGTGCACAATGGTCGCGCTGGCGCTGTCCAGCACGGTGCGGTCGCCGTAGGCATAGCTCGCGCCTGCGAGCTCGATATCGCCGCGACCATCAAGCTCAACATCGCCGCGCTCGGGCTCGGGCGTATCCAAAATGTCAAACATGCGGCGCGAGGCGGCCATGCCGTTCATGGCCGTGTGGAACAGCGATCCCAGGCGGCGCATAGGCAAAAAGAACTCCTGTGACAGAAAGACGATGAGGAAGGCAGCCTCAAAGCCGATCTTGCCCGTGGCGAGCTGCAGTGCGGCCACGATAATGCCGAGCGCGGCGCCCATATAGACGACCAGGTCCATAACGCAAATGGAGCGCAGCTGCATCACCAGCAGGCGCATGGTCGCTGTGCGGAAACGCTCGGACTCGGCGTTGATGCGCTCGTGCCAGCTGCGATCGGCCTGGTAGACCTTAAGGGTGGTGAGACCCTGCACGGCCTCCAGGAACATGCCGCCAAGATCGACATAGCTGCCCCAGTACTCGGCACCGATCTTTTTGGCGTTGCGCATGACCATCATGATGGAGACGGGGATGACCGGAACGCAGGCGAGCAGCAGCGCGGCGGGAAGACCCGCCTGGCCCACGAGCAGTACAAACAGCGTGATGGGTGCCAAGCCGGCAAAGAAGAGCTGCGGCAGGTAACCGCCAAAGTACACCTGGAGTTGCGTGGCGCCCTCGACGCTGGTCTGGACGGCCTCGGCGGTGGGGACGGTCTCGGTGTAGGAGGGGCCGAGTGCGGTGAGCTTGTCGTAGACGAGCGAGCGCACGCGGCGGACGGCCTCGAACGCGGCCTTGTCGCCGGCGCGTTGGGCCAGGTAGATGGAGGCGGCGCGCACGATGATGGCGGCGGCGAGCGGCAAGGCCGCCTGTGCGAGGGCATCGACGGCGAGCGCGGCGGAAAGACCGTCCGTGACGATGCCGCCCAAGATGCGCGCAAGCACCCACATCACCGTGATGTTTGCCATGAGCGCGATCCATTTAAACAGGACGCTCGCCACAATGTAGGGCGTTACCTGCGGAACCAGGGAGAAGAGCCGCTTCTCGAACATGAAACCTCCGATGCCGTAACGGTGCCGGGCGGGGTCCTCGGCAGCCGATTAGTTAGCCAAATGCAACTAGAGTAACATCGTGCAGCAGGTAAGTATGCCGAGGGTAATTTTTTAGCCGATGAACTGCGTAGAAAGTCCAAAATTGTTGAGTGCAGCGAACTTTATGGCGGACGGAGTGCAGGCGCAATTCTGATCGTGTGCGGCCCCGCTCCAAAACGTGTACGTCAGCCTCCGAAAGCTGCAAAAAATGACATGTTTGGAGGCTGATGTACATGTTTGGATAGGGGCGAGGGCGGCGACGGACGAAAGTCACGCCTGTGCCACGTCCGATGTGCTAGCGTTTGGGTGAACAAAACGAGCCCGTGCGGAAAGGATCCGGACCGTATGCAACGTGGAAGTACATCTCCGCTGTCCCGCGAGACCGATGCGCCCGAAACCATCGTCAAGCTGGAGTGCGACATCGACGATGCATCGCCCGAGGTACTCGCCTATGCCGCCGACCGCCTGCGCGAGGCAGGTGCGCGCGAGGTGCACTGGCTGCCTCTCTACTGCAAAAAAGGTCGCCCCGGCTGGCAGCTGCAGGTGATCTGCTCGCACGAGGATATCGAGCGCCTACAGACGATTATCTTTTTGGAGACCACGACCAACGCCGTTCGTCGCCAGGTGATGGAACGCGTCTGCCTGCCGCGTCGTTTTGAGCAGGTAGCGACGCCTTGGGGCGAGGTGGCCGTCAAAGTAGCCACCCTGCCCGACGGCAGCGAGCGCGCGGCACCCGAGTACGAGGATTGTGCCCGTCTTGCCCGCGAGCACAACGCGCCGCTCCAGCGCGTGATGCAGGC
Source organism: Collinsella sp. (assembly GCA_019414445.1). Lineage (GTDB taxonomy): Bacteria > Actinomycetota > Coriobacteriia > Coriobacteriales > Coriobacteriaceae > Collinsella. The sequence continues at coordinate 20,761 of DXMA01000010.1, forward strand.
GGCACAAGCCTCGGCACTGCGATTTGAATAGCGCGGCCGGCGACATCTCGCGCCCGGCCACATCAGCCCCACTCCGAAAGGACTCCCCATGAAATACCTCATCGCCTCCGACATCCACGGCTCGGCATACTGGACCGAGCGCCTGGTCGCCGCTATCGAATCCGAGCAGCCCGACCGCATCGTTCTGCTGGGCGACCTGCTCTACCACGGCCCGCGCAACGACCTGCCGCGCGACTATGCCCCCAAGCGTGTGATTCCGCTGCTCAACGCCCTGGCCGACCGCATCATCGCGGTGCGCGGCAACTGCGACGCCGAGGTCGACCAGATGGTCCTCGACTTCCCCGTCATGGCCGACTACGCCACGCTGTTCGACGAGACCGGCCGCGAGCTGTTCCTGACGCATGGCCACGTCTTTGGCGCTGGCATGCATAACAGCGTTGATCACGCGCCCGCGCTGCCCGAGGGCTCCGCGCTCGTCTACGGCCACACGCACATCAAGGTTAACGAGGCAAGCGAGGCGCACCCGGGCCTGTGGCTCTTCAACCCCGGCAGCGTGAGCATTCCCAAGGACGGTACGCACAGCTATGGCATCTACGAGGACGGCGCGTTCCGTCACGTGATCCTGGAGGAGGAATAACCATGGCAGAGCAGCTGGCTCAGCAAAATGCCGAGGGTTCGCGCGACCTGTCCACGCTGGTAGACGCGTCGGCCGAGCTGCAGCATCTGGTGCAGACCATCTGGCGCCTGCGTCAGCCCGACGGCTGCCCGTGGGACCGTGAGCAGACGCACCGCAGCATTGGCAAGAACATGATCGAGGAAGCCTACGAGGCGCTCGACTGCATCGAGGCCGACGACGCGGCACACCTGCGCGAGGAGTTGGGCGACGTGCTCATGCAGGTCGTACTGCATGCGCAGATTGCGGCGGATGCCGGCGAGTTTTCGCTGGCCGATGTGGCGCGCGATATCGACGCCAAGCTCATCCGTCGTCACCCGCACGTGTTTGGCGATGCGGATGCCGACAACTCCGACGAGGTGCTCAAGATTTGGGACGAGGTCAAGCTTGCCGAGAAGGCCGCCAAAGACCAGGCCGTGGCGGCAGGCGGGGCCGCACCCGAGGGTCTGCTCGACGGTGTGCCCACGCACCTGCCGGCGCTGATGCAGGCTCAGAAGGTGTCGCGCAAGGCGGCTGCCGTGGGCTTTGAGTGGGAGACGGTCCAGGACGTGTGGGACGAGGTTGCCGAGGAGCGTGCCGAGTTTGAGGCCGAGGCTCCCGGTTCTCCCGAGCGCGAGATGGAGTTTGGCGACCTGCTCTTTGCCCTGGTCAACGTTGCGCGCAAGGAGGGAATTGACGCCGAGAGCGCCCTGCGTGCCAGTACGGCAAAGTTCCGCCGCCGCTGGGCCGCGATGGAGCAGATGGCGGCCGACGCCCACGTGGATCTGGCCGAGCTTTCGACCCACGGCCTCAATGACCTCTGGGATGCCGCAAAGGCAGAGGAGTAAGACTGCGGGGGCGACGGGACGGACTTGTCCCATCGCCCCTATTATTTTTAAAAAGATTGTATCCCTTGGCTAACTTAGGGCATAATGCAAAAAGTGCGATAAGGCTAACTTATGAACCTGCGCGCCGCTGTAGCGTGCAAGCCGTGTCGCCAAGCATTCAACCCGTTTCCAAGTGAGAGGGAGACAACATGAGCGATATTTTGGACGTCTACGGTCGCGAGGTGCTCGACAGCCGCGGCAATCCCACCGTCGAGGTCGAGGTCGTGCTCGAGGACGGCAGCTTTGGCCGCGCAATGGTGCCTTCGGGTGCTTCGACCGGCGCCTTTGAGGCATGTGAGCTGCGCGACGGCGACAAGGGCCGCTATCTGGGCAAGGGCGTTTCGCAGGCCGTCGAGCACGTCAACAACGAGTGCGCTAACGCCGTCGTGGGCCTCGATGCTTTCGACCAGCGCGCCGTCGATGCCGCGCTGGTCGCCGCGGACGGTACCCCCAACAAGACCAAGCTCGGTGCCAACGCCATTCTGGGCGTGTCGCTGGCCGTTGCCCGCGCCGCTGCCGAGTCGGCGGGTCTTTCGCTGTACCAGTATCTGGGTGGCGTCAACGCCCATCTGCTGCCCACGCCTATGATGAATATCCTCAACGGCGGCGTGCATGCCGACAATAACGTCGACTTCCAGGAGTTCATGATCATGCCGGTGGGCGCCCCGAGCTTTGCCGAGGGCCTGCGTTGGTGCGCCGAGGTCTACCACACCCTCAAGGGCGTGCTGCACGAGGCCGGCCTGGGCGGCGGCGTGGGCGACGAGGGCGGCTTTGCGCCCAACCTTAAGACCAATGCCGAGCCGTTCGAGTACATTACCAAGGCCGTCGAGAAGGCTGGCTTTAAGCCTGGCGTCGACTTCATGTACGCCATGGACCCGGCCTCGACCGAGTTCTACAACGCCGAGACCGGCATGTACGAGCTCAAGGGCGAGGGCGTGGAGTACACGAGTGCCCAGATGGTTGATTACTGGGAGAAGCTCGTCGACACCTATCCCATCATCTCCATCGAGGACGGCATGGCCGAGGAGGACTGGGACGGTTGGGTTGAGCTTACCCGCCGCATTGGCAACAAGGTGCAGCTGGTGGGCGACGACCTGTTCGTCACCAACACCGAGCGCCTCAAGAAGGGCATCGAGCTGGGTGCCGCCAACGCGATCCTGGTCAAGGTCAATCAGATCGGCACGCTCACCGAGTCGCTCGAGGCCATCGAGACCGCCAAGGAGGCCGGTTACGCTTGCATCGTGAGCCACCGCTCCGGCGAGACCGAGGATTCCACGATCGCCGACCTGGTCGTGGGCGTCAATGCCGGCCAGATCAAGTCGGGCGCCCCGTGCCGCAGCGACCGTATCGCCAAGTACAACCAGCTCATTCGCATCGAGGACGAGCTCGAGGGCAGCGCGCGCTACGCCGGCAAGGCCGCGTTCTACAACATTCGCTAAACGGGCGAATTTGGCGAGGAGGAGGCTGACTCGGTTCCGCCCCGCCTTGGCTGGACGCCGCAAAGCGCTGTGGGCGCTGGGCCATATGGCTCAGCGCCTTTTTTATGTCGAGCAAAGGCTGGCGAAGGCGGTGCGGGCGCTCGTGCTATAACTAAAGGACTTAGCGCAAACAAACCTCAACCGCACAAGGCGCACATGGATCAGATTTACGACAACAGGTACTATTCCGCCGGTTCGCGCGAGCCGTCGCCTCGCCGTGCGCGCACGGTGCAGCTCGGTGGGTCCGCTTATGCCGGCGCCGACCGCTCCACGCAGCGCCCGGCAAGTACCTTGCGCCCCAATGCTCAATCAAATACCTTGGCAGATGGACCGGTGCGCCCGGCACGTTCGACACATGCGTCGCGTCCCTCGGCCCAGACGCACGACAGGTCGAGCAGGCCTTCGAGCCGTCTTTCGGGCTCGGACTTTATGCGCTACGCCAACGACAATGCGGTGGTCAAGGCGATCTATGACTTTACGCATGGCTCTCTGCGTCCGCTGTTTATCGGTATCGTGGTGGCGCTGGCGCTCGTGAGCCTGTATTTTCCCGTACGCGACCTGTACGTGGCAAAACGCTCGAGCGACATCTTGGCCAAGCAGGTCGAGATTCGCCAGCAATACAATGATGAGCTGCAAAAAAGCGTCGACAAGCTGCTCTCGGAGGAGGGTATCAAGGACGCGGCGTCCGAGGACCTGGGCCTGGTGATGCCCGGCGAGAAGAAGATTGACGTGCTAGGCTTGGACGACGATTCGGACTCGTCGTCGAGCAAAAAGTCCTCAAACGCCAAGAAGGCCAGCGAAGTGGCCAAGGAAATCGAAGAAGTCGGCAAGGACGCGCCGTGGTACATCCAGGCGCTCGACATGCTGTTTGGGTTTAACGGCGTCGAGGGCCAGACGGTCGTGTCCAACGGCAAATAGCGCCCGGAGGGGAGGCCGCAATGACAAATTGCAAACGCTATAAGGTGGCCGCGATCGACCTGGGAACGGTGTCGTCGCGACTGGTGTTGGCCCAGGTCGAGGGCGGAGCGATTGTGGAATCGTCCAAGCATACCGAGATTACCGACCTGGGCGAGGGCGTGGACGCGACGGGGCGCTTCTGCGAGGCGGCTGTCGAGCGTGTGCTCGCTGCGTGCCGCATGTTTGTGGACGAGGCCCGTGCCTTTGGGGCCGTGTGCGTCTGCACCACGTGCACGAGTGCCGCGCGCGATGCGTCCAATGCCGCGCTGCTGCTGGACGGCCTGCGCGAGTTGGGGCTCAAACCACAGGTGATTCCGGGCGAGGTCGAGGCGCGCCTGACGTTTTTTGGCGTGGCGCACGACTTTGCAGGCGAGCGCATCATCGTTGCCGATTCGGGCGGCGGCTCCACGGAGCTCGCGACGGGCGTCTATGCGCCTGAGCGCGGGGTCTTTGCGCTGGAGGGAACGCGCTCACTGGACATCGGTTGCCGTCGCGTGACGGAGCGGTTTTTCTCGGCGCTGCCGCCCGCGGACGGCGAGCTTGCGGTTGCCGCCGCGTGGGCGGGCGAGCAGTTCTCCGCCTATTTTGAGGGCCTGCCGAGCAATTATGAGCGTGCAGAGCGCCTGGTCGCGGTGGGCGGTACCGTCACTACGCTCGTGGCGCTGGTCCACGAACTGGAGCCGTACGACTCGAGCTTTGTGCACCTGCGCGAGCTTTCGATGGAGCAGATTTCTGCCGCTATCGAGCGCATGTCCACGCTGGACGTGGAGAGCATTGCCGCGTTGCCAGGCGTGCAGCCCAAGCGCGCGGGCGTGATTCTGGCCGGCGCCGTGGTGATTCGCGAGCTCATGCGCGCCGGTGGCTACGATGCGCTCACCGTAAGCGAGAACAGCCTCCTCGCCGGCATGGCCGCCGCCATCAACGAGGTTCTCGACGGCGCGACTCCCACCATCGCCTGGACCCCGAGCCTGAGCGCCCTTTAACCATCCCCTCATAAGTTGCGGTGAAATGCGGACTAAAATCGCCCTTTCGGGCCCCAACCAGTCCCTATTCCACCGCAACTCAACAGCCGGCACCTAGGGACGTTTTTTCTGCCGGCACCTGGGGACAGTCCTTGCTGAGCGTCTCCGCAGCCTTTATGCCAGTTTGTCGATTTGCCCAATTTCCCAAAGCGGAATATTGACGAGCGTGTCCTCGTCTCTATATGCCGCCAGAGAGCTCCTCACGCAACGCTCGAGTTTGAATTTTTCGCAGGCTATTTTCAGACTCTTCGCTTTAAGGTTCTCTGCCGCCTTGACCTCAAGCGGAAGCACGGTTCCCGCATGGTCGATGGCAAAGTCGGTTTCGGCATTGCCAGAGGTAGAGGACCAATACACGGGAGTTTTGTCTTGGAGCAAAAGCTCCTGCGCGACGTATTGTTCGGTCAGCGAACCTTTGAACTCGGTAAAAACAGCGGATCCGTTAAGAACGATGGCCGGAGAGAGACCGGAGAGCGCTCCGAGGATGCCGGTGTCGATGCAGAACAGTTTGAAGCCCGAGAGGTCTTCGTAGCTCGAGAGCGGTGCCTTTAGAGCGGAAACACGTGGCACCTTATGAACGATTCCGTAGTCCGTGAGCCACTGGAGGCTTTCCTCAAAATCGCGTGCACGCGCTCCAGGGCGAAGGGCGCCATAGACAAACTTCTTGTTCTCCTTGGCAAGCTGGCCGGGAAGGGATTTCCAAACCAACCTCATGCGCTCGACGATGCGGGCGGGTGCATGTTTGCCAAAATCGGATTCGTAAGCCTCGATGATTTGCTGCTGAAGCCTTCGGGCTTCAATGAAGTCGCGTGTCTCGGCGAAAGCGGAGACAACTTCGGGCATACCACCGACAACAAGGTATTCCTTGAGCAAGTGCACGAGCTTTTCGGTGACGTTTGCTAGAAGGTTCATGTCTGCGGCAAGGATGGCGTCGGCGAGCGGGTTGCCGTCGACGGCGCGAACGAACTCGGCAAACCCCATGGGACGCATGGTGAGCTGGTCGATTTTGCCGACGGGAAATGACTCGTTTTCGCGTCGGAGCGCGAGGCCCATATAGGAACCGGCTGCTACGATGTGGTATTCGGGTGCAAGCTCGTTGAAGTACTTGAGCGAGGTGATCCCGCGTGGCGCCTCTTGGATCTCGTCGAAGATGATGAGCGTGTCTGTCGGCGTTACGGTTTGGCCACGTAGGAGCTCTATCTGGGAGATGATGCGCTTGGGGTCGAGGTCCCCATCGAACAGCGAGCGTGTGCTCGGCTCGAGCATAAAGTCAAAACGAATGACGCTTCGATACTGCTGGCTTGCGAATTCGTTAAGAAGCCAAGTCTTTCCTGTCTGGCGGGCTCCCTTAAGCAAGAGAGGTTTGCGATTCGCCCTTGATTTCCAAGCGATAAGTTCACTCATAAGCTGTCGTTGCATATTGCCTCCCAACCCTCTCGGCTAGTATAAGACCATTTGGGCGTTTCCACCGGAAAATGTGCGAGACAACCACGTTTTTCCATCGGAAAATGTGCGAGACAACCACGTTTTTCCATCGAAAAATGTGGGAGTGCCAATCTGAGTTGCGGTGAAAAAGTTCTTAAATGAGCTGGTAACCAGTCAAAACAGGAACTATTCCACCGCAACTTATCATCCGTGTCGGCATCCACAAGAAACGAGCCCGCGTCTCCGGGGGACACGGGCTCGTAAACAATGCGTGGTAGGGGCGGTGGGACGTCTGCGAATTTGCGCAGCAAATACGCACCGGCTTCGGCCGCCTGTCGGCGCCCTCGCCGGCTCGCTACGGACGCTGCGCGTCCGCTTGACGCTCGCCCCTCGCGGGTTCGAGCCCCACCGGCGTCCAAAAGAAACAAGCCCGCATCCCCATGGGGCACGGGCCCGTAAAAGCCAAATGGTAGGGGCGGTGGGACTCGAACCCACAATCCTTGCGGCGAGAGATTTTAAGTCTCCTGCGTATGCCAATTCCGCCACGCCCCCGTAAGATTAGAAGTCTAGCACAAGCCGTCCGTTACGCGTTGACGGCCATCGAGTGTTGGCCCGACTTCTCGAGGAACTCTTGGAACTTTGCCTCGTCGCCCTTGTTCTGGTACTGCAGGGCCAGCAGGTATTCCAGGCGGCAGCTCTTGACCTTGTCGTCACCGGCCTCTTCGAGCATGCGCTCCAGCTCGGGGATGTCGTTGTGGCGCTTGAGGATCATCGTGTCGTACATCAGCTGGCATTCGTGCGCGACTGCCTCGGCCTGACCGCCCTCAAAGCCCTTGATCTCGTGCAGTAACTCCTTGGACTTTTTGCGGTCCTCCTGGCCAACGTAGTAGTTAAAGGCCTTGATTACCAGGTCGACGCGCTGCATCTTGGGCAGGTTGAGTCCCAGCAGCAAATCGAACATCTCGTTGGCGTGTTCGTGGTCCTCGCGCAACAGATAGGAGTTCAGGCGCAGGTAGTCGCGGTTGTAGCGCGGGTACAGCATGCTGGTGAGTTTGCCGTCGAGCAAACGATCGAACTCGTCCCACTGTTTGGCAGCCATCAACTGCTGCAGGCGCTTAAACGTGGTGCGTTTTTTGATGCTAAAGAACACCGACACGGCGATACAGATGATAACGACGGCGGTCCAGAGTGTGCGGGAATCGGGCATATTAGGGTCCTTAGTCGCTCATAAAGCGAGCGGTATGACAACACGTACTGGATGTATTATACGCAGCGCGCAAGCAAACTGGCATAAAAGCTCATCGAGGCCGAGTGCCATCGCTCGCTGCGGTACACTTACCTAAAGTAAACCATGAAGGGAGACATTACCTATGAAGAAAATCGTTTTGGCTTGCGGTGCTGGCGCCGCTACTTCCACGCTCGTTGCCCAGAAGGTCGCCACCCTGCTCGACGCCAACGGTTACGCCGACAAGTATGAGATCGTGCAGTGCGCCATCTCCGAGGCCAAGGACGCTTGCGACGAGGGCGCCGACCTGCTGATCGCCACCACCGTTGCCCCCGAGGGCCTCACCTGCCCGTACGTGAGCGGCGTGCCCTTCATGACCGGCATGAACCGCGTTGCCGCCGAGAAGGCCGTTCTTGACGTCATGGCTCAGTAGGCGCTGCCTGCATGAGTGAGCAGAACGCCAATCCGGTAGAGCTCTTTGGTATGCGCGTTGCCCATGTGGGCATTAACGCCGCCGACCCGGCAGACGCCTTGGAGATCGCGGAGCTGTTCTCGACGATGATGGGCCTGCCCGTTATCGAGACCCCGGTTTCGTACTTTAACGATTCGCTGGTCGAGGTTATGAAGCAGAACGGTCGTGGCACCAAGGGCCACATTGGCTTTGCCGTCAACGACATCGATGCGGCCGAGAAGTGGTTTGCCGAGCGCGGGCTCGAGGTCAACGAGGAGTCGCGCGCGCTGCTGCCCGACGGTAGCACCAAGCTCGTGTACTTTAAGCGCGAGTTCGCCGGCTTCGCCGTGCACCTGTGCCGCGAGTAGCGCACGAGCTGCTTTAGTTAGCAAAAAGGGATAGGGCCGTATGGCCTTATCCCTTTATTTATGCCGAGGGATCGACTTTTGCAACGGTCAAAAAACCGAAGTCTAATACTTTTCCGAGAAGTGAACGAGACAAATCAGCCCCCCCGAAGCATCGACACTTTAAGGGCATCGTTTCCTGCAGTTTCGATGCTGGAATCCTGCGATTTTGCGGCCGAAAAATGCGGATGCTTCGGGGGTCCGAATATGGTCGTTCACTTCTCGGGAAAAGTATTAGACCTCGATCCACGAGGGGGCATCCCTACCGTGGCAGGCGAATCGTAAAGCGGCTGCCGACCCCTTCGACCGAGGTCACACCGATGACACCGCCATGGCTATCGACGATCCACTTGGCAATGGCAAGCCCCAGACCCGAGCCCTGCGCGCCGGCATCGCGCGCGTTGTCGGCGCGGTAGAACCGCTCGAACGCGTGGGCTGCGGATTCCTGGTTCATGCCGATGCCCTCGTCCTCAACGTTTATGTCGATCGTGCCCGCGCCCGCATCCGGCGCCACGCCAAACGTGATGGGCGTGCCCGCGTCCGAATACTTGGCGGCATTCTGCACGATTACGCGCAGGGCCTGCTTCACGAGCGCCACGTCGACGGGCGCGTCGCAGCGCGGGTCGCTGGCAAGCAGGGCGTCAAAAGCCAGCCGATACGTGTGCTCGGCATCGATCATCTGTGATTCCTCGCATACCTCGCCGACCAGTGCAGCCAAGTTGGTATGCGCACGCCGTAGGACCGTGCGCCCGGCATCGCCGCGTGCCAAAAACAGCAGCTGTTCCACGAGCTCCTGCATGTGCTCGCTTTCGGCCTTGAGGGACGCGATGGATTCTGCCAGCACGTCCGGGTCGTCTTTGCCCCAGCGGTCGAGCATGTTCACGTAGCCCTGAATCACCGCGATGGGCGTGCGCAGCTCGTGGCTCGCGTCGTTGACAAAGCGCATCTGCTGCAGCTTGGCCTCTTGCATCTGGCGCAGCAGGCGGTTGAGCGCGACCTCGATGCTTGCCAGGTCGGCGTCGCCGGTGGTGACGCTCGGCGAGTCGACGCTTGCGCGCTCGATGGCCTGCTCCAGCGTTTCCATCTTGCCGCCGGAGAGCTGCATGCGGCCGAGTTCGTCCACGCGCAGGGCCAGATCGTTGAGCGGCGCCATGGTGCGGCGCACGCGGCGGGCGCCGCCGAGCATGTTGAGCACGCTGATGACCTGCCAACCCACAACGACAAGGTAGAGAGGCCATAGCGTGACGAGGTCCTGCGCGAGGGGGAAAGTCTTGGTGGTACGCGCAAGCTCGACGGTATAGGTGAGCGTTGTCAGGTCCCAGCCGCGCGCGGGCGTCAGCGACATGCTGCGAACGGTGGTGCTGGGGATCCATCCTGCGGTAAACGCGCCGTTGGGCAGCGTCCGGTTGTATCCATAGACGAGGATCGCCACCGCAATAACCAACAGCAACAGATCGAGCCAGACGTAGCTCATCAGGCGGCGCCACATATAGCTCCAGTTGATGGCGCGGGCGATGGAGGTGACGCGCTTGGCCTCGGCATTACGTGCGGCAGACATAGCCCACCCCGCGCACGGTCTGGATGATGCGGGCGCCGCCGGCGTCTTCGATCTTGGCGCGCAGGTGCGCGATGTGCACGTCGACGTTGTTGGTGTCGCCTACGTAGTCGTAGCCCAGCGCCTCGTGCGCGATGCGCTCGCGCGTGAGCACGGTGCCGGCGTGCGCCATAAGCAGGGCGAGGACGTCGAACTCGCGAGCCGTGAGCGCGATGGGCGAGCCGCCGACCGTGACTTCGCGGCGGTCGGGGTCGAGCACAACCGAGCCCACGGCGAGTGCGGCGGGGGAGGGCGCGGCAGCGGTCTGGGCCGTGTCGGTTGCCGGGGACATTGTGGCGATACCGGCGGCCGTGCCGCTCGCTACGCCAGCCCCGGCCCCGCCGCCGCCAACGCCCGAAGCCGCCCGCACGGCCTCCGAGCGCTTCAACGCCACGCGGATCCGTGCGAACAGCTCCTCAATCGCAAATGGCTTGGTCAGGTAATCGTCGGCGCCGGCGTCGAGCCCGGCCACCTTGTCCATCACGGCATCGCGCGCGGTGACCATGATCACCGGCACATCCTTGTGCTTGCGCACGCGCCGCAGCACCTCCATACCGTTGAGCTGCGGCAGCAGCACGTCGAGCAGAATCAGATCGTAGTCGCGCTCCAGCGCCAGGTCAACGGCGGTGCGGCCATCGGCGGCGTGCTCCACCTGGTAGCCCTCGTGCTCCAGCTCGAGCGTCACAAAGCGGGCGATTTTCTCCTCGTCCTCTACAATCAGGATCCGTGCCATACGTGCCCCCGTCTGCGATTACTTGTCGTCGTTCAGATTTTGCTTGATGTCGTCCGCGGCATTGGCAGCGCTGTCCATCAGGTTGTTGATGCTGCCGGGCACGTCGCCGTCGCTATCGATGCGGTAGCGCATGCCAAAGAACAGGCCAAGCAGCATCAGCCATATCGTGGCGCCCCAGGCAAACAGGGCGACGATGGGAATCAGGATGGGGATGTTGAGGATGATCGCATCGCGGCGCGTGGCGATAAACTTGGTGTCCAGACTCAGGCGGAAGAGCTTTTTGAGGTACTCCCACACGCTGTCCATCTTCTTGGAGAAGTCGGTCTTTTCGCTCGACTTTTCGTAAGCGACCTGCGCGGCGACCATCTCGGCAGAGGGCTCATCGACTGGCGCGGACTCGGTGGCGGCATGCGCCGACGTGGTCTGGGTCTTGCCCTGCGACTCGAGCCAAATGATGGCATCCAAAACGTTGCCGTCGGCAGCGTCGAGCGCGGCCTTGGCATCGGTGTAGCTCACGTTGCACTTGGTGCGGATGGTTTCAACTTTTTCGAGGTCGTCCATGACCTGTCCTTTCGTTCGATGGGCGCGACGCCGGGCAATTTGCTCGGGCGCGAGCGTTGCGTTCGGCGGTTTGCGTTGCGCCGCCCCGCCCTTGGTCGAACTCTATAGTGCAGGTTATAGATTAAGCGATTCTTGAGCCAAGATTAATGTTGGATGAGTTTTTGGGTGGTGCGGAGGCGGGCAGGGGCAGAAAAGGCAGGTTTTGCGTGGCGTGAAGGAGGGGCGGTCTGATCTTTGGGATAGCTGATAGCGAGGTCTAATACTTTTCCGAGAAGTGAATGAGTGAAAACGGACCCCCGAAGCATCGACACTTTAGAGGTGCCGCTTCCTGCGGTTTCAATGCTGAAATCCCACGATTTTGCCGCCGAAAAATGCGGATGTTTCAGGGGTCCAAAAACAGCCGTTCACTTCGCGGAAAAGTATTAGACCTCAATAGCGGGGGATGGGGTGCCGGTGCAAAACGGCGTCAGAAATGGGGTAAACAAGGCAAACGGATCTAATGGATCAAAAATCACGTTGCAAAAGTATGAAAATATCCTACAATTGCAGCATGAAGTACTTTAGCAACATAGCGGCGATAAGCGAGCTTTCCGAGAGCGAGGGCGTGTTCACCACAGCCCAGGCGGCTCGCATGGACATCTCTCGAGATGCGCTGGCGCACTCATGCCGCGCAGGGCGTCTTGAACGGATATGCCACGGCGCCTACCGGATGTCTGGAACGCAGCGCCGAGACACCGACGAACTCAACGCCTTTTGGAAGCTCACCAATCCCTCCCTTTGCGCGTGGGAGAGAAAACGTCAGTGGGATGGCATCGCCGTGAGCGGTACGACAGCGGCGAACCTGCAGCAAATGGGCGATTTCTATCTGTCCCCCTACAGGATGACCGCGCCCATGCGTATCAATACAAGAAACGAATCCCTTTCTTTTGTAAAGCGCGAGATTGCTGAGCGGGACATCGTTTGGCTCGACGGCCTGCCGGTAACTAAACCCGAGCGCACGCTTGTCGATCTTTGCCTCGATTGCGAGGATCCCTCATTAATTATCGATGCCTATCACGACGCGCTTGGACGTGGACTCGATATACAACGGCTGAAGGATCTTGTAGAGGAGAACTCTAAAACCGCCAAACGACGCGAGCTGATGGCGCCTTTGCTGATGGTACTGAACGGGTAATGCGAAACGGAGGACATGGTGAAGTACAAAACGCCTGCCGCATTGGAGATGGCTGTTAGGAATGCCGCAAGAGAATCACCAATGGATACTAATCGGGCAATCGTCGGTTTCTACTTTCATCGCTTCCTATGTCGCGTTTTTTCAGAAGATGACGGCAGCTTTGTGCTCAAGGGCGGTCAAAGCGTCCTGGCGCGAACACTCGATGCACGTGTCACAAGAGATATTGACTTGGTTGCTCAAGAGGAGAGTCTCGAAGAGGCTATTGTCGATCTGGTGCAGGCTGCTTCGATTGATCTGGAGGATTTCGTTTCGTTCGTCTTTGATCGTGCAGAGCAAATCAAAGAAGAAGATGAGTATCGGTGCGGTGCGAAGGTGTGGTTCACCCCCTTTATGGGAACCAAGAAGCTACAGCCAATTTCAATTGACTTGGTAATTGATGAAGTGCGGGGACTTGAGCCTGAGGTTCTTGCGCCGATCGATCGTCTGAATATCGAGGGGCTCCCAGTCTGCGACTATCGAGTATGCCGAGTGGAGAGTGCCCTTGCAGATAAATTGCTCGCAATGATAGAGATGCATGAGGGCCGTGCTTCATCGCGAATCAAGGATATAGTCGACATCTTGGTGTACGCGAAAACTTGCTTCGTCGATGGGGCTACGCTTGTCGAGAGGGTCGAGAAAGAAGCGTCTGCCCGCAAAGTGGCAATGCCGGAAGAGTTCGTGGCGCCTCTCTGGTGGAAACAAAATGGTTCTGCACAGTACGTAAAGATGGCGAGGCAGGCGGGGGTACTTGATCTCGCGGGGAACATTGCTGGGGCAGAAGAGGTCGTCAATCGGTTGTATACACCGTGCTTTAATCATTCGGCGAATGTGTGCAAATGGAATCCTCAGACCACGGGATGGGAATAGGCTAGATAGTTAAGCCGGCGGCAGAATTAGTTCCTGTCGCCGGCTTAAGACGTTTCTACTGCCTATGCGCTATTCGCAGGTCTGGTCGACCACCTGGGTGACGGCCTTTTTTGCGCCTTCGAGGTCGCGCTGGGCTTGGGCGACAGTGGCCTCGGCTTGTTTCTTTGTCCTTACGACCTCGGCAAAGCGGTTGATGGATTCGCTATACTCGCGTGTGCGCGGGTCGAGCGCCGGCGGGACTTCGATCTCAAACAGGTCGCTAGGACGGATGGCGCGGATGCTGGCTGCTTCAGTTAATGCTTGAATCAGCTGCGCCCCGTGGCCTTCGGTAAGGTATCCAACAATTATCTCCGAAAACACTACGCGCTCATCTTCGGTCATCGTTTGGAATGACGGGCGAATGACGGTGGTGTTATGCGAAGCAACCAGATGCTGCTTAGCGTCATCGGAGCTGACGACGAGCAGGTTGGACGCGCCGTAGCGACCCAGCATGCGCGGCATGACGATATCTCCAGCGCGGAGCTCATAACGATCGAGAACGCTGGGGTCCACCTTTACGAATTTAGAATCCGAGCTATTTTGATTATCTGAAGCATCTACGGGCAGAAGATTGCCGTCCTGAAAATCTTGAGATGAGATTCGGCGCACCTCGACTGCGTCAATGTCGTTCGATGTCGTGCTCTCGCGGGGCATGAATGGCGCGACTCGCGTAAAAGAGTCACCGAGTGTGGCGCTGTAGTTTCGGGTGATGGCGATGAGGCTGATTTTGCCTTTTGAGAGAGCGGCGTGGTGTTGGAGCAGCTCGCGCGTGGCAAAAGTGGACGTTTCGATTGGCGTCGATCTTGGCGTATTGGTATCAATGCGGGCCCAGTCAGGAGAGATAGAAAAGGTGATATCAGAGTAATACGATGTTTTAGTCACATATTGAAAACGCGGTCCGGGCTCAATTGCGCTGCGAAATGCAACGCTGCGATTTCCTGAAGACAGTATGAGGAGCGCGCTTGTCATGTAGGGCCTGGGCTCGGAAAGTGGCAAATAAACGACGCTCTCGATGAGCCCTTCGCGTATCAAAATCGTGCGTGCTTGTTCAGCTTTATCAAGTAAATCGGCGGGAAGTACCACGGCTGCTCGAGTGCGGCCCGAAAGGGCGAGAGCATACAGGCACCAAATAAAAGGACCCCAGTCGCAAAAATCAAGGTAGCCAGGCTCCAAATAATCGATGAGCGCGGCACTGTCTTTTTCGATATCGTGCTTATTTGCGCGGTAGTAGTTTGATGCATCGACAAACACCGGCGCTGCATCATCATCGCTTGCATTCTGCTTTCCAGGTTCAAGCTCACTAATATCGGGCACGCCGTTACCGTTTAGGGTAAAGCACTTAGCGAGATCTTCGGCATCCACAGCGCCAGGCAGACGGACAGTGAGCAGGCGACTGCCTTGTTCCAGGTTAAGCGCGCGCGAGAGGGCGGCGGCGGTGAGGCGTGGCAATGATGATGTAGTTTCACGCATGTATAGAGCCCTTTCTTCTCAGTGGGTTTATATTAGCAGAAAAATATTAAAATTTCTAATGACGAGAACAGCACGCTGTGCTATCCTCGAAGCAATCCAAAGCCAACTCAATAGCAATTGCTTGATACATTCGCTTTGTAGCCTTTAGGCAAACTAAGCAATCGAGCAGGATGATTTCACTTATGAAACTACAGGTTAGATCAATAATCATCGTTCTAGCGTCAGAATATTCTAGAACTTAGAACAGACTTACATCAACCACCTGAAACCGGATAGAAAGAAGCATTCATGAAGAAACGGGACAGTATTTACGAGGCATTCCTCAGTGCGATCGACGAGGATCTCCGCGGTATGTGCGAAGTGAACAGGAAGGCAGAGCTGCCACTTCCGTGTCCGTACTGCGGCGAGAAGAACGTCGAGCGCCTGGCTAAATCGCTCGTTGGCGTGCTGGAAGAGCGCTCGCCCGATATTCCCGGGCTGGTGCCCGAGCAGTATCGAGCCGATGTACACGAGGCCCGCGAGCTTTTGACTGCTGCGACGCTCGCTTTGCTTTCGCTGTATTTTTCCCCGCGCGATAGCTGCATGGGCAGCGTGGCAGCCGTGGTGAGCATGTTTAGGCATGGATGTAATGCGGCTTTTAAGTCAGCTGGCGTTCTCTTGTTTGAGCAGGTTACGACAGGGATGAAGTACAACGTCAAGAAGGATGCCTATATTCCGTCCCCATTCGTGCGCCATATCGATAGCAAAAAGCCTTACGACCGGCTGCACCGCGATGGATCGCGTGGCTTTACGGCGGATGAAGATGATGCCGTCATGTTTTATAAGCGCTACCTCAAGGTGCAACGACGCGTGTTCGATACGAGTCCGCGTTTCAACTTTGAGTTATGCGTCAAACGCCCGTTTGAGGCACTTTTGGACGAACGACACACTTTTTATTACATGGAGGAAAAGATGGAAATCGATTTGGCAACTAAGGTACGGGGGCTTCAGGACCGCTACCTCCTCAACTGCGCTCGGGCCAAGGGATACGACCTGCTCGACAAGCTGATGATTAATGCATTGCTTGCGTATCTGCGCGACGGGACGGTTTCAACTGCTGCTCGCGAGAGTTATCTGGCGCAGGCCGAGCGCCTGATCGGCCACGCGACCAAGTCGTCGCGCTCGGCACAGCTCAATGAGGACGACGGTGTCGATCGCATTGCTTAACAACCACCAACGTCACGGACAAGAAAGGAGCCACGCCATGTCAGTCATCAAGATGTACGGCTACGAGGCCGCGCAGCAAACGGAGTATCAGACCAAGAAGTGGGCGACTAAGGAGGAGATGCAGGCGCTGTCGTCTGGCGATGAGCAGCGCGATGTGATCCTGGCTAAGGGTGCCACGGTGGCGTTCTACGAGGACGACAAGCATTGGGAGACGAGTGTGTCCAACAATGTCTTTGCCTTTGGAGGTACCGGCAGCGGCAAAACGGCGAGTTTCATTTTGCCCAACCTGCTCAATCACCACGAATGCTGTTATGTGGTCACAGACACCAAGGGTGAGCTGCTGCGCCGTACGGGGAAAGGCTTTGAAGAGGACGGCTACGAGGTAACGGTTCTCGATACTGTTAATCCCGAGCAGTCGGCCGGATACGACCCTCTGCGCTACGTGATGGATGTCGAGGATATCCCCACTACGGTGGCGGCAATCATGGAGGGGGTCGATCCTGACGGTCGTAGCCGTAGGTATGATCCGTTCTGGGATAACGCAAACGATCTGCTGCTTCGAGCAATTGTTGGAATCCTGTATCTCCTGGAGTGTCTTGCCGGCACCCTTGCGCCGGGCGAGGACCCCAATGCTCCGCGCCGCTACCTTAAGATGAACAACGTCTTTAAACTGGCTGCGCTCATCAAGGTCACGGGGGATGGCGAGGGCCGATTCCCGTTGGACTACCTTGTAGAAGAGGTGGAGTCCAAGGAGTTCCTCGATAAGTATGGGGCTGTGAACGCAGACCTGTACGGCGTTGAGCAGTATCGCGATTTTCGAGGTGCGGCAGATAGGACGCTTAAGAGTATTCTGATCACGCTCAATGCAACTATCTCGCGGCTTAAGACGCCTCAGCTCATGCGCGTTTTTGAGAATGACGAGATGCGTCTTGATCGTATTGACGAGGGCAAGCGCGTGATCGATCTTAAGGTGAGCGACAACGATTCGGCTAATGCATGGCTTGCGAACGTTGCCCTTAAGCAGCTGTTTAACCTTGCCCAGCGCCGTGCCGATGCCAGCCCCAGCGGCCATTTGCAGCGTCGCGTGCAGTTTGTGCTCGATGAGTTTCCCAATGTGGGACGCATCCCCGATTTTGAGCGCAGCATTGCGACCGTGCGCAGCCGCGGCATTAGCTTTTTGATGTGTGCGCAATCGCTGAGCCAGCTCGATGCCGTGTACGGCAAATCCACGGCGCTTACCATTCTCGATAACTGCGATAGTTTGGTCTATATGGGTGGCGGCAGCAACATCGCGACGCAGAACTACATAAGCGAACTGTGTGGCGAGTCGGTTTTGGGCACCAAGTACGTGGGCGCCGAGCGCACTGCCGTAGATGTGCGCGGCTGCGTGATGACCCCAGGCGAGGTTGGGCTTATGCCTCGCACCGATTGCCTGGTCAAGGTGACCGGCATGCGTCCCTTCCGCGCCAAGAAGTACTTTTGCGACGACCATCCCAATGCAGCCAAGTGGCTAAGGGATTAACCCTTGCAGCCTCGCGCATTTTGACCTGCATTTTGGCTGCACGGCCTCTGTTTGCCATGTGCCGTGCGGCCAGTTTCCCTTATCGATTCCATCTAGAGAGGAATTGCCATGTCCGTTATGTATCGTGAGCCCAGCATCATTAAGAAGTCCAAGGACGGCCGCGTTGCCGCCGTCGATATGGCAAGCGAGCTGCTCAACAGCCGCGTGCTGCTGCTGGAGGGCGAGGTCAACGATGTGACCTGTAACGGCCTCATTAAGTCCATGCTGGTGCTGGAACATCAAAGCGCGACCGAGCCCATCACCCTCATCATCAACAGCCCGGGCGGCAGCGTTACAGCGGGGTTGGCGCTCATCGACACCATGCAGTCGCTCGACTGCCCCGTGATCACGGTGGGCGAGGGCGTCGTGGCCTCGATGGCCGCGGTGATCTTGGCCTGCGGCGACCACCGCCAGGTGTACCGCCACACGCAGGTGCTCATCCACCAGCTGATGGGCGGCACGGGCATGGCGCAGCAGACCGATATCGAGATCGTGGCCCAGCACACGGCGGCCATGCGCGCCGAGCTGGACGAGCTGCTGGCCGAGCATGGCAACCTGAGTGCCCAGGAGTTCCACGAGCTCACCGAGCGCGACTGCTGGTGTAACGCCAAGCGCGCCCTAGAGCTGGGCCTGGTGGACGAGGTGGTTGCGCCCAGCAAGAAGGCGCTCTAGCAGGGCGCATGCCTTTTGGCATGTAGGGCAGGACGATCGAGCGCGTAAATTCACAGCCAGAAAGAGGTTGAATATGAGCAGTATTTGGGATGTCGATGGCATTGAGTGGGAAGACCTGCCTACCGTGAGCGACCTGCTGTGCGCGGCAGACAAAAAGATCCTGGCGCGCGAGGTCGCCCTGCGATACGACGACAAGGCAGGCGGTTGCGGCTGTGGCGATAGCGACCGCGGCCTAAAACGCGTCCGCCGCAAGCTCAAAAAGCTGCGCAAGATCGACCCCGAGCCCAGCGACAAGATTGTCCTGTTGCCCAAGCACGTCATCAATCGTCGCGATGCGGGCCACGGTTTTGACTATTACGACGTAGAACCGTGCGCCTTTACGCGCAGTGGCGCGCAAAAGTCAGGGGAGGACGCGTGTGCTGAGGTGTACCCGTGGGACCTGTTCCTACTGAACGAGGAGCCTGCAAGCGTCGTTCTGGGCTATCGAGTATGGCTCGGCGGCGAATGGGACCTATGCGAACGTTACCGCTTTTTGGCTGTGGTGTGCGCCAGCGCGCTGCATCGCATCCGCGAGCAAAAGGAGCTGCGCAAGTGTCTCAAGAAGGACGATGCAGCCTGTGACATGGACGAGGATGAGGTGATCGAAGGTGTTCGCCAAGACGTGCTGTATCCCGAGGAAGTAATCAACGCAAGGCTCGGCGGCTATTGGGATACGAGCCTGGGCCTTGATCTGCCCTGGAAGGACGAACATTTCGAGACCTGCGTTCGGATTGATAGAGCTATCGATGACCTGTTTGCCGAGGAGACGAAGCGCTGTGCCGCGGAGCTTGGGAAGAAGCTTGAGCGCGGGTATGAGAAGCGCGTGGAAGCGCCGTTGTTTCAACCGTTCACCGACGAATGAGAAAAGGCGGCAAGTGCGGTCCCCGCGGGATTATCTTGGAGCAGCTAAGTGAGCGGTGCGCGGGCGAGGAGCAATCATGGCTAGTCGTGGAGATAAATAGTCGAGGGAAGAAACCCTTGCGGCTCTGTTCTTATACCTCGCCCTACCATTAAAAAAGGTCGATGATACAAGCGAGGATGTCCAGGCGTTAGCCAAGGCCATTGGCGGAACGCCGGGCGCGGTTGCTCTAATAATCTGGAACCTTGCATCATCCGATGAGCGTCGACGTGCTCGCGGCAAGGTTGGAATGACCCAGGCGAGCAAAATGGACAAGATGGTTTGGGCTGAGTATTCCTCTGCTGGTGATGAGCTTGTTGAGGAGGCGACCGACGTTTTCCTCAACTGTTTCGATTTTGAAGAACCGCTAAGCGATGAGTTGAAAGAGACGATCGGCATTGATTTGCCAGAGGGTAAAGAGCGCGAGGCAATCGTTTCGATGCGGATGAACCAGGAGTTCTTTCGAAATACCTTGCTTGCCAATTACAATTCAAGGTGTTGCTTGACGGGGCTATCGAACAAGACACTGCTGGTCGCCACCCATATCAAGCCCTGGAAAGTCTCTGGTCCTAAAACGGAGCGCCTTGCGCCCGACAACGACTTGCTTTTAAACGCATTACACGATAAGGCGTTCGATCGGGGACTAATCACAATTACGAAGGACCTAAAGATAATGGTGTCCAGTGTGGTCGAGCACGAAACGCCCGAGGACGAGTATTTGTGGCGCTACAACGGAGAGCCAATTGCGCTTCCGAAGCGATTCGCTCCACGAGCTGAGTTTATTGAATACCACAACGACATGGTGTTTAAGGGGTAATTGGACTATCTCCCGACCAAACGAGGATTCGGATTGGCTTGCTGGAAGGGAATGACTATGTCGGGTTCCCGGATTCCCGAGGTCGGGGAGGTCGCTTCGTTGCCTGTTCGGAGTACGGCAATGAGGTCCTGGATTCGCTGGAGCAACTCATCAAAAGTAACCACAGTCACATCGCTGAGGTTATTCCGATAATGCTCAAAGGTAGCTTTTTTGCTCGCGGTGTCGAGTTCAGAGATCTTCCCTATGACTACAACGCACTTTGGGGAAAGGGCCTCAAAGTGAGAAGACGAGCGCCCGTTGACCATGTAGTACTCCTTCGTGAGCGTGTCCCGGTAGTTAAGCACTTGGTTTACTGATCCGCTCATGTGTGAGGTCAAGGAATAAACGGCGTTCTCGGGCTCTTTCCCCCTGTATATTGTGCCGAGCAGGCTTGTAAGAGGAGTCTTGATCTCGATGAGCGTGACATTGCTGGTTAGCTCATTCTGGTAGAGGAAATCGCAGATATTGCCACCGGAATTATCAATCGCCTTGCCTCCGACATACGCCTTGCCTTGGAGAAGTGTGCATGGGGCGGAGAATACCTGCGACAGTATCCATTGGTGGTCGGTGAATATTCTCTGCCAGTACTCCTCGTTGCCGTTACCGAGGTTCTCAGCAATCTCCTTTTCGACCTTTTCGAGCTGGGCGAGACTCAGACTGACCGTGAAGTCATCGAGATGTCCCTTCTCCAACTCGGAGAATATCTCACCCAATTGCTCGCGAGTCGTCCCCTGGGTCATGAGCCGGATCATCTCTTTGACGAGTTCGAAATTATTGCCATCTGTAAGTAGCCTGGTTTCCGAGGGATTTTCGCGCATCATCTTAAGGAGTGAGCTTACGGAGCGGTCAAGGGGGACATACGTTGTGCTGCCGCCTTGAACTCCTCCACCCTCCTGATGGATTCGGTAGCGAGCATCAAGTGCCTCGTACAGGCGACGGGTCTCTCCGGTGTCTAAAGTGAGTTCGAGCCAATCACCATTGAACCCTTTTCTTTGCAGCATGCCCCTCGAAGCAGGGCCCAGTTCGGTTTCGGCCGAGTCTGAGGGGAAAGAAGCATCTCCTTTCCTCTTTCGTTCGTAGACGAATTTGCCCTCAACACAATGAGAAGGATTCTTCGGATTGTCTACGTTGGTCGCGAGGAACCGGTATCTCATCCTGTCCGTTGTTTCTGTCAACTCAACGGGGTCGGATTTTGCCGTGTATCGAGAGGTCGAGACCATGTTGATGGCCCCGTCAATAGCACTTGAAGGATTGGGATAGAGCGTGCCATCCCAATCAAGTGTGTCCCCGAAACTAATGCGCCCCATCCAGGCTCCCTTCGCACATCCTCTGGATCAGCTTCCCGTCCGCCAGTCTTCCTGCCAGATAGCAGTCGAACACGTAGTCCGCGGGCAGCGCCCACATCTCCACCCCGTCCGTGAGGGGCGGCTCAGGCTTCCCGAAGACGCCTGGGAACCGCACCCTACCCATGAGCCTCGCCTCGGCCTCGTGGGTCGGTACCAGGAAGACATTCGCCACGGAGGAGAACCCGTTGTCCCGGATGAAGTCCCCGTAGGCGCTCTGGTAGAGCACCTGCTTCGTTACGGACTCGACGCCCGGCACGTCCTTGGCGGCGCCGGGGCGCAGCGACGGCGTGTAGTACTTCGCGTCGTAGATGCAGAACGCTCTGCCGCCAGCGCCGTCTCCATGGATGCCTATGACGTCGGGAATCAGCGTGTTCACGTCCCCGCAGCCCGCACCGCCGGCGTCCATCCACTCCGGCCTAGGGATGATACCCAGAAGCGTCTCCGCGCCGCGCTGGCACCAGTCCTCGGCGAGCGGAAGCCCCAGCGAGTCTATGCGGTCGGCGAGCCTGTCCCCGAAAGCGCTCTTGCATGCCAGCTCCCACGCGTGGTAGAAGGATGAAGTGCCCAGGCAGAACTCCTCCTCGGGGCTTTCATACTCCTCGGAGGGGCTCAGATAGCGCAGCAGCATGTCGATGACGTCCTGCTTCCACGCCACGAACTGCACGGAGCGCTCCTGCTCCAGGCGGTAGGTCAGCGTCTCGGCGTCACCCAGGTCCTCCAGTTCCTCGCCGGAGAGGTCGACCGGGGCGAGCCCCAGCAGCTCGTCCAGGCCCCAGCGACGCAGGTCCTCGGAGCAGCGAGTCAGCACGCACCGGTGGAGGCGTGTCACCAGGTCGGCCGCGTCGCGGGAGGTGTCGCGCGTCTTAAGGTCGAAGTAGGCCGGCGTGTCGCCGTCCATGAAGGGCTGGTTCTGCGCGATGGTCCTGCCCCAGGCGATCTCACCCGACCCGTTGTCGCGGACCACGCGCACGTAGTTGGAGTAGACGCCATTCTCCTCGTAGGAGCCGAGCAGCGCCAGCATGAGCGAGAGCGGCCCGCCGTCCTCGTCGGCGTCCGGCAGCGCGGCGCCGACGCCAGAAAGCCCGCCGGAGCTCTTGCGCAGTACGCGAAACACCTGGGCGAGCTCCGTCTCCGAGGGGCGCGTCCCCCTGGGGAAGTATTTCGGGTAGGCGCAGACGAGGGTCTTGCGCCAGCGCGCGAGGCCAACCCACGTGAACTGGTACTTGCCGAGGGCGGCGAGCTCCTCGTCGGCGTCGCCCCCCTCGGGGACGGCGTCGCTCCTGAGCGTCAGCACCCCGCGGGCGGCGAGCGCCCTCACGCACGCGAGGGCGTCGCGGACGTCGAGACCGAGCAGCCGGGTGAGGTCGCCGAACGAGTAGGAGTCCCGCTCCCGTACGTAGACGGGGTCGAAGGCCATGGGCTACTCCTCCGCGCCCTGGCCGTTGCCCTCGTCCTCGGAGGGGGCGCCATCCTCGACGCGTGGCACGGGCTCGTCGAGAGCGAACACGCCGTCGGCAGAGCTGTCGTACTCGGCGCAGATCTCGGAGTACGTGAAGTCGGGGTGACGGAATACCTTCGGGCGCTTCATCTTCGCGGCGTCCTCGTAGAGGTAGAGCAGCACCTTGCTCTTGAACGCCTCGTCGAAGGCCTCGTCGTCATCCAGTGCGGACTCCGTGAGGAAGAACGGGCCCAGGAGCTTGTCCTCGTTGACGCGCGCTTTGCCCTTGAGCAGGCCGTTGATGGCGTGGCGAAGGACGTTCCACTCCACGGGCTCGCGCTTCGCGCCGATGCGCACGACTTTGCCGGCGTACTTTCCCTCGCCCTCGTCGATTCCCATGTAGCGAAACTCCCAGCGGCGCTTGAAGGCGGTGTCCATCGGGAACACGCCCTGGTCGGCGCTGTTCATAGTTGTCCAAATGTAGAGGTTGGAGGGCAGGCGCATCGCGTTCACGCGATGCGCGACGTTCTCCTCGTGGCTGTAGAGCCCCGGGGTCTCGTCCGCGCACCCGGATGCATCGTAGAACTCCTTCCAGAGGAACTCTCCGAGATCGACGGGAACGTCCACGTCGTACTCGCTCACCCCGTCGCCTTTGCGGTCGAGCAGTTGGAATACGTCGCCGAACACTGCGGCGGGGTTCGCGCGGTTGATCTCCTCAACGATGAGGAGGTAGTCCTCATTGGGATGGGTCTTCGCCTCGACGTAGCTCTTCACGAGGGGTCCGGGGACGAACTCATAGGAGATGTAGGGCCTCCTCATGTTCTCGGACAGCGACTCGTCGGGCTTCTGCTCGGGCCACTGCATCGTCGGCTTGTAGCAGCCCACGAAGGAGGCGTAGCTGTAGTCCGGGTGGAACGTGACGCGACGCGTGTGCGCCTTATCGAAGTGCTCCCCGGCGAGTTTGTTCAAGCTGTGCGACTTGCCGGTGCCGGGGGCTCCAAAATAAATAAGATTATAAGGAAGTTTAACCTCGCTGGCTTCACTGGTCTCAGCGGTCTTAGTTTCAGCATTAGACGACAAATCAGAGTAGTCCACTCTTGCTGTATTGAATGACGTGAAAGCCCTAGACTTGTAATCATTAAGTTCGGCTTTGTTCACGCCCTTGGCAAGGATGACGTTTTTCGCATTATTAGTCGAGATGGGCGAGAGCCAGGGATTGAGACCGTCGATAATAAGGTTCTTAACTGCCCTTACAGGGCCTTTCGGATCGCTGTTGGTACACGTTAAGACTTTTTTCGTCTCTAATTCATTTGCGGAAAGCAGGGCGTCGTACACACATGGAAGAGAATATAAATAGCCATTCACGTCATTATCTGTTTTGCAGACGACCTGATCAGAGAAAATGCCAAGCATTCGAATTAGTCGATTCTCAACGACGTGATCAAGCTCTTTTTTCGATTGAAGCCATGCAAACAGCACCGTGATATATTCAATCGGACTTGTGGAGATAAGAATTCCAATCAAATCAATATTGCTCGTAAGCCTAATTACTCGGTCACCTCTGACCAGTTCGCCATCTTTCTTTATACGCTCGGCCGAACGAGGAGAACCAACCGTGCTTACTCGCGCAAGACGCCATACTAGGCACAAAACAGCATCCAAGGATTCAATTTGCGCTTGAAAAAGTGACACAGTATTAAGGCCTAGGTCAGTCTCTTTCACAGGTACATTGAGACTATTGGCATAGCTAAGCAGCAGCTTTAAACTGGACTCACCGTCAACCAGTTCGTTGGCAGGCGTGATCGTCATTTTCGCAGGCTTCTCTTTTGCCAGCCACAATAGAATCAGCAACGCAAGCGTTCGTTTGGGATCCTTTACCACTGAGCTGGATACCCACAGCCTAGGGCTAATTGGTTCGCGAAACTCGAGCTTACTGGGAAGCAGCACGGTTCACCACTCCTTACGATTTGAGGTCATGCATGATCTGCTCGGCAATTGCCTTACCAAGCAGGGGTGGGACAGCGTTGCCGACTTGCTTCATCTGTGACGACTTGGCCCCATAGAAATGATACGTGTCCGGAAAGGATTGGATGCGAGCAGCCTCCCGAGTGGTTATCGCTCGGTTCAGGAACGGGTGCGTGAACTCGCCCGATGACGGCGTGTCGTACCGCGTAGTGATCGTCCTCGCGATGCCATCCTTCTTCATCCGGCACCAAGTGCCGCTGTAGATGGACTTGGTGAGGTGCTCGGTGGGGAGCATCTCCTTGCCGTGCTCGGGCGGAATCATCCTCAGTCGCTCCAGGGTGATCTTAGAGTGCGCGGTCGCGATGTGGTTGTAGAGCTCGGTCGACCCATCGCGCATCATGCGTTGGTATGCCGATTGTGGCTTGTTGCGGTATTTTGAGACTTCCTCGCCTTCTCCGGATTCCAAATAGGCGAGGTCGCTAATGGCGTCCCATATGGTCGCGGATCGGCCGTAGGGGGCCGGGAGGGCGACGGTCTCGTCGGCGTCAAGTTTACCGATGATGCAAGTACGGTGCCTATCCTGCGGCACGCCGTAATCAGCAGCACAAAGGACGCCGCAGTTGACGGCATAGCCCAGGGCGCTGAACAGCTCCACTATCTCGTTCTTGAAGTAGCCGTTCTCGGTCGTCAGGAGGGTGGGGACGTTCTCGATGACGAAGTACTTCGGCTTCACGAACTTGACCACGTCGTAGTACTTGAGGAAGAGGAAATTCCTCGGGTCGTTGATGCTCTTCCTCTGGCCCTTCTGGGAGAATCCTTGGCAGGGAGGGCCGCCGATGACGATGGTCGTCTTGCCCGCGTACTCGGAAAAGGTCTTCTCAATATCGAGGTCACGAATATCGGCGACCACCATTTTGGTATCCGGCCGATTGCGTGTGTATGCCTCGGCAATAGACGGATCGAACTCATTTGCAATCTTCACGTCGAAACCGGCCATTTCGAACCCAAGAGAAAGGCCGCCCACGCCGGCAAACAAATCAATTACTGTCGGTTTCGTCATAGCTCGTCCTGGATCCTCTTGGTTGCGATGTCGTAATAGGACTTCTCTAGTTCAATGCCGGTAAAACGTCTTCCGTCGCGAACCGCGGAAACCCCGGAGCTTCCGCTGCCCATGAAGGGGTCGAGCACGAGGTCGCCCGGATTGGAAAGCTTCTCAACGAAGAAGTCCATGAGCGCGACGGGCTTCTGGGTCGGGTGCTTGCCGTACTCGCGCTCTCGCTTCGGGGTGACCGGGGACTCGAAGAAGTCGTGAACGGCCTTGCCGTCGTTGTTGAACGTGCCGACTCGCGCTCCATACGTGAAGTAGATCCACGATTCGGTGGAATTCACGAAGTGAAGATTCATGTTCCTCGGCATGGGGTTCTGCTTATGCCATGTCCCGGTTGTCTTGTAATAGAACCCGTGCTTTACGGCCTGCGTGATAATCGACTCGACCTTGATGACCGCCATGAATACGATCATGGAACCACCCGGCTTCATGACACGGGCGGCTTCCTCAAAGAACGAGTCCATGGACTCGTTCCATTCCTCGTACTCGAGGTTGTCCCAGCCCGCCGCCCCGAAGTAGTTATCTCGGAGCGCCTTGAGGTTCGTTGCGCGCTCCTTCATGAACAGGCCGAGGTTATAGGGAGGGTCGGTAAGAATAAGGTCAACTGAATCGCTAGCGAGGCCATGAAGGGCTTCCAGACAGTCGCCGTTGATCAAGGTTGGCTCAAAGTGTTCGCTCTGATTATCGGGTTTTTCACAATCCGTCTCGGAGCAACGTCCCTCCGTCCACGCGTCAACGGCGCTGTATTTGAATCTCCACTGGTGGCCGACCTTCTGGGCGGGAAACTCCTTGGTTTTAATCCAGCTGCGAATCGTTTCCGGGGTCACTCCAACATGGGAGGCTATATCCTTCATAGTCACCCAAGACTCTTCCATCATTGCCCCCGAACAAGAAATAACGCGAATTAGCAGAAAATAGCGCGATTATAAAGCCGGGTTGCGCCAATGTATAGGCTTGACCTACGATGGAAATCTGCATGCGAGCTCGGACAGGCAAAGTTAACGCAAACAACATCTTTTGCCGCCCAGCGCCGGCAAACACTGCTGCGCGACGCCCACGCGCGCATGATGTTCACGGGGCGCCGCCGTCACGTACTCCGCCGCACACGTCAGTGGTTGCCATCCTTGGCGGCGGGCATCCCGCCGTGTGTTTGTTAACGTCGTGATTACGGGTTTGGTCACATCCGTTTTTCGGAATTGAGCATGAGCGCTAGCTGCTCAGGAAGTTCGGCGGGTACGGCCTTCTCGTGCTCGACGAGTGGCTGCTGAACAAGCCCGACGACCTGTTCAGGGCGATGCTGCTCGAGCTCATGGAGCTGCGCTGCGGTTCGTCCTCGACCGTCTTCTGCGCGCAGTACAGGTCGAAGGGCTGGCACGCCAGGTTGGGCGGCGGGATTTACGCCGGGGCGATCATGGACAGGATCGTGCACGGCACTGTCTGGCTAGAGATGGGAGACGTCAACATGCGCGACATATACGGCTGACGGTGCTGAACGGACACCGGCGGTACCGATTCACGATACCGCCGGTACTGTCCCGCAATATTCGCGGTACGGAAACGCATAAATACTCACAATACTGGTACCGTCATGATTTATCCAGCGGCGATTATGGCGCGTATAGACGATGCTGGGCGCCCATGTCTGATTCAAGATTCAAATTTGCTACGAGCGCGCTCTAATAGTCAATACGTCGTATACGGGTTGTGTTACTCTTTTTGTGAACGGCGGAGCCCTTTATGGATGGCTTCGCCGTTCACCGTTAAATAGTGGCACTTTCAATCTCCTGGTTATATTGACTGAATAAAATGTTGATTGTTCAGATTGGAGGCGGCTATGGTTCAACCGAAAACCCAAGGAAATCACCGAGCATATCCAAAGGAGCTGGCGATATATGTCGAGCGTATCCTATTGGAGGAAACCGATGCTGGGCTTGGCAAAGGGTTGAGCGTTTCGGACATAATGGCGGAGCTTAAAGCTCGTTATGGATATGAAGTTAAGCGTGACACAGTGCAGGGCGTATTGAACGCACTTGTTGATTCTGGATCAAAAAAGCCTTCGCTCTGCAATAATGCGGGCGTCAGTCCGTTAACCGAGATGAATAGAATCGACCTCGACAACAGTTGCCTGAATCCGTTCTACACAGTGATTGCAAGTCGGTTGGCATGTAAGGGCGAGCGACTGACGAATGGTGAGGGGGATCCTGCTCCTAAAAATGCGAAGCACCTGTACAGCATAGAGCGTCAAATTGATGGTGCGCAAATTGAGCATTTGTGCCGTCTCATCGAAGCTTCTACGGGTGTAGGTGGAGCCGACGCGCTCGAGCATGCAGTTCTTCGCCTGCTGTGCGGCGAAGAAAGGCAGCAGATTGAAGATCGTTTGGCTCAAGAAAACGCCCTGCTCAAAAGCGGCAGAATTGCAAATATGGAAGCAACGCTTGCAAATTTGAAGTTATTGGAAAAGGCCATTAGCCAAAGGCAGAGAGTCCGCTTTCGAACTTCTGATAAGGGGCGACTGCATAGCCATACGCCATATCATCTATGCATGCACGATGGCTACTACTACCTGTTTGTGGGTCACAAGGGTGCTGCGAGGTCTTTTGACGCAATTCGAGTTGATAGCCTGCGGGATATAACCATTGCTGGACCAGTGGATGATGCAAAAGGTCGTTTTGAAGCGATGGCCGAAGAGGCGAAAAGGTTCTCTCGTGCTGGCGTGAACAGGATGTTTAGTGACGATATAGTTACGGTTCGCGTAAGGTGCCATAGCCAGGCAAAGGAGAAGTATCTTTTAGCCGAATTTGCCGGGAACGATGGGTTTCGGTGCGAGACGCAGGACGGGCACCCAAATCCAGAGTATTCGTTTATGGCATCGTATGACGGCATGAAAACATGGGCGATGAAGTGGCTCGATGTGTTTGAGATACTTCAACCAAAGAAATTGCGCGATGACGTCGTGGACATCATTGGACATAAATGTATCTATGTGAGTGCGAGGACTGATTCAAATGACCCCTGCTGAGAAAAAGCAAGCAATTGGCGATGCGTTGGATTACTGGTATTTGCTCGATTTTTTGAGCCAAGGCGACCAACCCGAAGATAAGAAAAATCCGCCTAGGCCCAGAAAAGGAATGCTTGATGACTGCTTTGTTCCAGAAGAGCGGGACGACCAGTACTTAAGGACGCCTTTTGAAGAAGCGAGAGAACGTGCGGATAGTGTCACAAACGGCGAAAACTGGCCGATCTCAACGATTTATTGTCACCTGGGCTCCGTTCCGCGCGAAGCGGTCATGACTTATATTGCAGAAAAACCGGGGAATGAAATCGAAAAAGAGGATGAGTGCATGACGGTCGCACTATTAGGTGTGAGTCCTGATGGTCAATTTGTCAGCCTTGAGTTGTCCTCTTTATTTTGGTGGTTGAAGAGGAACGTCGGGAATAGCCTAAATGCCATCGTTAGCTTTGAGAAAGAGCAGGATGAAATCCGCAATAAAATCAACGAAAAACTCAATGGAACAAAGCTGACATATGGTGTCATTAGGGACCTTGTCGATAGTTGCGTCCGACCAATGATTGAGGGGATTGCCAGCTGCCTTCCCGACGGTGACGGGGCTGAACGTATCAGCGAGTGGTGTTCAAGGCTGCTTGTTGAATATAGAGCAATGAAGCCAAAGGACAATGGGGGCGATGCGTACCCAGTGTTCGACCAATCGCTCTGTCACTCATTTTTCGCAAAAGATATTTCCCGGATAAATGAGCAGTGCAAGTCAGGGTCATTCGACGATTTGGATAAGGGGCCGCTGCCTCTAGTCGCCGCTTACCTTGAAGGCGGCTTGAGGGAGGAGTCTGCCTGTGGAGAGATTGATCTTCTGGGCGGCGAAGACGATGATGATCTGACTGCCCGTGCAGATTTTTTTTCTGAAGTGTTGGGAGCCGGCGCTACACCTATCGGTCGCTGGCCGAGTAAATACTCCTTGAGTTTGATGCAACAAGTGGCGGTAAATCTTGCGGTTGGTCGTGGCGGTTCGACACGCAAATACCCCGCAAACGACGTTATGTCGGTTAACGGTCCCCCGGGCACGGGAAAAACAACCCTGCTCAAGGACATCGTTGCGGCTAACGTTGTCGAAAAAGCCCGTCTGCTGTGCGAATATGACAAGCCCGATGACGCCTTCGAAGAGGTGGAACTTAGCAAAGATTATCTCAAGTATGCTGAGAATCCATATCGCTTCAAAAAGGGCAGGACCGGAGATGCGATAAATAGTCTCAGCATTTTGGTCTGCTCGACAAACAATGCAGCAGTTGAAAATATCGCCAAAGAGCTTCCTGATGGAAAGGCGTTCTGGGAGGGTATAGACGAATCTGAGAAAAAGGAGTTTCTAGAGTCAGATTTGTCCAACATTGTTTGGGGAAAGAAAAACGAGCAGAAACCGGTGGATGATCTCTATTTCTCTTCGGCGCTCGTTGACAATAATGGCAATCTTCGCGACCCTGCGCATCCTGGGCTTATGATTGCGGCATGTCTGGGAAACCGTAGGAATATTAATAATTTCAGAGATTGCGAGCTTTCTTCGCTGCAGTTTAGCGGCGGGCTGGGAAAGGGCAAGCGGTTTTCTAAGGCGAAGAAACTGTTTCTTGTTCAATACAAAAAGGTATCCGATCGATTCGATCGAATGGAGGAACAAGCCGCTAAGAAACGCGAGCTTCTGAACCTTAAATCGCGTTTGCCTCAATTGGATCGTGAGTGTCAAAAGGACGAGCGAAAGATAGTTGAAGAGCTGACAATCGAAACGGTATGCCTGCCTCATCCTTTTGAAGGCGGTGCTGCAGGCGATGTCCGGAAATATCTTGATGACATTGCGAAGTATACCGCCGATTATGAGGAGAGAAAGAGAGCGCTCGAAAAAGAGCTGCGCGATGCGGAAGAAAAGGCCAGTGGACGGATCTGGAGCATTTTGTATAAGGGTCGCGTGTCCGATTGCCGTGAAGAGCTCGATTCCTTTATGCAGCAAACCAAGTCGGAGCAGAAACTTGTTGAGCTGCGTACGGGATTTGAGGACAAATACGAAGAATTAGAGAATGAAAAGAAGAAACTAGTCTCTTTGCAGGTGAAGATTAAGGGGTTAGAGGACGTAGTCAAGGGCACTAAATCTGTCGAGACGATTGACGAGCGTTTTGTTGAGTCTATCTCAAAGGGGGATAACGAAAGCCGAAAGAGCGCTCATCTTTATAATCCATCCGATGACGATGAACTAAAAAAGGAGCGTAACCTGCTATTTCTGTACGCGCTGCAGGTGACACGCGAGTTCATTCTCGAATCAAAATGCATGCGGAACAACATTACGTTTCTACGAACATACTGGGGAGCTAAAGACAAAGGCGCCGATTCTGGCAAAAAGGAGTTGATAGAGTTCACGCAAGCCGACAGACGGAAGATGGCCCCTGCGCTTTTTCAGGCACTCGGTTTGCTTACCCCAGTGATTTCTTCCACATTTGCGTCGATTGGTCGCATGCTTGAGGATGTTCAGATTGGTGGGGCTGTACCCCTGTTCGGCCTGTTGATTATAGATGAGGCTGGACAGGCGGTGCCGTATGCCGCTTTGGGTGCCCTTGCCCGCAGTCGACGTGCAATGATTGTCGGCGACCCTTCTCAGATTGAGCCTGTGATTACTGGGGATGTTAAGGAGCTCCGCGCTACCCTTGGTAAAAAAGTATTGCTGCCGTTTAAGGGAGACATGGCTTCGGTCCAACGACTTGCCGATGCCGTTAATCCCTATGGCCATCTGCGCAGCAATGGCGAGGGTGATCAATGGATTGGTTGCCCGCTTGTGGTTCATCGTCGCTGCATATCGCCCATGTTCGATATCTCGAATGAAATTTCGTATCAGGGCTCCATGCTTAACGAGACGGCTAATCCAAAAAAGGATCTCGCTGGCAGCTTTTATCTAAAGTCCTCACAGTGGATCAATGTTGCAGGATTTGAACGCGGCAATCGCGACCACTATGTTGATGCTCAGGGCGACAGAGTGTACGAGATTGTCAAGGAGGCTTTTAGGAAAACGGCGGCTGCGACTAAGAAAAAAGCCGGCGGGTCGGGTGAGCATGAAGAGTGTTCTATTCCGAGCCTCTATATCATTTCTCCGTTTAAAACTGTTGTCAGCGGGCTTAAGAATAGGCTGTTAGAAGAGACGCCTGAAGGAATAGCAGAGCGTGCTTGGAGTGCATTCGCAAAGTTTAATATTGGTACGGTTCATACGTTTCAAGGCAAAGAAGCCCATCAGGTGATATTTGTCTTGGGGTGCGATACAAGTCGTAGTTGTGAAGGTACAATCAGGTTTGTAAATCCAAATATCGTGAATGTTGCGGCAAGCCGAGCTAAGTATCGCCTTTACGTAATTGCTGACTATGCAGCGTGGAAGATTAATGAGAACGTTGCAACGATGAAGCGAATTCTCGACACGGCATGGGTTGAGCATTGGGAAAAGTACCAGACAACTGGAGCTATTGAGGAGCTCAATGCGGCGAAAGATATGTTGCCGCGAGGAGAATCTCTTCCACGGGAGGCAACTGACGCGGACGAGGAACATGTCAATGAAGATGATTGGTGTTCTGATGTAAGCACCGATTCCTATTTGGACAATGTGAGCGAAGCGTTTAAAAGCTTTAATCTGGATGCAGAAGACTGTCGAATCATAGGCTTCTCTTCGCGCGAAGCTCTTCAAAGCGCATTTGCTGATTGCGCGTGCGACCAAAATGGCAAAAATAGGGTGCTTGAGAATATCGAACAGGGGCTTCTTCTGTGCAAGATATTTGGCATTGGCAGTGTTGGTACCGATAGCGATTCAGATTGCGCATTTTGCCTGCTAATGTTCTGCCGCGCGGCAGAGAGATACTTGCGTTTGAAATTGTTGCCGGCCTTAAAGGCCATTGCTCCCGATTATGTTGTTGCAAGAAAGCCGCTCAAGGAGCTTGAGAGCCTTAACCTCGGTCAATACAAAGGATTAATTGAAAAAAAGAGTGAGCTACTGGCATCCTCTGTTCGAGTTGAAAATACAGAGCTGACGCAGGCGTCAAAGGGGGACTGGTGGAGGACGCTCGGCGAAACGTTGGGTCAATTCACTAAATTTCGTAATAGCGCCTGTCATACCGATCGAGAAGAGATGGTTAGCGCGGGCGAGGTCTGGCTGGCGCTTCAATGTCTTTTCACTGCTTTTCAGCTTGATGAACATGGCCATAAGAGTGTGGAAATCATGCGAGAGGGCGTTGTTTACGAAGCGGCTTTTGCGGGGGCCGAACGTTTGCCGGTCTGTTACTCAATGGATCAGGCGGAAGCTAAAGGCTATGCCTCGATTTCGAAAATACTGAGCGTAGGTGGCTCAAGGATTAGGGCAGCAAAGGCCAATAACATTCTGATGAAACAAGGGTACCTGCGACTTTTCGATGAAGGCGAAGAGAGCGTGCAGAAATGCAAAGTTCCGTCCGCTAAGGGTTTGAGTCTGGGTGCAATCACTGTGCGCGGTGAAAAGGGGGACGGTGAAGTGTACTTCTATGCGCAGTATCCGAAAGTGAAGGCAAAGGATATATGCAACATAATTGAACGCGAGTCATGAGCCATCTCAAAGTCAAGTGAGTTTTAGGGTAAAGCCCGCAATCTAACGCTATATAGCGGTAGATTGCGGGTTGCTTTTTATCTCTTTTCACTATTCTGCAGGTGTCAGTTGTTTGAAGGGAGATTCAAAGATGCTTGAGTCCAATTGTATTTATATTTGCGACGAGTCGAATGAGGCGAATCTCACGTGCACGCTGTTGCAGATGAAGCAGATGGTTGACGAGGCAATTGATCTTGCCTATGAGCTCGAGGACTCCTCTGTTGCTTGCAAGGGAGTTGGTGACGACTTGTTGGCCACGTGGGAGTCGTTGTGCTACTGCAATGCCGCCGTCCACGAGCTTATTCAATCTGTTCTGCTTGAGCGTAAAGAGACCCTGCGATTTGATGAATTACAAATGCGTAATGATGAAGTGCCCGAGCGGCCAATATGCCGATAACAACATTTGTTTGTCTCTGGGGGCAACAGCCTTGTTCAATCCCTCGAAGACAGTGTTTTCTTACATTAGCTTGCGAACGTAGCCTTCTTTGAAAGGAAAAACATGAACACTTCTATCCAAATTCCGTCCAGCGCCGTTGAGTCTGCACCCCGCACCGCCAAAGGCGAGGTCGTCAAGCTCGTGCAGGGCGCGCTGCTCATCGCCGTCGCCGCATTCGCCGCCGTCGGTATCGCCTCTGTCGCCGCTCCGTTCTGCGTCTGGAAGGGCGAGGTCGCGCTGTTCCTGAACGAGTCGTTCCACACCAACTGCTCCGTTTCCGCGATTGCGGAGTACGCGTCGGCGGCGCCTGGGTCCGATTGGGCGTCAATGCTCGTGGCCGCGCTCGTCGCGGCGTACCCGGCCTACCATGCCGTTTGGCGCGTCCGCGAGGGTTTTGGGCTCAGCTGCGATGCCCCGGTGTTCAGCAGGCGCGTGTCGCGCCTTCTCGCCGCGGTGAGCGCTTGTTTGCTGTTGGCGATGCTGTTCATGGGCTATGGAACGAGTTGGCTCATCAACGGCAGTGCGATGGGTGACCAGGGCCTTGTTGAGTCGGGGCACAATGTATGGGCCGTTTCCATCATGATCATGCTGGGCTGCGCCCTGATGTGCCTGTTCAAGTGGTTTCTCGCCAAGGGCCCCGGACGCAATTTCGGCAGCGGCTTTGCCGTCGAGCTTGTCCGCCTCGCCGACGTCCTGCTGAAGCGCGCGAGCTCGAACCTGGTGCTGTGCTACGTGGCCGAGCTGCTCGCCTGCCTGCTGGCGCTGGCCTTCATCGCCGTGGCCTATGTCGTCGTGAGCGTGGCCATCGCGCTCGCGTTCGCAGCCGTGGCCCTGGTGGTGTGCCTTGCCGGGATTCCCGTTATCCTTGCTGCCTCGTGGCGCAGGTAGCGGGGCGATCATGCGAGTTCTTATCGTAGCGTGAGAAAAACTTGCAGAAATCGCAAGTTCTTTTCACGCGATGAGAAAAACTTGCAGATTGGCGCGAGGACGACGGCCCTCCGCGTGAGCGCGGTTTTGATATTGCTTGTTAATGTGTCCGAACGGTTGATTGGAGACAAAATGTACCCGAACTATGAGTGCAACAACTATCCCATGAACATTACGGATGATGACGGCCCGTTCCTGATCATGGAGGCGGAGCTGTCTGGCGACGTCGAGCTCAATGATGAGTTTAAGAAAGACGCCAGCTATAGATATTCGTGTGCGACTGTTTCTGCGGCGATCGATCTTTGCAAGTCAATGACGGACGGCGATGCCGATCCCTGGTATGAAAGTTGGGAGAAGGCGGTTGAGCGTTATCCGCTCGAGAAATGCGAGGATGCGACAACGCTGTATTGGATTGAGCCGACCGATCCGTACAAGGCGCTGTGCGCCTTCCATCCCCATCCCGATCTTGAGCGGTACGCGGCTGAGGCAATTGACGCCGTTGACACCTATCTGCTGGAGCGCGAGTACTGTCCCTTTACGATCAACCACTTAGATCTAAAGGATGTTGACGTCCTGCTCAGCGCTGCTTGGGGATTGGCTCGAGTCCTTAAAGAAATTTGGGGAACTTGCGACCCTGATGTTATGGAAAAGATTGGGGATGCTACGTACAGTGCGCATATAACGGTTAGGGACCTGATCGCGGGTGAAGAGGCGGTCAAAGCTAGCTCGAAGTCCGATGAGAATCTTTAGCCGCCGCGCTGATCGGCGCGCCTGATTGACAGACTGTCGGAAAAGACCGGACAGCCTGTCAACCCCGGCCGTTACATCGTCCCCTTACTCGCGGCGTAATGTCCCGCCTGCTTAAGGGCATCCTCGTAGGCGCGCTGTTTTGCTTCGTACTCTTGCGCGCAGCGCTCCTGTTCTGCTTGCCCGGGAACAGGCACGGTCATGCTTCGCAGGTCTTTAGGAGATAGCTGCGCAAGCGAGACTCCGTGTGAGGAGGCTAAGAGTTTCTGCTGTCCTTCATCGGATGACAGGTAGGCTAAGAAGAATCGTGCTAGTAGTTCATCTTTAAAGGATGCGCAGAAGACGACATCGCAGGGGACAATGAGTTTAGGGCATAACTGAGGTTTCTGAGGCACCGGCTCGCGCCTCATGCTTCCCGGCACTACGAGGGCCAGCTTAAATGGTGGTCCGAAGCGTGAGATCAGTATGCAGGTTTCATACTCGCCCAGCGGTTTGAGACGATAGAAAAGACCTGGATCCGTATCGCCCATATCGTAAATATCCGTGTCGGATACGCGCTCGGGTAGATCTTCGAAACCGATAACCGTTCCATCGACTAAGTGTTTAAGCGATAGGTAGTAGCAGTCAATTCGTCGGTCCGTTCTGCTAAGACCCATCTGTGGCATCTTTAAAAGAGTGCTACGGGGAATGCCGCGGCGTATGTCCGCTACGCTGCCAAAGCGAACGAAGGACTCCTCTGCAAAAGAGGTGCTTTTAGCACTGGGAAGTAAAGGCCAGATTTTTTCGGCACCTCGATCGCCGAGACGCCAATGCGTCACATCGGTTGTCTTGGCGTAAGCATAACTAATCGAGTCTTGGATCTGATGCATGAGCTCGCTTGTCATGGGCTTGTTGTCAAATGACCGCCCATCAAAGAGGAAATATGGCTCGTTGGGTTTACGGTCGCTCAGAAATAGTAAGGCGTAGCCATCGCTATTGGCGGCGATCGTATTGGGAAGTAACACTATCGCTGTCAATAGTCCAAGCTGGCAGAGCAGGCGGCGCCCGTCTGCGGCGCGTGCCAGGTTGAGCAATCGGTTGGAGACTTGTACGACCGCAATGGAATCCGGGCGTTCACACGCAAGGGAAGCAGCGAGAAAAACGTAATACCATTCGCTGACCGAAAGCGGGCTTGGTACATCGACAAGTGTTTGCAGTTGACGGGCCCTCGACGTAAGGAAATCCCGAACATGCTCATCTGCAATTTCGAGCGAGGGCTCAAATTGAGTGAGGGGGATTTGCTCGGGGGGTCTGCAGTAGATGAGCGTGGGCTCATCGGTACGGGGCACGGCACCCGATTCTGGCGTTGAGGCAAAGACATCGGCTTTGGTAAATGTAAAAGACGGATCAGCGGATGTGCCGCGAGTTCTAAAGTCGGTGCTTTCGGGGTCCTTAAGGTCGATGCCCCAGATAGACCATGCGGGTCCATTTGCATAATCTTGGGCAAACTCAAAATCTCGGCAGCACAGCTCGATAAGCGTATGAGTTTTTAGCGTTGGCTGGAGTTTTGAGACCATAAAGGAAACCAGGTTTGCAAGAAATGCGCTGCTATGAGGCTCTGGATCCTGATTGTAGGCATGATAAAGGCCTAGCTTTGCTTGTTCTGCGCGAGACAGAAGCACGATTGCCTCCTCGGACATGCGTTGTGCGATATGGAGTGCGTCGTTGTTGGCAATGGCACGACGCGGTCAATTCATATTATCAGCCCAACTCCGATGAATTTGAAATTGAGTGTTTATAGCTTAACCCACGGGGGTATCAACTGCGTTAAGCTTTTAGAAAAAAAATTCTAAAAAAGAACGGGCTTTCGGACCAATATGTCATCAGCAATGAAAGGACAGCTAATGAACGGATGCGACATGTACAGAATCGAGCCGGACGCCCCCAAGAAGCCAACGGCGATGAATATTTTCGGCATGATTCTGCAAACTGTCTTTGCGGTTGTACTCTACGTGGTCGCCGTCGACATGATGTGCTTGCTGACGACGTGGCTCGGCGGGTTTATGTTCGAGATTAGCGAGAGCAACACGGTGATCCCGCTCCATTCATGGCGCCTGGTGGCGTTTAGGGTGTACTGGGTTGTGCTGGGCGCGGCGTTTGTTGCGGCGCTTGCCCACAAATGGATCGTGTTGTTAACGGGAGGGCGCGAATCCGACATGTGCGAGCTGCTCGGTGTAATTGAGGGTGCCGGCGCATTTGCATCCGTCGTCTGCGCGATCGTCTGTTTGCTGGGCTATACCGCGGCATTTGATTGGTGGGCTGGCGTCACCGGAAAGATGGCTTCGGATTCCCGTGCAAATGATTACCTGCTTTGGGCGGTTGTCTTAACCATCGGAACGATTGTCGAGTGGCGAATTGCCGAAGGGGTCCTTAACGCTCTATTTCCCGATGAGCACAAGTTCCACGGGCTTCGCTTTGCATCCGCCTGCGTGGTTACTCCTCTGCTTGCGCTTGTACCCACCACGCTGGTCATCATCGTGTGCGCGCTGGTGGTGGGCCTTTTTGCCGGGATTCTGTTTGCATCGCTTGCGATCCCCGTGGTTATCACGGTTATTAGCATTGCCATCGCTATGAGTCGCTAACCCACAACGCAATCCAAATATCTCGCATAAAGAAAGGAACGACCATGTCGGTATTCTCTAACGCTCAAAAGCTTCTGCTGCTTGCCGTACTTACCGCTCTTATGGCTGGTGCCCTGATGTACGAAGTGTTGCATCCCACACTGTTTCCGCTGCTCAAGCAGGGCATTTTGCAGCTGCTCTACCACATTCCGGTCTTTACCCAGCCGGGCAACGTGATCTATCTGGAGTCGGCGACATCGCTGGCACTGTAGTGGTTTAAGGGCTCGGCCCACATCGAAGGAAAGAAAACCAATATGGAAAGGAAGGCGCCCATGATTCAGAAGCAGTATCGAAACATCGATCGCTACCAGGACTTGCTCAATCGAATTGCGCCTACGCGTCTGGTGGAGCAGACGCGTCAGAGTGTTATTGGCCACGAAGGAAGCTTGGAGGCCTTTGTGACGGCGCTGAGCTTTGAGGTCAACCGCTGCGTGATGTTGGCACGCGGCGCCGACCCGCGCGACGTTCTTTCGCCCGCTGCCATTTTGGTGATGGGTTCCACCGGCACGGGAAAAACCCACACCATCAAGGCCGTGGCAGATGCCGCGGGGCTCAAACTGTTCGTGTTCGATGTCTCCACCATGACGGGCGAGGGCTGGCGCGGTGCCAGCATGAGCAACTGCCTGTCGCAGGTCGCGGACTATCAGGCTGCCAATCCCGGCGAAATTTGCTTGGTGCTCTTTGACGAGTTTGACAAGGCGGTTCGTGCCGAGCCCGATGGGAGCGACGTTGCGTCCAGCTTTAGTCCGTCACAGTCGTTCCTTAAGCTCTTGGAAGGCGGGGAGATGCCGTTTGAATGCGAGAGCCAGAAGGGCACGGCGATGAAATCGCTCAATCTTGATCAGGTTGTCTGCATTTTGGGCGGCGCCTTTATGGGCTTGGATGCTCTGGTGCGCAAGCGCCTGAGTGACATGTCTGGCACCACGGTCGGCTTCGGATCCTCGTATGCCGCCGTGCGCACCGCCGCAAAATCGGCAAACGAGCTGCGAGACAGTGCGACCATCGAGGATGTTGAGACTTGGGGTATTATGTCCGAGCTGTGCGGGCGCATTGGCTCGGTGATTAACTTTAACGCCTTGAGCGTGGACGATCTGGTCCAGATTGCGTATGAACAGTACCTGCCCAAGTACAACAACATGATGGGAAATGGCGCCAAGATGGAGCTGATGGCAGATGCTGCTCGCCTTGCGGCGAAGCGCGCGGTTAAGGAAGGTGCCGGCGCGCGCGGCATGCTCCGTCAGCTGCGTCCCCTTATGATGTACGCCTGGAGGGACATGCGGGAAGATACCTATATTTCCCGTGCGACCTTGGTCGTGAGCGATGGGGAACTTGCGGTTGCGTACGAGCGCTCTCATGAGCCGCGGGGCTTTTTGCAGGAAGAGATGGGGGAGAATTCGCCCTTTCTGAACGGGAGGGAGATTGAAGCCCTGACGCTGGTGAACAACTGGATGGAGCATGAGGACGAGGACGAGCATAAGCCGTATCAGCCTGAGTTTGCTTGGCTGGCGGATTTGGTGGACGGCTCGGCGCTCGACAAGATCGTGCAGGGCGGCAAGGCATTCGATCTTGCTGGGGTGTTGTTGCGCGGCGTTCCGTTTGATGGGCCGGAGCGCATTGCCGCCCACGAGCTGCTTAAGGCGTGCGCCTGCTACAACGACGTGCTCTATGCCGATCAGGACAAGTATCGCAACCTTGCCCAGGTGCTTATGCTCACCAAATTGGTGTACAAAAAATCGCACGATTGCTTGCTGAGCCCGCTCGATGTGGTTATGAACGGCACGACTACGGGCAACGGTTTTCAGGGTCTTGGCGAGTGGGTCGATGCCATGAGCAGGTCCGAAAAGCCTTCGTTGGAAAAGTGGCAGTACCTGACGGCCGGGGAGGCCCTGCGGATTTACGACCACTTTAGCAAGCGCCCCGACCAGGTTAAGGAGCTTGCCGCCAAGGTGTCCCTGATGCGTGTCGCCCTTGCAGTGATCGACGTTGAAGAGTGTGAGGCATTGGAGTGCGATCTTAAGAAGCTGCTCGCTTCGTGCGAGTAGTCGCGGACTGCTTCTCTTTCCTTTCTTTCTTTTCTCAAGCGGCATGGATGCCGCTCAACCGCCCTGCGTGAGTTTTTGTCCGCACGGGATGGTATTCAACACATGTAACAAAACAAGTGGGGGAGCGGCGGGGGAGAGCGAGGCGGTTTACAGAAATGAACATCCGTTATATGCGTTAGAAAAATAAAATTGTTCTTGCAACATACAAGCGGAGCGCATATACTGCAGTCATAGCGTATGAGATGGGGTCTCTAAAAGAGGCCAAGCACAGCAATTTGAGTTTATGTAGACGGGACTTGAGCATGAGCACCAGCAGTTTCTCCTTTAACAACGATAATAGTGGTTACATTAATCTCGAGACTATCCTTGGTTGCACTGTCGGTTCTCGCGCAGAGAACGGGCTTGTATTTCTAGATGAAGAGAAGCCATGCGGCGAAGAACTCGAGTATTTAGATGAGATTGAGCGCGAGCGGAACTATGAGTTTGGCTTTTGCGGAGATCAGTTTCATCACGATTCAATTCGCTCAATTTAATTACCCCGTTATCACCTCTTTTTAATGGGGCAAGTTGGATTGACTATCTGTGGCAAACAACGGCTTACCGTGGGAAGGAATCGGCAATGAGCAAGAACATGAACAAGGACATGAACGGCAAGGCTTTGGGTAAGGCCAAGGCGGCTGGACGCGTGGCGACAGTTGCTGCGGCGACGATTGCCATGACGGGCGGCTCGCTGCTGTCGCCCCTGGCCGCGGCGGCGCAGGGTGCGGATGGCATTGGCGCTGCGGGCGCAACGGCTGCGGTGATGTCGCCGCTGACGAGCGCTGCGGCCGCTGGTGCTGGCGCGGGTGCTGTGTTTGCGGCGCAAAAGGTCGCCGACCTGCAGGCTGCAGTTGATGCGGCGCGTGCCAAAGCTGCTGCTGCCAAGGCCGATCTAGAAGCGGCTGCTGCTCCCTACGATGCCGCTGCCGCCAACCAGCAGCGGGCGCAGGGCGCCTATGACGCGGCCCGCGGTGCAAGCGAGAGCGCGGCCTCTGCTGCCTCGGCCGAGCTGGAAAAGCAGCTGGGCGCTGCGCAAGACAAGGCCGATTTGGATGTCAAGACGCTTGAGGACGCTCAGGCTGCGCTCGATGCCGCCAAGAAGAACCTGACGGACAAGGACGAAGCCCTGACTGCCGCCCGGAAGGCGGCAAGCGATGCCCAGTCTGCGCTCGAGGCCGCACAGGCCGCTGCATCCGATGCCACGCCCGAGGCCGTAGCCGCCGCCCAGGCTGCCGCAGAGCAGGCGGCGATCGATTTGGAGCAGGCAAAGCAACAGGCCGAAGATGCGCAGACCAGGCTCTCGGATGCTCAGGCTGCCGCCGATGACGCCGCTGCCAAGCAGCAGGATACGCAGGTCAAGCTTTCGGCAGCTCAGCAGGCAAAGACCGCGGCAGATGCGGACGTGGACGCCGCACAGGCGAGCTATGACGCGGCCAAGGCCGATCTGGATCGAGCCGAGCAGGGCGCTGCGGGCCCGGAGTACGAGGACGCTAAGGCAAAGGTAAACGCTGCGTCCGAGGCGCTGGCGGCCGCCAAGGCCACGCAGTCGCAGCGCGAGGATGAGCTTGCTGCTGCCGAGCAAGAGGTGAGCGCCGCCGAGGGCGAGGTGCAGACTGCACAGCAGGCAGTTGCCGATCAGCAACAGGTCGCTGCCGAAGCCCAATCCAAGCTGGATGCCGCTGTTGCCGCCAAGACAGCAGCCGACGCCGCCCTCGACCAGGCCAAGACCGATCATGCCTCCGCGCTCACGGAGCTGGCCGATGCCCAGGCCAAGCTTTCGGCAGCAAAGGACGAGAAAGACGCTGCCGACAAGGCGCTCGATCAGGCGAAGGCTCAAAAGCAGCAGGCCGACCAGGCTGTGGCGCAGGCCCAGGCCAAGCTGGATGCCGCTCAGGCAACGGCGAACGCATCGGCAGAGAACTACCGCCAGGGTGCTGTTGCGTTCTTTAGGAGCGTG
Organism: Collinsella sp.; assembly: GCA_019414445.1. Taxonomy (GTDB): domain Bacteria; phylum Actinomycetota; class Coriobacteriia; order Coriobacteriales; family Coriobacteriaceae; genus Collinsella. The sequence goes on from DXMA01000010.1 coordinate 63,279, forward strand.
GGCGCCGATGATGCGGCGGATATTATCCTCAACTGCAAACTCGCTGGCTACAACAAGGTGGGCGAGGAAGTCGACGCGACGAGCCTGACCAATATGAAGCAGGCGGTTGTGTGGCTCAAAGCATGCAACGAGTATCGCGCAAGCGTTGGCCTAGGCGAGCTCAAGGTGACGTATGCCACGATGGCGACCGCCATTGCCGATGCGAACTTCTCCGATACGAAGGTCGCGCACGCTCAGCAGTTTAACGTGGGCGAGAATGTGGCGTGGAACTACGGAAGCAATCCGTTTAAGCAGTGGGTCGATCAGGAGAAGGCCTACTTTGACGCTGCTGCTGCCTCGCTGGGTACGACGGGTCTTACGGGAAAGGCCGCTTTTGATTTCTATATGGCGCATAGTTCCGAGATTGATACCTACGCCGCGAAGCATGGTGATTCGGTCGGCCATTACATCAACGTAATCGATCCCAGCTACACCGTGACGGGCATGGGCGTTTGCACGCGTGGGACGCTGTACGGTCGGAGCACGCAGGCGCAGACATTCGTATATTCTGGTCGATGGTACGAGCCGTACAACGTCAATCCGATGACGGTTGCTGAGTATGAGGTTGCGTTGAACGCGTGGTGCGACTCTTTGGCAAATCCCGAGCAAGGCGTGGATGCGGCGCGCAAGGAGCTTACTGCGGCGCAGGGCGTTGCCAACGATGCCGGCAACAAGGTGGACGCAGCATCGCAAACCGCTGCGGCAAAGCAAGCCCAGGTTGAGCGCGCTGCCGCCAACATCGATGCCGCGGCCACCAAGGTCTCGGAAGCCCAGGCCGCCGTGGCGCAAAAGCAGGCTGCAGCTGACGCCGCCGCGCGTGCCGTCAGCGATGCTCGCGCCGATTTGAGCGCTGCCAACGACGCTGTTGCGGCAGCGCAGGACGCCGTGGCCGCCAAGTCTGGCGAGCTCGACATTGCCAAGGGCAAGGTGGCTGCTGCCAAGCGCGCGCTGGACGCCGCTCGTGCCGGCGTTGGCGACAAGCAGGATGCACTTGCCGCGGCTCAGGATGAGCTGGCGGCGTACTCAGCCGATATCGTCACTGCTCAGCGTGCGTTTGATGCGGCATCGTCTGTGCTCGAAGACGCCCGTGCCAATCAGCGCGAAGCGGAGGCTGAGCTCGCTGTTGCCCAAGGCGATGCCAATCAGGCAGATATCGATGCTGCTGACGCTCAGGCGGAGCTCGATATGGCGCAGCGGGCTGTAAGCGATGCCGATGCCGTCGTGGCAACGGCTCAGGCAAAATCTGATGCAGCTGCCGCCCGCGCCTCTCAGCTTAAGAATGCCGCCACAGCACTTGCCAAGGCCACTGGGGACAAAGCGATTGCCGATGCCGCGCTCGATGCAGCGGCGATGGCCGTGAGCGATGCCGAGTATGACGTGGTGGAGGCTGACGATGCCGTGGCGGATGCGACTGCCGCCCGCGACGCCTCTGCCGCCGCGGTTGACCGCCTGCGCAGAATCAATCTTGCCGAAGCCATTGTCAACGGCAGCACTGACGATGCGGACGAGGCGCTCAACGCCAAGATCGCTGCGGCCCACGATGTCGCCGAGCGTGCCGCGACCGCCAAGGCCGAGCTCGATGCCGCCGTGGCTGCGACGGATGCCGTGGCGCCGGCATACTTGGAGGCGCTCGCCAACTACACCGCCGCCAAGGTCGAGCTCGACCAGGCTATTGCCGAGCTTAACGCCGAGATCGCTCGCCAAGAGGCCGCCGACCGCGGAAACGGCGAGCAGACCCAGCCCGTCACGCAAGTGACGTACCAGGCCAAGCATGCGGAGGCAAAGACCGAGGCCACGACTTGGCAGACGGCGATGCCCGCCACGGGCGATGCGTCCGAGCCGCTGGGTGAGACCTTCGTGATCGGCGGCACGGTCCTGGTGGCCGCCGGCGTATTCCTGTCCGATAAGCGCCGCCAGCTGATCCGTTAGGGACAGGGAAGCGCGCTGTTTTTGGCGCGCACCGCAGGGGCATGGGCTCTGCGGCGCGCGCCGCCTTTTTCTTCAAGATTGATTAAGGAGGGATATATGCAAATTAGAGGAGAGGCCGCGATCGCCTGCGGATTCATGGCGGGCCTGGCAACGGGGTTGCTGTTCGATGGATGTTTCGACAGCTATATCAATCGATTCCGCGACTCTGGTTTTTCGAGAGGCAAGCCTTGGAAAACAGCGTCGGCTCATCGAGAAGCGACCGCGCCCATCGAGCCCCGCAGTGTGGATACCTCAAAAATCAAGGTAACCGTCACCAAGAACGGCAAGATTTACCACCGTTCTGCGGGATGCAAAAACTTGTCCCGAAACGCCATTAAAACGAGCGTGCCATTGGCAACCGCACTCAAGCGAGGCAAGACGCCCTGCCCAACATGCTGCCCGCCAACAGTGTGCTCGATCTGGTTTTTTGGGTGTTTGATCCGTTTGGATGGAAGAACGAGGGGTAAGCCCTAAGGGGTGCGGATGCCGGGGCTGATCCGCAATTTCTGCCATCGATTTGTCTAGAGTCGCACAGCACGGAGGTGCCGCTTAATGTCCATTTTCGTTACCGGAGACGTTCACGGTGTTGCCGAGTACGGGGCGAGCCGCTTCTCGTCGCGCGTTTGGCCATTGGGCCGTACGCTGACGCGCGATGACGTGGTGATCGTTGCCGGCGACTTTGGCTTTATATGGAGTGGCTCAAACACCGACAAATACTGGCTCGACTGGTTTGAGTCCAAGCCCTGGACTACGTGTTTTGTCGACGGCAATCACGAGAACTATCATCTGCTGGCGGGGCTGCCGATCCGAGAGTGGAACGGGGGCCTCGTTCACGAGGTTCGCCCGCATGTGCTGCACCTGATGCGCGGAGAGGTGTTCGACATCGCGGGGAACACGGTGCTCGCCATGGGTGGCGCCGCGAGCCATGACAAACAGTGGCGCCGGGAGGGAAAGACGTGGTGGCCCGAGGAAATGCCGAGTGAGAGCGAGATGGAATACTGTCGCGCCTCGCTCGATCGTGTGGGCTGGAAGGTCGACTATGTTGTGACTCACGAGGCGCCGGTCGATTTGGCAGACGAGCTGTGCATGGAGTGCAATCGCGAGTTCTACGACGATTCGCTGCAGGCCTTTTTGGGCGAGCTCGACGGGCGACTCGACTACCGCACCTGGTTCTTTGGCCATTACCATGACGATGAATGGCGCGACGACAAGCATCGCCTGATCTACCAAGATATCGTGCGGATCGAAGCGCGATGTGCTGACGGATTCGGCGAGACGACGAGCAACTATTCCGAGCAAGAGCGTTAGGAGGTTCCCATGATCTGGTTTACCAGCGATACCCACTTTGGACACGAGAACATGCTGCGGCTCGCCGACAGGCCTTGGTCGACTGGTGCGCAGATGAACGACGCCATGGTCGCCAACATTAATAGCAAGGTCGCTTTGGACGACGAGCTTTATATTCTGGGCGACTTCAGCTTTAAGATGACGGTGCAAGACGCCTACGAGCTGCGTAAGAGCATTGCATGCAAGCACGTCCATCTGCTGCCTGGCAACCACGACAAAGACTGGACGCAGCCTGCGGTGGCGGATGCTTTTATCGTCGAGCCGCCCATTTGTGTGCTCAAGATCGACCGCCAAAAAATCGTGCTGAGCCACTATCCCATGGTCGACTGGCAAGGCATGTCGCACGGCGGCTGGCATCTTCACGGACATATCCACAGCTGCGGCGGCGCGTACAACACGTTCAACCTTAGGCAGGGGCTGCTGCGCTATGACGTGGGCGTGGACGCCAACGGCTACGCCCCGGTGAGCCTGGAGGAGCTCAAGTCGTGGTTTGCGCAGGTCGACGAGCCGGCGTGTTGCGTTAAATGGCCGTGGTGGGTCAACGCCACGGGCGACGAGCAGATCGAGCACGATCTCGAAGCCTATAAGAGGGAAGTGGTGATCCGATGACGGTTTATGTGACGGGTGATGTCCACGGTGGCATCGACATGCAAAAGCTCCGCGACTGGGAGCTTGGGGATAGTCTGACGAGCGACGACTATCTGATTATCGCGGGAGACTTTGGCTTTCCGTGGGATTGTTCTGCCGAGGAATGCGCCGATATCGCCTGGCTGGAGTCGCGCCCCTATACCGTGCTGTTCGTCGACGGCAACCACGAACGCTACGACCATTGGGCGGAGCGCCCCCTGGAGTTGTGGCACGGTGGACTGACGCAACGCCTGTCGGACACCTCGCCTATACGGCGCCTGACGCGCGGCGAGGTTTTTGAGCTCGGTGGGTCGACGATCTTTACCATGGGCGGCGCCACGAGTGTGGACAAGGAATACCGCATCCCGTATTCCAGCTGGTGGCCGCAGGAGCTGCCGGGCGAGCGCAACTTTGAGGAGGCGCGGGCAAAGCTCGATAGCGTGGGCTGGAAGGTCGACTACGTGATCACCCACACCTGCTCCACGCGCATGCTCTCGCCCACGCTCTATCCGGCACCTGGCTGGAATTATCCAGCTGTCGATCGGCTTACGGCATTTTTCGACGAGCTGGAAGATCGCTTGGACTACAAGCGCTGGTACTACGGGCATTTTCATCGGGATGCCAACCCGGCCGAGCGCCACACCGTGCTCTACGACTGCATCGTTCGCCTGGGCGGCGAGCTCCAGCCCTGGGACGTTGCGTAGGGGCAGGCATAGCGAGCTCTTCGTATGATGCCTTGGGTAGTTACCCTACATTTTGGCAATAGTCATTATCTGTAGGGTAACTTAAGACATACTGGGAGCTGGAGGAGATGCTGCTGGCGGTCTAGAGTTTCAACGCCATTCGGTTGGTGCCGGGTAGGGCTGCAAAGCCGAAATGCGCATAGAACGCTGCCGCCTCATCATCTACTGGATCGACAACCAAAGCTCGCGCTCCCGCTAGGGCAGAAATTTTTAAGGCGTTTTCGATGGCATCTTTGAGCAACGATGCTCCCAGACCAAGCCCCTTGAATTTCTCATCAACCCCCATCATTCCAAGCAACACTGCGGGAACTTGGGAGGGGGAGTTCCGAACGAACCATCCTCCGTCAACATTTTCGCGAGCTACGGAGTGCGTACATAGCGTATAGAACCCGGCGACTGCGCCGTCGTAATACGATGCGTATATAACCGCCGACCCTCTTCTTCGCGCCGAGGCTGATCTGTTTTTAGCCCATCCGTCTACAAGGGTATTACCGCAGTGGAAAGCCTCGATGCCTTGACCAACGGGGAGTTGAACGGGCTTGGTAAACGTGCTCATTCCCAAATCGCTTTACGGTCGAGCAACGCTTTTGCGGCTTGGGGCATGGGTGAGTCGAGCATTTCGCAAAATGCATCAAAACCATCAGGAGAAAGATAGGTTGTTGACGCCTCGGCGATGTCACGTGCGGAGCTCTCGTCAAGGTGAGCCGTGGCCCATTGGGTGAGAGTTTGCCCGCGCAAGGCCGCGGCGCGCTCGTAAGTAAGGCGTTGACGCTCGGTCAGCCTTAGATCCATACGGCGCTGTTTCTCAATCGTTGGCATGGTAAAACCTCCTTTGCATCATTGTACGGAACTATTCCGTACATAACAAGATACAGAATTACGCACTCGTCGGGGGGGGGTAGTGAAGGGGGCAGGGCGTTTGACTACTCGGCCATTACGGTGATGTTCTCGCGGTGCGCGCGGATGACGTCCCAGCTAAAGTGCTCGACCAGCTGCTCGGCGGTACGCGGCGTGGTGTCCGGCGCGATGCCTGTTTGCCCGGCGAGCCATCCCAACAGTGCCTCGGGTGTGCCAAAGCGGGTGCGGAGCTCGCCCAGGTCCAGATCGCGATCGCGCTTGGAAAGGCGGCGGCCGTCCGGCGACATGAGCAGCGGGATGTGCGCGTAGCGCGGTGTGGGCAGTCCCAGCAGATGTTGCAGATAGATCTGGCGCGGCGTGGAACCAAGCAGGTCGCATCCGCGTACGATCTCGGTGACGCCCATGGCAGCGTCGTCGACCACCACGGCCAGCTGATAGGCAAACACGCCGTCGCTGCGGCGCACCAAAAAGTCGCCGCACTCGGTGGCGAGTGCCTCGCATTGGGCTCCGTACGTGCGGTCAACGAATTCGATCACGTCGCCGGCGAGGTCGTCGACGGCGGGCACACGCAGGCGCGTGGCGGGAGCGCGCAGGGCGCTGCGGCGGGTAACCTCCTCGGCAGAAAGGCCTCGGCAGGCGCCGCGGTAGATGGGCGTGCCGTCGCTGGCGTGCGGCGCGCTTGCGGTGTGGAGCTCGGCGCGCGTGCAAAAGCAGGGATAGGTGAGGCCGGCGTCTTGCAGCTGGTGCAGGGCGTCCTCGTACAAGTCCAGGCGATCGTGCTGGCAGTAGGGGCCTTCGTCCCACTCAAGCCCCAGCCAGGCTAGGTCGTCAATCAATTGGGCGGCAAGTTCCGGGCGCTTGCAGCGATCGTCCAGGTCCTCGATGCGCAACACGATGCTGCCGCCCTGGCTGCGGGCCGAAAGCCACGCGCACAGGCAGCTGAACACGTTGCCCAGATGCATGCGGCCCGAGGGCGACGGGGCAAAGCGGCCCACGACGGGCGCGGGAGCGGCCGCTGCTGGTGCGCCCGCGGCGTGTGTTGCTATGTTGCATGCGTTGATATCCATGCGGACGAGTATAGCGCGGGGTGAGGTGAGGGGGCGTCGTCGATGCTCGCGAGTTGCCGAGGCTGCGTGTTGTGCGCGGCGGGCACCGACTCAACACCTCGATTACCGCCCCAAGCTCAGCCCCTTCAACCCCTCAAACGACAGAAGCCCCGGCAGCTCTTCGCAACTGCCGGGGTTTCCGCGGAAAAGGGGGACATGATCCTCAAGCGAACGGCAAAGGGGCAAACCGTTTTCGCTCAACTGCTTTATGCCCCTCGCTCGCCGGCTTAATCGGCTCACGCCGCGCCCACACAAAGCCGCTACACCTGTGACGGAGCTATGAAGTGGTATCTATGCCGGAGCGGGCTATGCCAAGGAGTGTCCCAGATTGCCGGCAGATAAGGAACGTCCCCAGGTGCCGGTCGCGGGCGTGACTTTCGTCCCGTTTAATACTCCGCTGACCTAGATGTTCGTCACATGAACCCGCAAACGTGGGACAATGACGCTACTGGTATCACAGACAAAGGATGTGCCTATGAACGCCCCCGTTGCCAAGACCTGTCGGCAGCGCTGCCCGTTTGCGCGATTTGCTTCCATTTGCGCGCTCGTCGCGTGCGCGCTGCTGCTGTTGCCCGCCGTTGCACGTGCCGACGGGTATTCCATGACCCAAACCTACATCAGTGCCACGGTCGAGGCCGATGGATCGCTGACCGTTGTCGAGGGACGCCAGTTTGATTTCGACGACGACATCAACGGCGTGTTTTGGGAGATCAATACGGGCACCAACCAGCAGGGCGGCACGGCGGGCGTTGACGTGCTGAGTGTCGAGGAAGAGGACACCGCGTTTAACAAAGTCGATAGCGCGAACAAGGGCGACTCTGGCGTCTACACGGTCGAGCAGACCGGTGACGGCGTAAGGATTAAGGTGTTCAGCCCTCACGAGAGCGGCGACAGCGCAATCTACTACGTGAGCTACACCATGACCGGTGCGGTTATGAACTGGGCCGATACCGCCGAGCTCTACTGGAAGTTCGTGGGTGACGGCTGGTCTGCGGATTCCGATGACGTCGAGATGGAAGTGTGCTTCGCGAATGCCGCTGCCGGGACGGCGGCCGTCAAGGGCGATAACTTCCGCGCATGGGGCCATGGTCCGCTGACGGGCGACGTGTCGCTCGATGAGGACGAGCCCATGGTCACCTATACCATTCCCTGCGTGCACCAGGGCGAATTCGCCGAGGCACGCATCGCCTTCCCTAGCGACTGGGTGCCGCAGCTTGCCGCTTCGGGCGAAGATCGCATGTCAACGATCCTGAGCGAAGAGAAGGAATGGGCCGACGAAGCTAACGCCCGCCGTGAGCACGCGCGTGCGGTTGCCGGTGCGATCGCCGTGGCGTGTGTTGTCGTGGCGGTTGCCTATACCGGTGTGATCGTGATGCTCAAGCTGCGCAGGCCCAAGCCCAAGCCGCTCTTCCAGGACGAGTACTTCCGCGATGTGCCCTCCGCCGACCATCCCGCGGTGCTTGCAGCTCTTATGAGCTGGAACGGCGTGCCCGATCAGGCATATATCGCCACACTGATGAAGCTGACCGACGACCGCGTGATCAAGCTAGAAGAAGCGACCGAGACCAAGAAGAAGGGTCTGCTCCGTCGCGAAAAAGAGGAGCAGACGTATCGCATCACAGTGACCGACGAGGCCTGGAAGGCCGCCAAGAAGGACGGCATCGATCGCGACGTGCTCAAGGTCTTCTTCGCTGGCGTTAAGCCCGATAAAGACGGCGTCCGTTCGCGCACGTTTAGCGAGCTGGAGGAGTATGCCAGCGAGCGTACTGAATCTGTTGGCGACAAGCTCGAGGACTATCAGAGCACGGTTAAGGGCAAGCTGGAGGAGCGCGAGTTTATCGCATCGGATGGCACTATCGCGATGGTGGCCGGCCTGGTTCTCGGCATCATCATTGTCTTTGGCATTTTGGGCTCTCTGTTCTATACCGACTTTGCGGACGCCAACGTCGGTGCCGCTGTGATTTCGATCCCCGTCACGATCGTGGGCTTTGTCCTGAGCTGCACCTTCCGCCGTTACACGCCGGAGGGCGCCGAGGTGGCGGCTCGCTGCAAGGCGCTCAAGCATTGGCTCGAGGATTTCACACGCCTAAAGGAAGCCGTCCCGGGCGATCTGGTGCTGTGGAACAAGCTGCTGGTGATGGGCGTTGCCCTAGGCGTTTCGAAAGAAGTGCTGCGACAGCTGGCCGAGGCCGTGCCTGCGGACCTGCGCAACAGCGACGATTTCTACGACAACTACCCCTGCTACTGGTGGTATTACCATCACTACGGCAACGAGTCTCCGCTCGTTTCGTTCAACGATGTGTATCACGAGACCATCCGCGAGTTGGCTTCGAGCTCCGATAGCTCGAGTGGCGGCGGTGGTGGCGGCTTCTCGGGCGGCGGAGGCGGCGGCGTCGGCGGAGGCGGCGGCGGAACGTTCTAGCGAGCGCTTGCTTTGGGGTGGATCTTTCTGGGCGGTTGCCAGGGAAGATTCATCCCATTTTTGTGCATCGAAACGGGTCAAACTTTCCGCTGAGGACCTTCGCGCAAGGGGCAGTGGACAAAAAATGCCAAATATGAGTACTGTTGCTGCGTTGGTCACATATGTTTGCACATAATAATGGGCTCCTAATGAGAGTACTTCTCGTTAGGAGCCCATTTTATTGAACATTTGGGGAGTTACGTCAGCTCGTGCAGCTGGTCGTCATGCCTATAAGCATCAAAAATGCCCCGAATAGCTGCTACTAAAAAGGTAACAGTACTCATATTTGATGTATTTTGACCACGGCTATCTACAAACCCCCTAGGCCACTCATTGGGGACAGACTTAAATGACTAGTTGTTGGGGATCAGTCATTGGGGACGTTCTTAAATGACTAGGTGTGGCTGCTTGGGCTAGGCTGTTAGGTCGAGTTCGTAGAGAAAGCTTTCGCGCGGCATGTCGTGACGACGCTCTTCGCGGTTGGCGCGGTGCGTGGCCGTGCGCTTAAAGCCGTGCAACTCGTAGAACTTCCACGAGCAGTTGGAGTCGGTGTACAGGTACGCCCTTGTCGCCCCGCGCGAGGACAGGTACGAGACCGCGGCATCGAGCAACACTGAGCCTACACCCAGGCCGTGGACATCGGGATCGACGGCGAGCAGCGTGACTTCGTTGTCGTGCGGCAACGGGCTGCTCTCGAGCAGGCGGTTGTTGGTTCGGATGGTTGCGCGCACAAACGAGAGATACTCGGCGCAGACATCGGGCTCCAGCTCGCGCATCTGCGAAAGCAGCGCGCGTTCGGTATCCATCCAATGTTCCTTAACGGTGGCGCCGGAGCTCTGTCCCGCACGCGCGAGCGAAATGCCACGCGCCTGACCGTCGATTACGGCAACCTGCGAAAACGTCGATGACGAAAGGCAATAGGCGAGGTCGCACGCGGCCTCAAGGCGGTTGTACTCATCGTTATCCGAATTGTTATGCCAAAGCTGCTGCAGAATCAGCGCGATGGCGTCGAAGTCTTCGGTATCAAACGGTCGGTAGAGAACCCGCGAGACCATGGTGCCTCTTTCTTTTGCGGATGCATATCGAGCACAGTTCTACCACGCTATTGGCATCTAATTATGGTGCCCCTGTGTTCCATGAACTCACCGTGCCCATCCCCTCCGCGCGCAAACTTTTTCTGCACATGCGCCCGTTGCGGGGTGCATCGATGCGCTCGATGCGCTACATTAAATCAGTATTTTCAATGCCGCTGCGCGAGCGCTGCAGATCGACGTATCACCGACTCACAGAGCACGGCGGCGTACCAGACAGGAGGACTGCATGGGATCTGATGTGAAGATCGCACGCGCGTTGATCTCGGTTACCGATAAGACGGGCGTCGTCGATTTCGCACGGACGCTGGTCGATGACTTTGGCGTCGAGATCATCTCTACGGGCGGCACAGCTCGTGCTATCGAGGATGCGGGCGTTCCCGTAACCCCCATCGAGGAGTTCACGGGTTATCCCGAGATGATGGACGGCCGCGTTAAGACCCTGCACCCCAAGGTTCACGGCGCGCTGCTGGCCCGCCGCGATTCCGAGCAGCACATGCAGGAGGCGGCTCAGCATGGCATTAAGCTGATCGACCTGGTCGTCGTCAACCTGTACGAGTTCGAGAAGACCGTCGCCAACCCCGAGGTCACCTTCGCGGACGCCATCGAGCACATCGACATCGGTGGCCCCTCCATGCTGCGCTCTGCCGCCAAGAACGCCACGAGCGTTACCGTCATTTCCGACCCGGCCGACTATGATGCCGTCCTGGCCGAGATGCACGAGACCGGTGGCTGCACCACGCTTTCCACCCGTCGTCGCCTGCAGGTGAAGGTCTACCAGACCACCGCCGCCTACGACACGGCCATCTCCCGCTGGCTCGCCGCCCAGGCAAGCGACGTGGCGGACACCTCTGCCAAGCTCGAGATTTCGCTGGAGAAGGTCGACGACCTGCGCTATGGCGAGAACCCGCAGCAGAAAGCCACAGTCTATCGCTTTGCCGAGGGCTGCGAGAACACCGCGAGCTCGCAGTTCCCGCTCGTGGGCTCCAAGCAGATCCAGGGCAAGCCGCTCAGCTACAACAACTATCTGGATGCCGACGCCGCTTGGAACCTGGTCCGCGAGTTCGACGAGCCGGCCTGCGTAATCCTCAAGCACCAGAACCCCTGCGGTTCCGCCGTTGCCGAGGACATCACGGCTGCCTACGACCGCGCTTTCGCTTGCGATCCCAAGAGCGCCTTTGGCGGCATCATCGCCTGCAACCGCGAGGTTCCCTTTGATCTGGTTGAACACTTTGCCGATCAGAACAAGCAGTTCGTCGAGGTCATCATCGCCCCGAGCTACACTGCCGAGGCGCTCGAGCGCATGGCCAAGCGCCCCAACCTGCGCGTGTTGGCGACCGGCGGCGTGGACCACGGCGCCCAGGTGGAGCTGCGCTCCGTCGACGGCGGCATGCTGGTGCAGGAGGTCGACCACGTGACCGAGGACCCCGCGACCTTTACGTTCCCCACCGACCGCAAGCCCACCGACGCCGAGATGGCCGAGCTCGAGTTTGCCTGGAAGGTCTGCAAGGGCGTCAAGTCCAACGCCATCCTGGTCTCCAAGGGCAAGGCCGGCATTGGCATGGGCCCGGGTCAGCCCAACCGCGTTGACTCCGCACTGCTTGCCTGCGAGCGCGCCGAGGACTTCTGCGAGCGCGAGGGCGTGGAGAAGGGCGGCTTTGCCTGCGCAAGCGACGCATTCTTCCCGTTCCGCGACAACGTCGACGTGCTTGCCGAGCACGGTGTGACTTGCATCATCCAGCCCGGCGGCTCCAAGCGCGATGACGAGAGCATCCAGGCCTGCAACGAGCACAATATTGCTATGGTGTTTACGGGCGCCCGCCACTTCCGCCACTAAGTTCCGCCTTGGGACAAAATAATCTCTGCAAAAGACGGCTGCTCCGTTTGGAGGGCCGTCTTTTTGGTATAAGAGGACGGAATGACTAACACGAAAGGTATGACCATGCCCCAGATTGATGATGCCGAGCTGTTTGGCAATGCCGAGGATCAGCGTGCGTACGAGGACTTTTGCGCCAATCAGGAGGCGGTCGAGAAGTTTACACTCGACAAGCCTGCGCTTGTCTGCCGTTGGCGCATGTCCAACAAAAAGGTGCCCATGCTCAACCGCCACATTCGTGCGCTGTCCGAGCGCCTGGTGCAGGGCGAGCCGCTTACCCATAACATGCTCAGCTGGGCCAAACAGCACGTTGAGTGGTCGCTTGCCGAGGGCGATTACACCGCACGCGACGGCGTGCTCATGCTGGTGATCGACGTTAACGGCAACGCCGCCATGACGGTGGGGGAGTACGAGCCGCTAACCGATACGTCGGCCAAGGCGCTACGTGCCCGTTCCGCCGAGGCCCGCTCCGAGGCTGACGAAACTGGCGTGGCGCCCGAGCTGCTCGCCGCCGTCAACAACGGCGAGCTTGCCTTTGTGGCGCCGGCGGACGAGTGCCTGTGCGGCACGGCGACGCTCATCGAGCAGCTGGCCCAGACCAAGGGCATCCCGGTCACGCGCGTAGATATTCCCGCGCAGCTTAAGGGCGCCTTGTTCCTGGTGAGCGACGAGCACGGCGTGGTCCCCGCTGCCGAGACGGACGCCGCCGAGGCGGACGCCGCTACGGTCGCCTTCTTCGCCGAAGGCTACGAAAAGCTCCGTGCCCGCCGCTAAATGATGTTTCTGGGACGGGGATTAAAAACTCATTTAATTCCCGTGCTCGTCGCGAGCGAGGGGCAAGCCTCTGCCACTCGCGAACAGTTCTGTCACTTTGGTGCCGCGTGAGGCGCGTATCTGCGGATCCGCGGTCATAATGGGGCAAGATAACCAAGAGGGGGGGGCGGAATCCATGGCGCTAATCTATATCGTTGAGGACGACGAGCCCATTCGTCGTGAGCTTATCGACATCCTTGCCCGCGCCGGGTTTGAAATCGAGGCCTGCGAATCGTTTGAGCATGTCTCGCGCGATATTCTCGCCGCCGCGCCCGACCTGGTGCTGCTCGACCTGACGCTTCCCGTCAAGGACGGCCAGCATATCTGCCATGAGGTTCGCCGCGAATCCGAGGTTCCCATCATCGTCCTCACGTCGCGCGCGACCGAGATTGACGAGGTCATGGCCATGACGCTCGGCGCGGATGACTTTGTTCCCAAGCCCTACAGCGCGCGCGTGCTCGTGGCGCGCATCAACGCACTGCTGCGTCGTACCGCGGCGGCGGGCGAGCGCAGCACACTTGTTCACAAGGGCCTGGAGCTCGATCTCGCTCGCTCCATGGTCACCAACATGCAAACCGGCACCAGTACCGAGCTCACCAAAAACGAGCTGCGTATCCTCTCACTGCTTCTGAGCCGTGCGGGCAAGATTGTCTCGCGCTCGGCCATCATGCAGGACCTGTGGGACTCCGACGCCTTCGTGGACGACAATACGCTCACCGTCAACATCAACCGTCTGCGCACCACGCTCGAAAAAATCGGCATCAAGGGGTATTTGACCACGCACCGCGGCCAGGGCTATTCGGTCTAGGGGCTGGCTATGTCGTTTGGCAAGTTCTTTAAAGATGCGCTGCTTCCCGTCGCCGTGTGGACGTGCGGCGTGCTGCTGAGCTGCTTTGTGCTGACGGTCGCCGGCGCACCCATTTCTATCGTGGTCGTGGCGGTTGGCGTGTCCTTTATCTTTGGTATGCTCGGCATCGTGATCGAGTACGCTCGCCGTCGCCGTTTTCTGCGTCAGTTGGAGCGCGCGGCAGAGGAGCTCGAGAGTCCCGCATGGGTGCAGGAGATGGTGCAATGCCCGGCCTATGCCGAGGGCGAGCTCGAGTACGAGGTCTTGCGCCGGGTGGGCAAAGCCGCCTGCGACGAGGTTGCCGAAGGCCGGCGTCAGACCGATGACTACCGCGACTATATCGAGAGCTGGGTCCACGAGGCCAAGCTGCCCCTGGCGGCGGCCCATCTGATTTTGGAAAACCTGGACAGCAGCGAAGACGACCTGTCGCGCGTGGATGACCTGGGTCGCGAGCTGGCTCGCGTGGAGCGCTATATCGATCAAGCGCTGTACTACGCGCGCTCGGAAGTCGTGGAGCGCGACTACCTGATTCGCCGCTGGGATCTCAAGACCCTGGTGACGGGCGCGATTAAGGCCAATGCGCGTGAGCTCATCGCGGCGCACGTGGCTCCGGTGTGCGAGAACCTCGACTTTGAGGTCTTTACCGACGAGAAGTGGCTCGAGTTTATTCTGGGCCAGCTCATTCAGAACAGCATTAAATATGCGCGTGAGGACGGCGCAAAGATCGTGTTTTCGGGTGCGTTGCTGGACGAGGGTCTGGCAAGCGAGCGCATCGAGCTTACCGTCGCGGACAACGGCTGCGGCGTGTGTGCGGCAGACCTGCCGCGCGTGTTCGAGAAGGGCTTTACCGGCGACAACGGCCGCACCACCAAGCGTGCGACGGGCATCGGCCTCTACCTGGTGGCGCGCCTGTGCTCCAAGATGGGCATCGACGTCACCGCAGCATCCGAGCCCGGCGAAGGCTTCGTCGTCACGTTCGCCTTCTCGACGAACAAGTTCCAATACTTTGAGTAACGCACACGGCAAACGCCCGTCCAAACAAAACGTGCCGCCCCAAACGGGGCGGCACGCCATTTTTCTATCAGACAACTCGTTGAAGTAAGGCTGCGAAGGCCGCGGGGCCGGGAGGGGTTTCCTAAGGGCACATCCCGCAGCCGCAACGCGGCGAGGACGTGCCCGTGGAAACCCCGCAGGCCCCGCGGCCGGTGGGAGCAACGCTACTTCACGACCAAGATGTCGCAGTCCGTATTGCGCAGCAGGAACGTCGAAATCGAACCCAGCAGCGCATACTTGATCGAGGACAGGCCACGTGCGCCGCAGAGCACCAGGTCGGGCTTAACCACGTCGAGCATCTCGTCCTTGAGCGTCTCGCGAATGCGGCCGGCGCGAATCATGACCTCGACCTCGGGAATGTCAGGATTGGCCTTGGCCTCCTCGAGCTGCTTGGCAATGGAGTTCTTAAATGCCTCCTCTAGGCCGTTGACCAGATCAACCGGATAGGAACCGGCGCTCTCGAGCGCCGTGGAATCGATAACGTGGCCGATGATTAGCTTGGCGCCGTTGTTCGCGGCGACCTTGATGGCGCGTGCGAGCACAAAATCCTGCTGCTCAGTACCGTCGAGTGAAACAAATACCTTGGTGTAGCCCTCGTTCATGGTTTCCTCCTTGGTCTATCGCACGGGCGCGGGGCTCGTGCGTCGGGCGGGCGCGGGCGCGTTGGCCGCCGGACACTTTATCTTGTTGCAGTTATACCCAAGGATTTCGGTTTGACCGCTCGCAATTCTGTGAACGGACGAGTTTTTTGGTAAGGGTAGGCGCAGGCGCGCCCGAACGGTTGATAATGGGACATCGCCCGCACCGTCCGCAGAACAATATCGGCGGGTGTCTAACGAGGGGGTCCCTTTGGATATCATCGAGCTTCTAAAATCTGCCTTCATGGGCCTGGTCGAGGGCATCACCGAATGGCTGCCCGTCTCGTCGACCGGTCACATGATCTTGGTGGACGAGTTCGTCAAGATGAACGTGAGCGAGACGTTCTGGAACATGTTCCTGGTCGTGATTCAGCTTGGCGCCATTTTGGCCGTCTGCGTCCTGTTCTTCCATGAGCTCAACCCGTTCTCGCCCAGCAAGGGCAAGGAGGGCCGTCGCGACACGTGGGTGCTGTGGGGCAAGATCGTGCTCGGCTGCATTCCTGCGGCGGCGATCGGCCTGCCGCTCAACGACTGGATGGAGGAGCATTTCTACAACGCTCCCGTCGTGGCGCTGGCGCTCATTGTGTACGGCGTGCTGTTTATCGTGATCGAGAACTGGCGCGCGAGCAAGCGCGAGGAAACGGCCGTTGCCGGTTCGTTTGGTTCGCGTGCTGTGGTGTCGGGTGGACGCCCTGCCGGTGCGCACTTTGCGGCGCCCGCCGCGGCTACCGCTGAGGATGAGGACGATGACGAGGATCTGGACTTTGGTTCCATCACCACGCTCGAGGACCTGAGCTGGAAGACTGCGCTGGGTATCGGCTGCTTCCAGGTGCTTTCGCTGATTCCGGGCACGTCGCGTTCCGGCTCCACCATCATCGGTGGCCTACTTTTGGGCTGCACGCGTTCGGTGGCGTCCAAGTTTACGTTCTTCCTGGCCATCCCTGTCATGTTTGGCGCGAGCGCGCTCAAGCTGGTCAAGTATTTCATCAAGGGCGGCACGTTCGGCGCCAACGAGGTCGCTATCCTGGGCGTGGGCTGCGTTGTGGCCTTTGTGGTTTCGCTCATCGCCATCAAGTGGCTCATGGGCTTCGTCCGCCGTCACGACTTTAAGTGCTTCGGTGTTTACCGCGTCATTCTGGGCATCGTAGTGCTCGCATACTTCTTCGTTCTGGAGCCTATGCTCGGCCTGTAACTTGGTTGACGCTGCGCGGCGGCCAGAACGACAACTTGTCATTCAAAGAGGGCGGCATGACCAAAAGGTCTATGCCGCCCTCTTTTCATGCCAATTTGTTCGCCCTGGCCGCCGCTCGCTGCTGCTGCCATGATATCGGTGGCTCCCTGGTTGGTGCATTGGGGTCAGGTTACTTTGCAGCAACATGGTGCAGACTAACCTGACCCCATTGCGCCAAATCCGCTGGGGCGGGCCTGACGGTGGCGCGCGGAGTCGTGGTGTGATTTGCGTCGGTGTCCGCGCGGCTCGGTATACTGGTACGGCTCAAACTATGGCGTCGCCCGCAGGCGCGCCGTCCGTCAGATGAGGAGTCGCCCATGACCCAGCCCTTGCCCTGGGAAAAGAACGCCGCGGTACCCGTGCCGCCCGCGCCGGAACCCGTGCCGCTCGATGCGTACACCGCCCCTGCTGCGCCGGAGCCCGAGCTCGTCCCGCTCGACATCTACGACGCTCCCGCGCCGGCACCCAAACCCGCCAAGCCGCTCGTCGACATCGACAGCCTTAATCCCGCCCAGCGCGAGGCGGTCCTGTCCACCGAGGGCCCGTTGCTGGTGCTCGCCGGCGCCGGCTCGGGCAAGACCCGCGTCTTGACCTTCCGCATCGCACACATGCTCGGCGACCTGGGTGTTAAGCCTTGGCAGGTTCTTGCCATCACGTTTACCAACAAGGCCGCGGCCGAGATGCGCGAGCGTCTGGCGGCACTCATTCCCAGCGGCACCCGTGGCATGTGGGTGTGCACCTTCCATGCCATGTGCGTGCGCATGCTGCGCGAGGACGCCGACCTGCTGGGCTACACCGGCCAGTTCACCATCTACGATGACGATGACTCAAAGCGCATGGTGCGTGACATTATGCAGGCGCTCGGCATCGAGCAAAAGCAGTTCCCCATCAACATGATCCGCAGCAAGATCAGCTCGGCCAAAAACGCCATGATCGGCCCCGAGGACATGCTCAAGAGCGCCGATAGCCCCAACGATAAAAAGGCCGCGCAGGTCTACTTGGAGCTGGAGCGCCGCCTGCGCGCCGCCAATGCGATGGACTTCGACGACCTGCTCGTGCGCACGCTTGAGCTGCTGCGCACCCGCCCCGAGGTGCTCGAAAAGTACCAGGAGCGCTTCCGCTACATTAGCGTCGACGAGTACCAGGACACCAACCACGTCCAGTACGAGATCGCTAACCTGCTGGCCGCCAAGTACCAAAACCTCATGGTCGTAGGCGACGATGACCAGTCCATTTACAGCTGGCGCGGCGCCGACATCACCAACATCCTGGACTTTGAGAAGGACTTTAAAAACTGCAAGACCGTCAAGCTGGAGCAGAACTATCGTTCCACGGGTCACATCCTGAGCGCCGCCAATGCCGTGGTGCGCCACAACTCGCAGCGCAAGGACAAGCGCCTGTTTACGGCCGAGGGCGATGGCGAGAAGATCCAGGCCTTCCAAGCGAGCGACGAGCGCGACGAGGGCCGCTGGATTGCCGGCGAGATCGAGAAACTGCATGCCAAAGGCACGAGCTATGACGATATCGCCGTGTTCTATCGCACCAACGCCCAGTCGCGTATCCTCGAAGATATGTTCCTGCGCGCGGGCGTGCCCTACAAGATCGTGGGAGGCACGCGATTCTTCGACCGTGCCGAGATCCGCGACGTCATGGCTTACCTCAAGATGATCGTGAACCCGGCCGACGAGATGAGCGTCAAGCGCATCATTAACACACCGCGCCGCGGCATCGGCTCAACCTCGATCCAAAAGATCGAGCAGCTGGCGCGCGACAACCGCTGTTCGTTCTTCCAGGCCTGCGAGATCGCGTGCGCCGAGACGGGCATGTTTAGCGCCAAGGTGCGCAATGGCCTGTCGAGCTTTGTGTCGCTGGTGCGCGAGGGTCGCCGCATGGACGGCGAGCTCAAGGACGTTGTCGAGATGATTGTCGATAAGACGGGCCTGCTGCAGGCGTTTCGCGCCGAGGGCACCATGGAGTCCGAGAGCCGTGCCGAGAATATCCAGGAATTTCTGGGCGTCGCTGCCGAATTTGAGGAAACGCACGAGGATATCGAGGGCACGCTCGAGAGCTTAGAAGAGCTGCGCGCAGCCGGTGTTGCCGACGTGCCTGCCGGCGCCGAGCCCGAGCCCGTCGTGGTGAGCGCGCCCGCGCCCAAACCGGGACCGTCCGCCCCGGCATCCTCGTTTGAGGCACTCGTCGGCGCGCGCGATGCTGCAGGTTCCAATCCGCTCGATAGCCTAGCCGCCCCGGCGCTCTCGCCGCAGGATGCCCTGGCCGCCGCCATCGCGGGCAACGCGTATGCCGCGCCGACGGAGATGCCGGCGGGTGTCGTACATGCCGACGAGATCGAGCGCACCTACGGCCCGCTCACCTGTAAAGCGCTGCCGGCACTCATGGAGTGGCTGGCCCTGCGCTCTGACTTGGATTCCCTGGCCGGCGAGACGCATGCCATCACCATGATGACCATCCACTCCGCCAAGGGCCTGGAGTTCCCGGCAGTGTTCGTGGCCGGCATGGAGGAGGGCATCTTCCCGCACGTGCACGACTTTGGCGGCAGCGATGACCCGGGCAAGCTCGAGGAGGAGCGTCGCCTGGCCTACGTTGCCATCACGCGCGCCCGTAAGCGCCTGTTCTTGACCTATGCGGCCACGCGTCGCACCTACGGCTCGACTTCTGCCAACCCGCGCTCGCGCTTCCTCAACGAGATTCCGTTTGAGGACATCGAGTTTAGCGGCATCGGTTCTGCCGGTTTTGAGGGCACGGGCTGGGAGAAGCGCGGCGACCGTCACGGCACGTTTGGCTCGGGTATGGGCTCGGACATGTATGGCGGCAAGGTGTTTGGCTCACATACGCGCTCGACCGGCGGTTCCGGTTCGCGCGGCGGATCGAGCTTTGATGACTTCTTTGGCGGCAGCAGCTATGGGACCGAGCGCCATCGTGGGGTCTCGCCCGACGCTGGCCGTGTTGCCTCGACCTTTGGCTCGGGCGCGCCGCGAGCCAAAAAGCCGTCGTCCAAGGTGTCCCCGACGGTGGAGCGCAAGGTCGATCGCGCCAGCGCATCGCAGGACTTTGCCGCGGGCGATACTGTGAGTCACAAGACCTTTGGCACGGGTACTGTCATCTCGGTTGTCGGAGACATGATCGAGGTTCAATTCGAAAAGACCGGCCAGACCAAAAAGCTGATGAAGGGCTTTGCACCGATCGTTAAACTGTCGTAATCCCGGCGGACCTGGGCGGGCGTATGGGGCAACATCGCCTGCTCGGACAGTCCTGCGCAAGACGGAGGCCACATTAAGTGGCCTCCTTTGCGTGCGGAACTCGCGATCGATGTTGCCCCATACGCCCGCCCAGGTCCTTAGATAACGTTGCTTGCGAACGTCGCTCTGCTCGTTCGCTTTTTGATCTGGAGAGCCGGGTGGGCTGATATGTAGATACGAGTAGGGGCTCCTCCGTTGGTGGACGGGGGAGCCCCTTGTTGCGTTTTGGTTGTTGTTGCGACCTAGAGGTGGCTGATGATCAGTTCCATCTTGCCTTCGAGGTCGATGGAGCTGACGGTGCTCGGGGCCAGCAGGTGGCTTCCCTTGTGGACGGGGTCGCCGCAGACGGTGCCTTCGCCGTCGATGACCGACAGACACATGAAGGGCCAGCGCTGGTCGAGGGTCTTGCTGCCGTCGACGCGCACGCGGTCGACGGTGTAGCAGGGGTTGGACTCGAGCTCGGTTACGCCATCTACCTCGGGCGTGGTTACGGTACCGTCGGTCGGTGCCTGCGCGTTAAAGTTGATGCAATCCAGGCTCTGCTCAATGTGCAGCGGGCGCAGCTTGCCGTCGGTGCCGGGGCGGTCGTAGTCGTACAGGCGATACGTCACGTCGCTCGACTGCTGCGTCTCCAAAATGAGCGTGCCGGTCTTGATGGCATGCACAGTACCGGAATCAATCTGGAAAAAGTCACCCTTGTGAATCGGCAGCACGTTGAGCATGTCGTCCCAACGGCCTTCCTCGATCATCTGTGCGGCCTCGGCGCGGTCGTGCGCGCGCTGGCCGACGATGATCGTGGCACCGGGCTCGCAATCCAGCACGTACCAGCACTCGGTTTTGCCCAGGCTGCCGTTCTCGTGCTCAGCGGCGTACTCGTCGTTGGGATGAATCTGGATTGAAAGGTCGTCCTTGGCGTCCAGAATCTTAATGAGCAGCGGGAACTCCTTGCCCTCGCAGTTGCCAAAGAGCTCGCGGTGCTCGGCCCACAGCCATGACAGCGTGTGACCGGCGTACGGGCCCTCAGCGATCTGGCAGTCGCCGTTGGGGTGTGCCGAGATGGCCCAACACTCACCGATGGGACCATCGGGAATGTCGTAGCCAAATACGGTTTCGAGTTGACGGCCGCCCCAGATCTTCTCGTGGAAGATTGGCGTGAGTTTAATCAAATCGGACATGTGCATACTCCCATAAGGTTGTGCGGGCGCCGCGTAAGACGACTCAAAACGAGCACCCACCGGATAACAAAGCTAGGCCAGCGTTACGTTGTGCAGCTCAAAGCGGTCGCCTACGTTGTGCGAGATAGAATATTCAAACGCGGTGCCGCTATCCAAGAAGCCAATCTGGTTGAGTTCGAGCAAGGGAGAGCCGGGTTTGGTATCCAGGCGCTCAGCCTCTTCCTCAGTTGCCGCGACGGCGCGGATGGTGCGATGGAAGCTCGAAATCTTCAGCCCGCATTGCTCGCGGATAAAGCCGTAGACCGATCCGTACAAGTCCTTCTTTTTAAGGCCCGGGATCAGTTCGAGCGGCATATAGGTGTACTCGATGACGATGGGCTTCTCGTCGACCTGGCGCACGCGCACGATGTGATAGGCGAAGTCATCCTCGGCCATTCCCAGCTGGGTCGCAACCTCTGCCGGCGGATTGACGATCGAGAAATCGTAGACCACCGAGGTCACTTTCTCCCCGCGATGCTCGTACGAAAAGCCTTGGGCGCGGTCATTCTTGCCTTGGAAAAACACCTGGCCGGGAAGCCCCGCTGTGTCCTTGACGTAGGTGCCCGATCCGCGCCGACTGGTGATCAAGCCCTCCTCGGTAATCTGCTCAATCGCACGTTTGACGGTGATCTTAGAAACGCTATAGAGCTCGCAAAACTCTACGACGGTGGGCATCTTATCGCCCGGCTTAAGGGCGCCGTCCTCGATGCTTCGACGGATATCTGCAGCTATCGCCTCGTATTTGGGAATCATGCAATCCTCCCTTCATATTTGCGTTGAATATTAAGAAAGTATACCTACTTAAAAAGCATCCATATGGCTTTCATGAAAGAAGTTCGATAAAGAAAAGTTAAAAAGACGCTTTACATAGAAAATTAGAGCGCTATAGTTATGGACAACAAGCGAGATGCATTGGCGTTTGCTTGTACTGTTTGGGGACGGTTTTGTTTTGGTGGGTTGGATATCGATATGACCGGTGCGCGCCCGCGCCGGATTGCCTGCCAAAGCAAACCCGTCTCCAACCGGAAGCTCTAGAACACGAAAGCGAGGACTTTGATGGCACAGTATCAGCTGCCCAACGACTTCTTCTTTGGCGCTGCTATGTCCGGCCCGCAGACTGAGGGTCAGTGGAACCAGGGCGGCAAGCTCGAGAACCTGTGGGACACCTGGTCCATCCAGGATCTGGGCTCGTTCTACAACTGCGTTGGCTCTTATGCCGGCAATGACTTTATGGCCAAGTACCAGGAAGACTTTCGCATTTTGAAGGACTTGGGCCTGAATACCTATCGCACTTCCATCCAGTGGAGCCGTCTGCTCGATGCCGACGGCAACCTTAACGAGGAGGGCGCTGCGTGGTATCACGAGCTGTTCCGCGCCTCTCGCGAGGCCGGCCTGGAGCCGTTTGTCAACTTGTACCACTTTGACATGCCCACCTACCTCTTTAACCGTGGCGGCTGGGAGAGCCGTGAGGTCGTCGAGGCTTACGCGCATTACGCCGACGTCGCCTTCCACGAGTTTGGCCAGGAGATCAAGTACTGGTTCACCTTTAACGAGCCCATCGTCGAGCCCGAGCAGCGCTATCAGGAGGGCGTGTGGTTCCCGCAGCTCCACGACTTCAACCGCGCCCGCACCGTGCAGTATCACATCTCGCTGGCGCACGCGCTGGCCGTGGCCAACTATCGTCGCGCCTATGACGAGGGCGCTATTCGCGCCGATGCCAAGATCGGCATGATCAACTGCTTTACCCCGGTCTACACCAAGGAGAACCCCAGCGAGGCAGACCTCGAGGCCGTGCGTATGACCAGCGGCATCAACAACCGCTGGTGGCTCGACCTTATTACCAAGGGCGAGCTTCCTGCCGACGTGCTTGACAGCCTGGCCGAGGGCGGCGTCAAGCTTCCGTTCCGCGCCGGCGACCAAGAGATTCTCAAGCAGGGTGTTGTCGACTGGCTCGGCTGCAACTACTACCACCCCACGCGTGTTCAGGCACCGGCGAGCAAGGTCGACCAGTACGGCCTGCCGCACTTTGCCGACGAGTATGTGTGGCCCGATGCCGTTATGAACGAGAGCCGCGGCTGGGAGATCTACCCGCAGGGCCTCTACGACTTTGGCATGGACTGTGCTAAGAACTACCCCGATCTTGAGTGGTTCGTTTCCGAGAACGGCATCGGCATCATGGACGAATACAAGAACCGTGACGCCGAAGGAACCATCCAGGATGACTACCGCGTCGACTTTGTACGCCAGCACCTGGAGTGGGTTGCCAAGGCAATTGCCGAGGGCGCCAAGTGCCGCGGATACCATTATTGGGCCGTCATCGATAACTGGTCTTGGGCGAATGCCTTTAAGAATCGTTACGGCTTTGTCGAGGTCGATCTGATGGACGGCTACAAGCGCCGCCTTAAGAAGTCGGCGGCCTGGCTCAAACAGGTCGCCACGACCCACGTGGTTGATTAGCGACCGGGCGAACGCCCAGACCGCGCGCTGCCGCGCGCAACACATGGCACATCTGGTGGCAGAGGGCGACAGATCACCGTGCGCATAGGAAAAGGCCGGATTTGAAAGTTAGGAGCAATCATGGCCAGTGACAACGGAAAGAGCTTCCTCGACAAGTTTGCCGAGGTCTCTGCGAAGGTGGGAAACCAGGTTCACCTGCGTTCCCTGCGTGACGCCTTCGCGACCATCACGCCGCTCTATATCCTTGCGGGTATCGCGGTTCTTATTAACAACGTCGTGTTCCCCCTGTTCCCGCTCGATGCGGCGGGCCTTGCCAACCTTCAGACGTGGGGTTCGGCAATTACGCTGGGCACCCTCAACGTCTCTGCCATTATCTTGGCCGGATTGATTGGCTACAGCCTCGCTAAGAACAAGCGTTTCGATAACCCGCTCGCTTGCGTGGTCGTCGCTATCTCTGCTTTCGTCATCATGATGCCGCAGCAGATCACCGCCACGCTTTCCGCCACGAGCCCGCTGCTCACCGACAAGATCACCTCCGCCGAGGTCACGGGCGCCCTTTCGACTGCCAACACCGGCACCAACGGTCTGTTCTCGGCTATTATCATCGCCCTGCTTTCCGTCTCGCTCTTCATCAAGATTTCTGGCGTCGAGAAGCTTAAGGTTAAGCTGGGCGAGGGTGTGCCTCCCGCGGTCTCCAACTCCTTCAACGTCATGATCCCGATGCTGCTCAACCTCGCGATCTTCGCTCTTGCCGCAGCCCTGCTCGCCGTGTGCGCTGGCACCGATCTGTGCACCATCATCTCCACGTGCATCTCCAACCCGCTCAAGAGCATCATGAACGCCGGTCCGTGGGCTGTTATCCTCATCTACACCCTTGCTAACCTGCTGTTTTGCGTCGGTATTCACCAGTCCACCATCTCTGGCGCTACCGTCGAGCCGATCCTGACCATGCTTATCGTCGACAACATGGCTACCTTTGCCGCCGGTGGCACCATCCAGCCCGATCACTACATGAACATGCAGATTGTTAACAGCTTTGCCCTCATCGGCGGCTCGGGCTGCACCCTCATGCTCCTGCTTGACACGCTCCTGTTCTCCAAGAACAAGGCTTCCGAGACCGTTTCCAAGATGGCTATCCTGCCTGGTCTGTTCAACATCAACGAGCCGGTTATCTACGGTTACCCCATCGTGTATAACCTGCCGCTCATGATCCCGTTTGTCCTCCTTCCCGATCTGTTCATCGGCGTCACCTATGGCCTTACCTGCGCAGGCATCATCAGCCCCTGCATCGCCCAGGTGCCCTGGACCATGCCTCCCGTCATCAATGCCCTGCTCGCTACGGGCTTTGACTGGCGCGCCGGCGTGTGGCAGGCTATCGAGATTGTCATTGGCATGGCCGTCTACCTGCCCTTTATGAAGATTTCCGAGAAGGCAATCGCCAAGCAGGAGGCTTTCGCCGAGTAGAACGCCTAACGTTCGTCCCTTTCACCTTTGCGGGCGCCGGTACGCGGTGCCGGTGCCCGCAGCTCTCTCCCTTGTGTAAAGATGCAGGGGGGTGGGCACAATAGCCGCAAGGAATAAAACCAGTTGTCGTCTGCGCGCCGCGCAGTTATAAGGAGGAAACCATGAAGAAGATCATGCTCTGCTGCAATGCCGGTATGTCCACGAGCCTGCTGGTCCAGAAGATGCAGGCCGAGGTTGCAAACCGTGGTCTGGATATTGAGGTCGAGGCTCGTCCCATGAACGAGGCCCACGATCACCTGGACGAGTGCGACATGTTGCTGCTTGGTCCGCAGATCGGCTACACCAAGGGCGATTTTGAGAAGGAGGCCGCCGGCCGCTTCCCGGTTGAGGTTATCAACATGGTCGACTACGGCCGCATGAACGCTGCCGGCATCATCGACCACTGCGTCAGCGTGATGGGCTAGGTGCTCTGCATGGAGGATATGAACGAACTGCAGATGACCTGCTTTGAGATCATCAGCTACGTCGGTACCGCCAAGAGCATGTACATCAATGCCGTGCAAAAGGCCAAGGAGGGCGATTTTGACGCCGCCGAGGAGCTTATCAAGCAGGGCGACGAGGCCTATAACGGTGGCCACGATGTTCACATGGGGCTTCTGAAGAAGGAGGCCAACGGCGAGCGTAACGGCGAGGCCCCGTTGATTTTGCTGCATGCCGAGGACCAGATGGCCGGCACCGAGACCATGCGCGTCATGGCGACGGAGCTCATCGAGATCCACAAGCAGCTGCAGGCACTCAAGGCCTAGTCGGCGTTATCGCCGCGACGGACCGTGCGGTCCAACAGACAACATAGTCCCTTTGACGGGCGCCGGGAGCCTCCGCCTCCCGGCGCCTTTATTTTTGGGGATGGTCTTGCGCGGCCTGTTGGGCAGCCAATTGCGTTACCCCAGATAAAACCTGCCAAAACAAACCTGTCCCTTTTTGGTAGGTTTTTGCCTTGAGAGCGGTACCATACAGGCAATGTTTAAACGAGAAAGGTGGGCTCCCATGGAACCTAAGCAGTACTACATCGGCATCGACGTCGGCGGCACTTCGGTTAAGGAGGGCCTGTTCGACGAGGACGGCAACCTGCTTGCCAAGGCCAGCGTGCCCACGCCTCCTATCGTTGACGCTGCGGGCTTTGCCGCGGTGACCGAGGCTATCGACCAGGTGGTCGCCAAGGCACAGATTCCGCGTGCCTTTGTGGCGGGCATTGGCCTGGCCGTTCCGTGTCCCATCCCGGCGTCGGGCGATGCCAAGGTCAAGGCCAACATTGCCATTAACCTGCCCGAGCTGAGGGTCGCCATTCAGAAGCACTGCCCCGATGCGGTCGTTAAGTATGAGAACGATGCCAACGCCGCTGCCATGGGCGAGGCCTGGCTCGGTTCTGCCAAGGGCGTGCAGAACGTGGTGATGGTCACCATCGGTACCGGCGTGGGCGGCGGCGTTATCGTTAACGGCGACGTGGTATCGGGCGTTGTGGGCGCCGGCGGCGAGATTGGCCACATGTGCCTGAACCCGGCCGAGGAGCGCACCTGCGGCTGTGGCGGCCATGGCCATCTGGAGCAGTATTCCAGCGCCACCGGCGTGGTGAGCAACTACCTTGCCGAGTGCAAGAAGGCGGGTGTCGAGCCCATTGAGCTCACCGGCCCCTCCGATTCCAAGGACGTGTTCCAGGCCTGCCGCGAGGGCGACAAGCTTGCGCTGGCCGCAGCCGACACCATGGCCGACTACCTTGGCCGCGCCCTGGCGCTTATCGCCAACGTGGTCGACCCCGAGATGTTCCTGATCGGTGGCGGCGCGTCTGCCTCGGCCGATGTTTATCTCGACAAGGTTCGCGAGCACTTTAAGCAGTACGCGCTCTCTGCCTCGCGCGAGACGCCCATTAAGGTCGCTTCGCTCGGAAACGACGCCGGCATCATCGGTGCCGCCTACGTAGCCCTGCGCGCCGCCGGTAAATAGTCGGTGCAGGAGGGCGGTGGTACAAGGTGGCAGACTTCGCCCCCAGGCTCGCCCCAAATTGCGCCGCGGCCCTTGCGTCTCATAAGGTTCGGCGCCAGCGTGCTACCATAGCTACGTCCAAGTACACATATCAAGTGGAGGATATCCATGGCAAACGTTCTTGTCTTTGGTCACCAGAACCCCGATAACGACGCCATCATGAGCGCCGTCGTCCTGTCCCAGCTGCTCAACCAGGTTGAGTATGCCGGCAACACCTACGAGGCCTGCGCCCTGGGTCAGCTTCCGGCAGAGTCCGCCAAGCTGCTCGCCGACGCCGGCATCGCCGAGCCCCGCGTGATCGAGTCCGTCGAGGCCGGTCAGCTCGTCGTCCTCACCGACCACAACGAGTCTGCCCAGTCCGTCGCCGGCCTTAAGGACGCCACGGTCTTTGGCGTTGTCGATCATCACCGCATCGGCGACTTCGAGACCGCCGGCCCGCTGCACTACATCTGCCTGCCCTGGGGTTCCAGCTGCACCATCGTCACCAAGCTCGCCGGCGTGCTCGGCGTTGAGCTTTCCGACGTCCAGGCCAAGCTGCTGCTCTCGGCCATGATGACCGACACGCTTATGCTCAAGAGCCCCACCACCACCGATGTCGACCGCGCCGTCGCCGCCAAGCTCGGCGAGCAGGTGGGCGTCGACCCGGTCAAGTTTGGCATGGAGGTCTTCCTCAC
The DNA here is from genome assembly GCA_019414445.1 of Collinsella sp. Classification (GTDB taxonomy): domain Bacteria; phylum Actinomycetota; class Coriobacteriia; order Coriobacteriales; family Coriobacteriaceae; genus Collinsella. The sequence continues at coordinate 91,083 of DXMA01000010.1, forward strand.
CCGTCCGTCCGGCTCCTTCACCGCAGCCGAGATGGTCGGCAACGACATCAAGATGTTCGAGCCCGCCGGCAAGAAGCTGCTCATCGGCCAGTACGAGACCGTCGACAAGAGCCGTGCGCTCGGTATGATCGACGAGATCCGCGAGGCCATGCGCGCCTACGCCGCCGAGAAGGGTGCTGACGGCATTGTCCTGTGCATCACCGACATCATGGAGGAGGGCTCGCAGGTCCTGCTCGAGGGCGAGACCGAGGCTGCTCAGAAGGGCCTGGGCATTGCCGACGAGCACGACGGCGTCTGGATGCCGGGCGTCCTCTCCCGTAAGAAGCAGGTTGCTGCCCCCATCATGGCCGCCTGCTAGGTTTAGTTGACCAAACGCCACGACCGGATCGCGGACGCCCCGCGCTCCGGTCGTTTTTTGTGCACGGCGCCGCGTCGTCTCTTGGACAGGCGTGCCCGTGCCGTTGAGCAAATAATGTTCAACCTGTGGTTCCGCTTTTCGGCCACGCCTGCGTGCTTGTCGTGCAGGGTAGGCTAGATGTAAGCGTAATACGTTAGAGCGCGGCGCCGCCACTTGGGCGGGCCGTGCTTTTTTAAGACGGGAGCTTTCCCGTGAAAGGAGCCGCCCATGGCAGCACCCGAGCAGCTGTTTAACGTTCGTGAGCGCAAGCGTTTTGAGCGCCACGACATTTGGGAGCGCATCACCGAGAACGGCACGATTTCCGCCGCCGTCATGGTCTTCGCCGCCATCGCCGCCGTCATTTGCGCCAATACCGATGCCTACGAGGCCATCCATCACTTTTTGGAGACCCCGCTGTATGTGGGTCTGGGCAACCTTACGGCCGGTCTCACCGTTGAGCTATTCGTCAACGACTTCCTCATGGCGATTTTCTTTTTGCTGGTGGGCATTGAGCTTAAGTACGAGATGACGGTCGGCGAGCTCAAAAACCCGCGCCAGGCTATGCTTCCCATGCTGGCGGCCGTGGGCGGCGTCGTCGTTCCCGCCTGCATCTATCTGATCTTTAACCATGCCGGCGCGCACAACGGCTGGGCCATTCCCATGGCAACCGATATTGCCTTTGCGCTGGGCGTGCTGTCGCTTTTGGGTAATCGCGTGCCCAACGGCGTGCGTGTGTTCTTCTCGACGCTTGCCATCGCCGACGACCTCATTTCCATCGCCGCCATCGCCATCTTCTACGGTCAGAGCCCCAATCCGTTTTGGTTGGGCGCCGCCGCGCTTGTGACCTGCGCGCTCGTGTGGCTCAACAAGACGCAGCATTACCGCCTTGCCCCGTACTCGGTGCTGGGCCTGCTGCTGTGGTTCTGCATGTTCAAGAGCGGCGTGCATGCTACGCTCGCCGGCGTCATCTTGGCCTTTACCATCCCGGCCAAGTGCGGCGTCAAGCTCGATAGCCTCACCGATTGGTTGGGCGAGTGCCTGCCGCTGCTCGATGACCGCTACGATGACGAGGCACACATCCTGGGCCAGCATGACTTTACCGTCTCGACTACCAAGGTCGAGCGCGTCATGCACCGCGTGACCCCGCCGCTCATTCGCATGGAGCGTCTGATCTCCACGCCGGTCAACTTTGTGATTCTGCCGATCTTCGCGTTCGTAAACGCGCAGGTTCGCTTGGTGGGCGTGGACATGAGCACGCTGCTCACCGACCCGGTGACGCTCGGCGTGTACTTTGGCATGCTGCTGGGCAAGCCGATCGGCATCTTTGGCATGACGTTTGCCCTGGTTAAGCTCAAGATCTCCGAGCTGCCGCATAACGTTAACTGGCACATGATTGCCGGTGTGGGCATTCTGGGTGGTATCGGCTTTACCATGTCGATTCTCATCAGCGGCCTTGCCTTCCCGACGGCCCAGTTTGAGGTCCTGGCCGCAAAGGCCGCCATTCTTGCCGGTTCGGTCACCGCAGCCGTGCTCGGTATGATCTACATGAGCGTGGTCTGCAAGCACCCCGCGCCCAAAGACGAGTAAGAGCGCGAAAACCGGCTCCAGAACCGATTCGGGCGCGTTCAAAATGCGGATTCGGGCGGTGCTTGCCGCCTGCCAGACACGCCAGTGGTCAAAAAACGCCGTTTGTGAGTACTGTCACAAACGGCGTATCATTTTAGGTGCGGAAAATAATGAACAAAGTTATAAAAACTGTACGTTAATGAGTGACCATCGACTTCCAATTTGGCGCTAGCTGACGGTGATTAGGAAGTTTCAAGTCGAGTTTTGCCGATTTCGACCAAGAATCGCTGCTACTAAAAAGGTAACAGTACTCATATTTGCCCTTTTTTGGCCACAAGCCCTAAAACAAGCCTCGCCAAGGTCGGGAAGCGGGCCAAATCGCCGGCCTCGAGGCTTATTCCACCGTTCCGTAGACGGCGCCCCAGCCGTGGGCGGCCAAGGCGGAGTTGAGCTGGTCGCAAAGTGACTGGCGGTCGTAGTAGCCGGGCGGCAAAAGGTTCACGATTTCCATGAGGTCGGGCGCCAGGTCCAAGATTTCGGCCTGTACGATCAGATCCAGGCGGTCGATGGCGTGGCGGTCGTAAAACAGTCCGTCGACCAGGCGCTGCAAGTCGCCGAATTCCTCGGCCTGAAACGATCCGTACTCCATAGTGCCTCCTTGGGCGCCCCACGCCGGCATGCGCGGCGATTCGTAATTGATTGCGATGAACTTAATCTATCACGGCTTCATAACGTTGCGACGATGGCGGTCTATACTTAGACGAACTGCAACGTACCGCTTCGCGAAAGGTCGCACCCCATGCAGACGATCTACCAGAAGATGGAAACCACCGAACTCGATGCCGCCATCGAGGCGCTTAAAGCCGAGGTTGCCGAGGTCAAGGCCAAGGGCCTGGCGCTCGACATGGCGCGCGGCAAGCCGTCGCCCTCCCAGGTGAACATTTCTCGCCCCATGCTCGATATCCTCAATGCCGATGCCGATCTGCACGACGGCAATGTCGACTGCTCCAACTACGGTTGCTTCGAGGGCATTCCCTCGGCACGCAAGCTGGCGGGGGAGTTCCTGGGTTGTCCTGCCGAGCAGACGCTCGTACTGGGCTCATCGAGCCTGCTGATCGAGCACGATATCGCCGGCATGTTCTGGCGCTGCGGCTCGTGCGGCAGCGAGCCTTGGGAGGCTTATGAGACCGCGCATGACGGCAAGAAGGTCAAGTTCCTGTGCCCTGTTCCCGGCTACGATCGCCACTTTGGCATCACCGCCGATCTGGGCATCGAGAACGTCCCCGTCGCGATGACCGACAACGGCCCCGACATGGACGAGATCGAGCGCCTGGTTGCCGCCGACGATTCCATCAAGGGTATCTGGTGCGTGCCCAAGTATTCCAACCCCACGGGCATCACCTTTAGCGAGGACACTGTGCGCCGCTTGGTCGAGATGCCCACGGCCGCGCCCGATTTCCGCATCTTCTGGGACAACGCTTACTGCGTGCACGACCTGTACGACGAGACCGACGAGCTCGCAAATATCTTTGACCTCGCTCGCGCGGCGGGCACCGAGGATCGCGTGGTGGCCTTTGCCTCGACGTCCAAGATCACCTTCCCGGGCGCCGGCATCGGCTTTATCGGTGCGAGCCCCGCGGTCATCGCCGAGTTCTCCAAGCGCCTGAAGGCCGGTCTTATTAGCGCCGATAAGCTCAACCAGCTGCGTCACGTGCGTTTCCTTCCCACCATCGAGGCGGTCAAGGAGCACATGAAAAAGCATGCCGAGTTCCTGCGCCCGCGCTTTGAGGCCGTTGAGCGTAAACTCACCGAGGGCTTGGGTAACACGGGTTGCGCCACTTGGACTCATCCCCATGGCGGCTACTTTGTGAGTTTCGATGGCCCCGAGGGCTCGGCCCAGAAGGTCGCCGCGCTTTGTGCCGACCTGGGCGTCAAGCTCACGCCGGCTGGTGCCACCTGGCCTTATGGCAAGGATCCGCGCGACACCAACATCCGCATCGCGCCGAGCTATCCCACGGTCGAGGACCTGGAGGCTGCGCTCGATGTGCTGGTGCTGGCTGTCAAGCTCGTCGCTGCCGAGCTTGCGCGTGCCGAGCGCGCCTAACGCGTAGGGCCCCGCAAGTCCGCGCCTAGTACTATCCGCACTTTCGATACGTAAAGGAGCGTATACATGGATTTGGGTATTTCCACCAACCCCACGCCAGAGTTCTACACCATTAAGGTAACCGGCGAGATCGATATCTCTAACGCCGATAGCCTGCGCAATGCCATTGACCTAGCGCTCGAGCAGCCCACCGAGGCCGTTGAGCTCGATTTTGCCCAGGTGAGCTACATCGATTCGACGGGCATTGGCGTGCTCGTGGGCGCCGCGCACCACGCGGTCGACCACGGCAAGCGCTTTAGCTGCACCAATGTGCAGCCCCAGGTGATGCGCGTGGTTCAGCTGTTGGGTGTCGACCAGGAGATTTCGATTACCGCTGCATAACCTTTGCCCTCAAAAGGGCGTGCCGTTTGGCATATGTTTGTGATGCGCTCGGACGTTTTGGCGTCCGGGCGCTATACTTGACCGAATGAATAGACGAGTTCCGGCCGAATGGCGCGGTGCGGGCTCGACTCACATCGAGCCTTGGAGGTATGTGTGTTTGGTATTGGAGAGGGTGAGCTCGCGATCATCGTGGTCTTCGGCTTTTTGCTGTTTGGTCCGGATAAGCTCCCACAGATGGGCCGCACGATCGGCCGTGCCATCCGTCAGTTCCGCGAGACGCAGGAAAAGATGACGGCCGTTGTTCAGTCCGAGATTATCGATCCGGTGAGTGAGGCCGCTTCGGCACCGGTCAAGCCCAAGAAGACTGCCGTCGATGACGATTCCGATGCGGACGAGGATGCCGCCGAGACGGCAGCGCCCGCAAAGAAGGAGACCTTTGCCGAGCGTCGCGCTCGTCTTGCTGCCGAGAAAGCCGCGAGCGAGGCTGCCGCCGAGGGCGAGGGTGCTGCTGAGGAGTCCGAGGCCGAGGGTGCCGAGCCTGCCGCTGCCGTCGAGCCTGTCGTCGAGCCCGAGCCTGCTGCAGAGCCGGAGCCCGAGCCCGAGCCGGCAGAGCCCACGACGGCTGACCTCTACGCCCGTCGTCCCCGCAAGCGCAAGGCCGTCGTCGACCAGCTCGCTCGCGAGCTCGAGGCCGAGGACGAGGCCGTTGCCGAGGCTGCCACCGCCGACGCCTCGAAGGGAGGCGATGAGTAATGCCTATCGGACCTGCGCGCATGCCGCTCTTCGATCACCTGGGAGAGCTCCGTCGCCGCCTGACTATCGTGGTCGTGTCGGTGTTTGCCGCCGCCATCGTGCTGTATTTCGCCACGCCCGTGGTGCTCGACATCCTGGAAGACCCCATCCGCTCCTTTGTGCCGGACGGTAAGTTCTACATCACCACCACGCTCGGCGGCTTTGGCCTGCGCTTCTCGCTGGCCATCAAGATGGCCGTGGTCATGTGCACGCCCATGATCATCTGGCAGATTCTGGCATTTTTCCTGCCGGCACTGCGTCCCAACGAGCGCAAGTGGGTTGTGCCTACGGTGCTCGCCTCGACGGTGCTGTTCTTCCTGGGCGCAATCTTTTGCTACTTCATCATTATCCCGGCAGGCTTTGAGTGGCTCATCGGCGAGACCTCTGCCGTCGCAACCGCGCTGCCCGACCTGGAGAACTACGTCAACATGGAGCTGCTCTTTATGATCGGCTTTGGTGTGGCGTTTGAGCTGCCGCTCATCATCTTCTACCTGTCCGTCTTCCACATCGTGTCCTACGCGGCCTTCCGCGGCGCCTGGCGCTACGTGTACGTGGGCCTGCTTGTGGGCTCGGCTGTGATTACGCCCGACGGCTCGCCCGTTACGCTGGGGCTCATGTATGGTGCCCTGCTCTCGCTCTACGAGATTTCGCTCGCCATTGCCCGCGTGGTCATTACCGCGCGCGAGGGCAAGGAGGGCTTGTTTGTGAGCCGTCTGGACCTGTTCTCGGACGATGAGGACGACGAGGAGTAAATCGGTATGCACGAGGTTGGCATTGTCAACGGCATACTCGATACAGTGATTCGCGCGGCGCGTGGGGCGGGGGCCTCGCGCGCCGTTTTGGTAACGCTGCGTATCGGGGATATGACCGAAGTTGTGCGCGAGGCGCTCGACTTTGCGTGGGAGACATTTCGCGATGAGGACCCGCTCACGCGAGGCTGCGAGCTTGCCGTGGAGGAAGTCCATCCACAAAGCGAGTGTCTGGACTGCGGGGAGGTCTTTGAGCACGATCGCTTCCATTGCCGCTGTCCCCAATGTGGCGGCGCCAACGTGCGCCTGCTGCACGGCCGCGAGCTCGACATCGCAAGTATCGAAATCGAAACCCCCGACGATTAGCCCGCTAGCCATCTGGTGATGGGGTATAAAGGGGCCAAAGTAAGGAGCGCTAAGTATGGCTGAGAAAACGATTGATATCGCGTCGCCGATTCTGTCGCGCAACGAGCGCCTGGCAGATCAGCTGCGACAGCGATTTAAAGAGACAAACACCTATGTGATCAATGTGCTGTCGAGCCCCGGTTCGGGCAAGACCACCACGATCCTGGGCACCAACGAGCGCCTGCGCGACAAGGCTGGCCTGCGTTGTGCCGTCATCGAGGGCGATATTGCCTCGGATGTCGACGCCATCACCATGAAGGAAGCCGGCATGCCCGCCATCCAGATCAACACGGGTGGCCTGTGCCACCTCGAGGGCAACATGATCATGGAGGCCGTTGACGCGTTCGACCAGGCGGTGGGTCTTCAAAATATCGACGTCATCTTTATCGAAAACGTGGGCAACCTGGTCTGCCCGGTCGACTTTGACCTGGGCGAGAACCTGTCCATCATGATCCTCTCGGTGCCCGAGGGCGACGACAAGCCCATCAAGTACCCGGGCATCTTCCAGCACGCCGGCGCGCAGCTGCTCAATAAGGTCGACGTGGCCCCGGCTTTCGATTTTGACATGGATAGGTATACTAGGACACTCGATGACCTCAATCCGCAGGCGCCGCGGTTTGCCGTGAGCGCGCGCAAGGGCGAGGGCATGGATGCCTGGTGCGATTGGCTCATCGGGCAGATCGAGCAAGCAAGGGCGTAAATCGGCCGCCATACGGGCGGGCGTAGCCGCAGAGACACGAGATAGGAGCCTCTTTTGAAGCTCATCATCGCAGAGAAAAACGACGCCGCGCGTCAGATTGCCGAGCGTCTGTCCACGGGCAAACCCAAAAAGGACAAGGTGTACAACACCGCAATCTACCGTTTTGAGTGGAAGGGCGAGGAGTGCGTGACCATCGGCCTGGCCGGTCACATCCTTGCGCCCGATTTTTGCGACAGCGTGCTGTTCGATAAAAAGCTGGGCTGGTATTCGGTTACCGAGGACGGCGAGATGCTACCGGCCGACATGCCCGATGGCCTGGCACGCCCGCCCTACGACACCAAACGCAAGCCGTTTCTTGCCGACGGCATCTCCATCAAGGGCTGGAAGCTCGAGAGTCTGCCGTATCTCACCTGGGCACCCGTCATTAAGCTGCCGGCCGAGAAGGAACTCATCCGCTCGCTTAAGAACCTCGCCAAAAAGTCCGACAGCGTCATCATCGCCACGGACTTCGATCGCGAGGGCGAGCTGATCGGTTCGGACGCTCTCAACAAGGTGCGCGAGGTGGCGCCCGACTTGCCGGTCGCCCGCGCCCAGTATTCTTCGTTTACCAAGGCCGAGATCACGCAGGCCTTCGATAACCTTGTCTCGCTCGACCAGAACCTGGCCGACGCCGGCGAGAGCCGTCAGCACATCGACCTCATTTGGGGTGCGGTGCTCACGCGCTACCTGACGCTCGCCAAGTTTGGCGGCTTTGGCAACGTGCGTTCCGCCGGCCGCGTGCAGACGCCGACGCTTGCCCTGGTGGTCGAGCGCGAACGCGAGCGCATGGCGTTTGTGCCCGAGGACTATTGGCAGATTCGCGGCATGGGCGCCGCGCAAGGCGCTGCCGAGGATGATCGCTTTAAGATCGCGCACAAGACGGCGCGCTTTACCGACAAGGATGCTGCTGAGACGGCGTACGGTCACGTTGACGGTGCCAAGACGGCAACCGTCGCCGCGGTGACCAAGCGCTCACGCAAGCAGCAGCCACCCACGCCGTTTGCGACCACCTCGCTGCAGGCTGCCGCCGCAGCCGAGGGCATCTCGCCTGCGCGTACCATGCGCATCGCCGAGTCCCTCTACATGGCGGGCCTCATCAGCTACCCGCGTGTCGACAACACCGTGTACCCCGCGACGCTCGATCTGGGCGCCGTGGTGAGCGACCTGGCAAAGATCAACCCGGCGCTGGCGCCCGTGTGCAAAAAGGTGCTCGCCGGCCCCATGAAGCCCACGCGCGGCAAAGTCGAGACCACCGACCACCCGCCTATCTACCCCACGGGCGAGGGCGATCCGTCCACGCTCGATGGCGGCCAGCGCAAGCTCTACGACCTCATCGCCCGCCGCTTCCTGGCGACGCTTATGGGTCCCGCGATCATCGAGAACACCAAGCTCGAGCTCGACGTGAACGGTGAGCCGTTCGTGGCTTCGGGCGATGTGCTCGTGACCCCGGGTTTCCGCGAGGCATACCCGTACGGACTCAAGCGCGACGAGCAGATGCCGCCGCTTGAGCAGGGCGATACGGTCGACGTGTTCGACATTAAGCTCGAGGCCAAGCAGACCGAGCCGCCCGCGCGCTACAGCCAGGGCAAGCTTGTGCAGGAGATGGAAAAGCGCGGCCTGGGTACCAAGTCCACGCGCGCGAGCATCATCGAGCGCCTGTATGCCGTGCGCTATCTCAAAAATGATCCCGTTGAGCCGAGCCAGCTGGGCATCGCCATCATCGATGCGCTGACGCAATTTGCCCCGCGCATCACGAGCCCCGATATGACCAGCGAGCTTGATGGCGATATGACCCGTGTGGAGCGCGGCGAGGACACCGAAGAGCATGTCGTGACGCACTCGCGCGCGCTGCTGGCTGGCGTGCTCGACGAACTGCTCAAGCACACGCAGGAGCTGGGCGACGCCATCAGCGACGCCGTCACGGCCGATGCGCGCGTGGGCGCTTGCCCCAAGTGCGGCAAGGACTTGGTTATGAAGACGAGCGCCAAGACCCGTGGCAGCTTCATTGGCTGCATGGGCTGGCCCGACTGCGATGTGACCTATCCGGTGCCGAGCGGCGTCAAGGTGAGCCCGCTCGAGGGCGAGGCCGCCGTGTGCCCCGAGTGCGGTGCGCCGCGCATTAAGTGTCAGCCGTTCCGCCAGAAGGCCTTCGAGATTTGCGTGAACCCCACATGCCCCACCAACTACGAGCCCGACCTTAAGGTGGGCGAGTGCAAGGTGTGCGCCGAGGCCGGACGCCATGGCGACCTGATCGCGCACAAGAGCGAGAAGAGCGGCAAGCGTTTTATCCGCTGCACCAACTATGACGATTGCGGCGTGAGCTATCCTCTACCGGCGCGCGGTAAGCTCGAGGCGACGGGTGAGACCTGCCCCGAGTGCGGCGCCCCCATCGTGGTGGTCAACACGGCGCGCGGCCCGTGGCGTATCTGCGTCAACATGGACTGTCCGACCAAGGAGAAGAAGCCGGCCCGCGGCCGCAAGACCACAACCAAGGCGAGCACGGCAAAGAAGACCACGGCGACAAAGAAGACCACGGCTAAGAAAGCAACTGCCGCCAAGAAGACGACCGCGAAGAAGTCGACTACCAAAAAGACCGCTGCCGACAAGTAGCCGCACGGTCGAAACATCACCTAAAACAAAAACGAGCGAGGACCTCAAAATCCTCGCTCGTTTTTTGTCCGGCAGTTAGGGACGTTCCTTTTAATATGAGCAGGACATTGTCAAGAGGCAAAATCGGGCCTGG
>DXMA01000011.1 GCA_019414445.1 Collinsella sp.
CTAAGGAGCAAGACATGAACGACATGAAGGAAAAGGCGATGGGCGCGGTCAAGGCCTTCCTCGAGCGCAAGGGCTACGAAATCGTCGACGAGGCCTGGCAGGGACCCGAGGGCATCGGCGGGATCGACCTCGTGGCGGTGGACGAGGATGGGACCCTGGTCTTCGTCGACGCCACGGTCCGGATCGGGACGGACGGCTTCCCCGAGGCCCACAGGGCGCGCGGGCTGCGCGAGGCGCTGGCGGCGAGGTGGCTCGCCGGCAACGGCGACGACTACGCCGACACCCCGGTCCGCTTCGACGAGGTGGCGATGATGGTCGTCAAGGAGAACCGCGCGCTCCTTCGCCACCACATCAACTGCTTCGGCGAGATGGAGCCGCTCTCCTAGGCGGCGCGCCCGGCCCCGGGCTCCCGGGGCCGGGCTTTCCCTCGAAACCGTGCCCGTGTACCACGAAAGCGTACATATCCGTACGTTTTCGTGGTACACTCCGATTGTCGGACAAATCCGTACGGTTTTGTCCCGACGCTCCGAGACTCGGGGCGCGCCGGACCGGATGCGGCGAGGCGCGCCCCACGCTAGAGAGGACGCGACCCATGCGCACGATAGCCATTTCCAACTACAAGGGCGGCGTCGGCAAGACGACGACCGCCGTGAACCTGGCGGCGATCTTCGCCGCCCGGGGCCTTCGGACCCTGCTCGTCGACCTCGACCCGCAGGCGTCGGCCACCGACTTCTTCGGCCTCTACGACCGCGCCGCCTCCGAGCGGCGCACATCGGTCGAGCTGCTCTACGGCGGCGCGCCCGTGGAGGAGGTCGCCTACGCCGCCGGGGAGAACCTCGACGTGGTGGCCTCGACCATCGACCTCGTCGACCAGAACGAGATGCTCCTGCGCGAGCAGCGCCTCAAGTTCGCCCTCGACGACGCCTCGGGCTCCTACGACGTCTGCCTCATCGACTGCAGCCCCGTGATGCGCAGGCTCGCCTTCAACGCCTACCTCGCCGCAGCGGAGGGCGGCATGGTCGTCATCCCCGTGAAGCTCGACTCCACCGTGATGCGCGGCACGGCGCTCACCGTGGAGGCGACGCGGTCAATCGCGGACGCCCTGCGCATGCCCACGCCCCGCTGGAAGATACTGCGCACCTGCGTGCCCGGCCGCATGACCAACGCCGAGGCCACGGGCGCGGCCGTGCTCGACGGGTTCTTCCCAGAAGAGCAGTTCGAGACGGTCATCCACGCGAGCAGCAAGGTCTGCGAGGGCAGCTGGCAGTGGAAGCCGGTGGCGGCATTCGAGCCGGGGAGCCGCCCCGCGCGCGACTACGAGGCGCTCGCCGACGAGGTGTCCCGTGAGCTCGCCTAGTCAGGTGGCCGCGGGCTTCACCATCACGGGGCTTCTCGACGGCGCGTCGCGCACCCGCGGGCGCTACCCGGTGTCCGGGATCGCGGTGGCAGACATCGTCGACCACCCGGCGAACGCCGCGTACTCCATGGACCCGGCCGGCATAGCGGAGCTCGCCGAGTCCATACGCCAGGACGGCCTCACCGACCTGCCGCTCGTGCGAAAGGTCGGCGACGGCTCGTGGCAGATGGTCTCCGGGCACCGCCGCAAGGCAGCCTACGCGCTGCTCGCGAAGGACGACCCCGCCTACGAGAGGATGCCCTGCCGCGTGATAGAGGGCATCGACGACGAGCGGGCGGTGACGCTGCTCCACGCCGCGAACTACTTCACCCGCGCGCTCACCGTGACCGAGCGCGCCGCCGCGACCGAGGCGCTCAGGAGCGACGCCGTGCGCCTGCGCTCCGAGGACCCGTCGCTCTCCGGCATGCGCGTCGACGACGTGAAGGCCGCCATCATCGAGCGGCAGACGGGCCGCAAGGTCTCCGGCAAGACCATCGCGCGCGAGGAGAGGCTGGCCCGCCGCATCGCCGAGGACCTCTCGCCCGAGTGGGCCGCCGAGGCCGACCGCGGCAACCTCAGCGCCGAGGCGGTGCGCTCGCTCGCGGGCATGCCGAAGGAGCGCCAGGCGGAGATGCACGCCGCGATGGAGCCCTGGCGGCGCACCAAGCGCGAGCTCTCCGACTACGTGAGGAGCGAGGGGAAGGCGCAGGCAGGCCCCGACGGGCGCATCTCCAAGGCAGCGAGGCTCGTCGCCGACTTCCTGGAGAGCCCGCCCGAGAGCCCGAGCCCGGCCGACCTCTCGCTGCTGCGGGAGATGGCGCTCATGACCGCGCCCTACGCGGAGGCGGGCGCAGGAGCCCAGAAGGTTCGAAGAAGGGCCTCACACTCGAAATCCAGCAAGTAGCCTATGGCGTCCGACACTTCGGTCGGGCGTCCATAGCACTTGGGGACCGGGCGGCCTCGGACCCGTCATGCCGCGGGCCGTTCGGGAGCCCGCTTTCGCGAGGCCCGGTCCCAGAGGCGCCGCCCGAGCCGGGCCGCCGCCTGCGGGGGATCCCCCGCGCCCCTAGAGAGACGCGCCCGCCGCACGGCGGGCGCGAGGAAAGGAATCCGCCATGGAAGAGGAAGCCGGCACCGCCAAAGGCAAGGAGCGCCGCGTCACGTTCCGCATGGAGGAAGGCGACTACGACGCGCTCTGCGAGCGGTGCGAGCGCGCCGGCCTCAGCAAGTCGGAGTACCTGCGCTACCTCGTGCGCATACCGCTGTCGACGGAGGCCAACGCGGGAGACGAGCACCGCATACTCGTGGACCGCAGGGCCCTGTGGGCGATGTCGCGGGAGCTCACGAAGTGGGGCTACCACTACAACCAGGCCGTGCACGCGATGAACCTCATCAACTTCCACGCCCGCCACGGGCACGTCGACCGGGACCTCGTCGCGGAGAGCATCCCGACGATCGAGCGCGAGCTCGCCGACGTGAACGCCGCGGCCCGCGAGATGACGGCGGAGCTCGGGCGCATCGGCGCCGACTCGCTCGTGGAGGGCTCGCCATGCCGATCTTGAAGCCGATAAGCGGCCACGGCTCGACGGGCGGCATCCGCCGCTACCTCGAGAAGGGAGGCCGCGCCCTGGCGCGCGACCTGTTCAACCTGAGCTACGACGAGCGCGACGCCGGCGCGCTAGGAGACGAGGCCAAGGAGGCCTGCGCCTGGGATGCCGAGATGGACGCCACACGCTCCGCGTTCGGCACGGACGCCCCCTGGAGGGGAAAGCCCGCGCGGACGTTCAAGCACTTCGTGCTCTCGCCGGACCCCGGCGACGACATCGACCTGGCGGCGCTGCGCGAGCTCGCGTGCTCGTGGGCTCTCAAGCACTTCGGCGACCACGAGATCGCCATCGTGTACCACGACGACAACGCCCGCGGCATACCGCACGCGCACATCGTCGTGAACAACGCGAACCTCCGCACCGGTTACCGCATGCAGACCCAGCACCCCGAGGACCTCAACCGCGACCTTCAGGACATGGCGCGCGAGCGCGGGCTGTCGGGGCTCTCCAACGACCGGGCGGCCGTATCCCCCTCGAAGGCGCGCGGGCATGCCGGCGCGGGCGGGCCCAGGAGCCGCAGGAGCGTCTACCTGGGCCGTGCCGAGAAGGAGATCATGCGCTCGGGCGGCTACTCGTGGGTCGGCGACATCCGCGCCCGCGTCGCGCTCGCCAAGACCACGGCGCACGACGAGGCGGAGTTCCTCGGCGTCCTCGACGCCCTGGGCGTGCACGTCGCCGACAACTCGGCCAAGGCGAGGCGGGACGACTGGGTGTTCAGCCTGGCCGAGGAGCCGTCCAAGAAGGTCAGCGGCGAGCGGCTGGGGTTCGTCTACGGCAAGGAGATGCTGCGCCGTCGCTTCGAGCGCGAGGGTGCCTACCGTCCCACGGACTCGAGCGCCGCGCGCATCCGTGGGGCCGCCGAGCGAGCCCTCGAGCTCAACGATCTCTCAGAGCTGAGCAGGCTCTCCTCGGCGCTCGAGACCTGCGCGAAGTTCGACGTCGAGTCCATCGAGGAGTTCGGTCTCAGGATGTCGACGCTCGAGCGGCGCGGCCAGGCGGGCGGCGAGGGCTATCGCCGCCTCGAGGCTGCGCGCGCCTACATGGCAGAGAACGGGCTCATGCCCCTCAAGACCCGATACGGGAACGATGGCGGGCGCGGTGCGGCCGAGGGAAACTTGCGCGACGGGCGCCGCGGGGACGAGCAGCAGCGCATACTCGCCGCCGAACGCCAGCGGGCCCAGCAGGACCAGCGCAGGGAGAGGGGCCGGAGATGATGGTGAGGATAGAGTACGAGGACGGCAGGACGACGCTGTTCGACACGCTCTCGTTCACGGAGGGGTCGCCGTTCACCGGCGCGAACATGCTCACGGAGTTCGAGCTCGAGATGAGGGATGAGCCCGAGAAGGGGCTCTGGCTCACGGCGAACTGGCACCAGGTGCGCGACGACTGGCGTGTCGACGCGCCCGCGGACGGCATACCGGCCGCGCGCAGGTCCCGCGGCTGGCGCTTCATGCTGGCATCGGAGGCCGAGCTCGGGCGCGCCCGGCGCGTCCTGCTCGACGGCGAGGAGGCGTTCGCCCGTGTGCGGGGATATCTATGTGATGCCGCTGCGATTTCCGCTTGCTACCGCGAGCACGTGGGCCCTCCCTCAAAACCGCTGAAGTCGCAGATAAGGGACCTGCAGCGCGCTCTGGGGAGGGCGGAGGTCCCGGGCGTGCCCGACGAGCTGGCGAGGCTGCTCGCGGAAGAGAAGGAAGAGGGCACCGACGAGGGCGCCCGCAAGGTTAAGGAAGATTGGGGTGACGTCGATGAAGAGGCTTGGTAGGTTCCTCATGGCGGCGCTTAAGGTCACGCTGGGCTTTTTCGTCTGGCTGTTCCGCGCCGTGTTCAAGTGGGTGATGTGAGAAGAGGCGGGCAATTGCCCGCCTCTTTCCGTTGTGCGATTTCGATTTCCCACGGCTAGTCCCGGTCGTCGTCGCCGGCTGCGCAGCAGGCGTAGGCCGTGAGCGTGAGGAGCCCCATGAGAAGCCCTATTCCGAAGGGCGCGAATCCCATCCTTCCACCTCCTTCGCGTAGACGACGGTGCGCGAGTTGCTCGTCTGGTAGCTGCACGTCACGAAGGCCCAGGCCTGCGCGACGTCCGAAGGCTCTTCCAGGACGACCTCGCAGCGGGACAATTTGTCCCCGAGGTAGGCGTCGAGAGCCGCCGCGTCGGCGAAGTCGGTCCGCTTGCCCTCCGAGCTCGCGTCTACCACGTCGGCCGCGAAGACCTCGAGCTCGATCTCCTTCTCGCGGGTGAAGACCCGGATGGTGCGGTGCCCCTCGGCGAAGCCGCGCGACGAGTACTGCGCGAGCGGCGCGAACATGGTGCCGTCGGACATGTGGTGCCCGTAGACGATGACGAGCGGGCTCTCGGCGCCCTGCGCGCACCCGGCGTCTATGTAGGGAGCGCCCCACGCGGATCTTTCGTCGCCGGCGTCGTGCGTGAGGTAGAAGTCGGGCGATTCGGGCCGGCCCTGGACGATCGGGTAGTCGACGGTCGTGCCCGGCACGCGCACCCAAGCGACGACGGAGGCGGGAAGGGCGTCCCAGTCGATGCCGCCTCCCGTCTCTTGAGCCTCCATCGCCGCGTCCTCTTCCGTTGCGGGCACCTCGTGCACCCCGTACGGGTTCCTCTCGGGCTGCGGCAGGACGGCGAGCGCCCCCATCGCCAGCAACGCCACGGCGACGGCGAGCGCCGTGGCGGCTTTCCCTTTGTTCATGTCCTCCCCCGTTCGCAGGGGAGGCCCCGGGCGAGCGCCCAGGGCCTCCGGTTCGGTGTCGATGCAGAGCCGCTACTCTTCCGGCTCTTCGGCAGACTCTTCGGCTGCCGCGTCCTTGCTTGCGCCGGCCGTCTTGCGCTTGCGGTACGCGAGCGCTCCGCCCGCGCCCGCCGCAGCTGCCAGAGCGATGCCTGCGGCCACGGCGTAGCCGGTGCTGTCGGGGGCGTCGGCCCCGGTCTTGGCGTAGGGCTCCTCGGGCACCTCGGGCGTGTCGGGGTTGTCCACGACGACGCTCTGCTCGGCAGAGTCGATGTCCTCGTGGGTCGCAACGACGTTGCCGGCAGAGTCCAGGACCTTCTCGAAGACGACGAGCTCGTCTCCCTCGGCCAGGCCCTCGGTGTCGAACTCGAAGGTCACCTCGACGGTGCCGGAGGGCGCCTCGGGCTCGAAGGGCGTGCGCGCGGTCACCTCGTTGCCGTCCTTGTCGAGGAACGGATCTCCGGTGCCCTTGTCCATGAGCGTGCCCACGGCGATGTAGGTCTCGCCGGGGACGAGGCCCTTGTAGGCCACCGTGTCGACGACCTTTGCCTTGCCGGCCTCGATGACCTGGTCGCCGTCGGCGGCGTCAGCCGCCTGCGTGCCCACCTCGACGGCGACGTGGACGGTCTGGCCCTCGTCGGAGAGGTCCGCGTGCGACGCCACCTCGGCTCCGTCCTTGCGCAGGCTCTCGAACACGACCAGGTCGCGGCCGCCGAGCAGGCTCGCGTCGAAGGAGATCTCGACCTCCTGGCTGCCCGTCGAGAGCGCGGGCGCGAACTCTGCCTTGGCCTCCACGGGCATGCCCGAGGCGTCGGCCACGGGCTCGCCGGTCGCCTTGTCGACGAGGGTGGCCGAGAGCTCGTACTCCTCGTCGGCCTTAAGCCCCTCGTAGGCGACGGCGTCGACGACCTTGGCCTCGGCGTCGGCCGAGACGTCCTTGTCGCCGTCCGCCCCGTCCTTTGCTGTGGTGGAGATGCGCGGGCCCTCCTGGTCGTCGAGGCCCATCCACACGGCCTTGGTCACCGTCGAGTCGCGCTCGATCCAGAAGCTCCTCGTGATGAGCTCGAGGCCCTCGTTGGCCTCGCAGCGCAGCTCGGTCATGGTGTAGGAGCCGTACGGCAGCGCCGCCAGCGAGTCGTCCACCGGCGCCGAGGAGCCGTCCTCGCCGAGAGAGAACCAGATGCCGGCCTTCGGGTCCATGTCGGCGGCCCCGATCGGGCCCTCATGGCCGAGCAGGGCGTCGTTGGCGTTGGTGTCGCTCGAGTGCCTGTTCCAGCTGCTCGCGGTCGACGCGTCGCCGTTGCGGTCCGTCACCAGCACGTGCGTCTCGCCGGTTGCCTCGTTCTCGATGGCGAACGGGACCATGAGGCCGGCGTTGTCGGCCTCGCTCTTCTTGGAGAGCTCGAGGTCGTTGCGCACCACCTGGTCGCGGAACTCGAGCGCGGCGCCGTCCGCGGAGGCGCTCACGATCTCGCCGCCGGCGCGGACCTCGAAGGTGCGGGGCTCGCCGTCGGTCAGCAGGTAGCTCCCGTTCGTCGCCGTCTCCCGCACGTCGTAGGTCCCGTACGGCAATGCGTCGGCCGCGGTCTGCGCGGTGTAGGCGCCGGCCTCGTCGTTCCATGCGGTGGTCAGCGTGGCCACGGCTTCGCCCGGCTCGCGCCACTCGCCGTCAACGAGGACCTTGTGCGCCGAGCGGTTCGTGACGGTGAACTCGATCCCGTCGAGGCCGGGGTGCTCGCCAGGCGCCTCCTTGTGGGCGCTGCCCGCGAGCGCCTCGGACGTCTGCAGCTCCTTGTCGGACTTGGTCACCTGCACGCCGCCGCGGAAGACCTCGTCGGTCACGGGGTCGCCCGTGAGGTCGCATACCTCGCCGGCCTTCACGGTGAACGCGACGGAGGAGCCGCTTACGCCGTAGCCCTCGGGCGCGCTGGATTCGACGATGCGGTAGCTACCCACGGGTAGGGTGTCGGCGCCGGCCGTGGCGACGTGCGACCCACTCTCGGGCTTGGTCGTGATCGTGGCGCAGACCTCACCGTTGGCATAGTACTTGCCCCCGACCAGCACGTAGCGGCCGGTTTCGTTCACGACGGAGAAGCTCGCGCCGTCGAGCGAGGCGTCGCCCTGGGGTTCGGCGCCCGCCACGGAGTCCGTTTTGGCGACCTTGACGCCGCCAGCGGACCAGCTGAAGCTCACGAGCGTCTGGGAGCCGCCGCCGGTCCTGACGCAGAACGCGTCGAACCCGGCGGAGACCCTGCCGGCGCCCGCCTTCATCTTGGCGAAGGTCCCGCCGATCAGCTCGGATTTCGCCCAGGAGGCGAACTCGGCGCTCGTGCCGTGCGTGGCAGCCGACTCGGACCCAGAGTAGGCGTAGGCGATGAGCACATGGCTCGCCGCGGCGTACTTCGCGTCGTCCCAGCCGCCGCCGTCGTACCAGCTGCCCGGGAACATCGACGCGTCGAAGCCGGGAGAGCCGAACGAGTACCAGATCGCCGCTGTCACGTCGCCGCTCGGCACGGGGCTCGTCGAGTAGGAGCCCGGCTCGGGCGTCGGGGACGAGGGCTCGGCGCAGTAGGCGATGTTCCCGTCGGCGCTCATCCATGTGGTGGCGAAGCCGCCGTAGGGGATCTTGCCGCCTATGGACACGTCGACCGTGCTCGGCGCGGCGTAGGCGGGCGAGGCCGCCACGGAGGCGAGCAGCGCCCCCGCCGCCAGGATGAGCGCCATGGCGCATCGGAGGAGCTTTTCCTGCAGGGTGCAGTCTTTCGCTGCGTTCATCTTTCCGCCTCCCTATCTCTCGACGCTTCGCTGGGCGCGGGGCGCCTCGTGCTCGGCGGCGCGGCTCGCCTGGCGGGCGTGCTCGGCGCGCTCC
Organism: Collinsella sp.; assembly: GCA_019414445.1. Taxonomy (GTDB): domain Bacteria; phylum Actinomycetota; class Coriobacteriia; order Coriobacteriales; family Coriobacteriaceae; genus Collinsella. Next base: position 8,614 of record DXMA01000011.1, read on the forward strand.
GCGAGGTAGCGCGAGCGCCCTGCGTCAACGGCCTCCTTGAGCTGCGCCGGCATGACCTTCACGGTGTCCTTGACCGCGCGGCCGCCCTCGTCGAGCTCGGGCTGGCCGTCCGGGCCCATCACCGTCTTCCTCAGCCACACCTCGCGGTTCGCGAGCAGCGGTATGTCTCTGAAGTCGGCCCCCTTGAAGCGGCTCTCGTTCACGAACATGGGGCTGAACTCGTAGCCTCCCACGTCCACGCCGTCGACGACGGTGCCCTTGGGAAGGGTCGCCGAGTTGAAGGTCCTGGCCTCGCCGGTCGCGCGGTCAGTGTACTCGATGCCCTCGCGCACGAAGCTCTTGTGCAGCGAGAGGTACACGTTCTTCCTCTCTTCCATGTCTTTCCTCCTTTTCGTTTTCAATCGGTCCTTGTCTTCATCCGCCGGGACGCGTGCCCCGGCGCGGCGCCCCTATCTCATGGCGACCGCCCCCTTCCTCGCTTTTCCGCTAGAAGCCGCTCACGATGTCGCGCGCCCAGGAGCCGCTCTTCACGAGGGCCAGGATGAGCAGCACGCACATGGCCAGGTACTGCAGCGCGTAGGTGAGCCCGTTCGCGACCGCGTCGGCCGGGGTGCCCGTCCCGGGGTTCGCTCCGGTGAGCCCGCCGAGCACGAGCGGGAACGATATGAGCAGCACGAGGATGATGACGCCGGCGATGCAGACCGCCCCGAAGCTCTTCAGGTAGCCGAGGCCTATCTGGCGCGTGGCGTCCATGCCGAGGAACGCCAGCGGGATCGGGGCGAACGCGGCCATGATGTAGAGCTGGAGCGCGCGGGCCCAGCAGACCACGAGGGCGACGACGTAGGCCGCCAGCACCACGACCCAGCTGATGAGGCTCACGACGAGCATGGCGATGAGCGACGGGATGTCGTCGTCGGTGGTGACGACGGACACCTCGGGCAGGTCGAGCGCGCCTCCGGCGCCGAAGAGCGCCTCGACTCGGTCGATGGCGAGCCCGCAGACCTCGTAGATCGACGCCATCAGGTCGAAGCTGTTCTGTATGAGGAACAGGAACACGGCGAAGAACACGAGGAGGAAAACGACCTCCTTGACGCCGGGAAGGCTCTGGCTGCCGTCCATGCGCTGGGATATCTCGATGAGCTTCAGGGTGAAGACCAGGCCGAGCACCCCGCACCCGATCGGCAGGATGGCCACCTGCCATACGCCCCGGGCGACGTCGTTCATGGTCAGGTCGCTCGAGCTCGTGAGCATGTGCGCGAAGTCGGCCGAGAGGATCCCGTTCGCGCCGATCGACCCGAGCACGCCCGTTTGCGCCTTGAACATCCAGTTGCAGCAGTCGCGCAGGAGGCCGCACAGCCAATCGTTGACGTCCCCGGCGATGTCGGCGTATGCCGGCTGCGCTGGGACGAGCAGGAGCGCGCAGAGGGCGAATGCCGTCGCGGCGGAGATGGCGAACGCCCTTCGGCGTCGCGATTCAAGCGCCCGCACGGCTACATCGCCTCCAGCGAGCCGCCGCGCGAAACCACGGTGACCACCGTCGAGGCGGGGTCGTCGAGCGTGAAGGTCGTCGACGCGACGTTCCCGGCGTAGTCGAGCCACACCTCCTTGTCCCAGGTGGCTCCCGTCGCCTGCGGGGACACCTCCGCCGCCTTCCCGGCGACGGCCTCCTCAATGGCGGCGGCGTCCGCGCCCAGCGCCTCGGGGAGGCGGTCGTCGGTGCCGGTCACGGAGAACGCTCCGTCTTGCGCCTTCTGAGGCACGTAGGCCTGCGTCAGGAGGTCGCAGGCCAGGGTGCGGGCGTCCCCGCCGCCCGAGACCTGGATGAGCGACAGGCCTCCCGCCTTGTCGCCGGTTCCCTTGACGTCGATGGGCACGCTGAGCACGCCGCCGGCCTCGGAGGGCTCCTCAGCGGAGAAGAACCAGGCGCGCTCTGAGCCGCCTGAGCTCTCCACCATGGCGCCCTCGACGATCCGCAGCGTGGCTGTCGGGTCGTCGGCGCCCGTCCATGCGGTGTTCCAGAGCGCCTCGGCGCCCGAGGCGGCCTTCCCGGTCGCCGCGTCGGCGCCTGCAGCCGCGGGCTGCTCTTGCTCCTGGGGACTATCCTGCGCGCCTTCCTGCGGGGCGATGGCGCAGCGCGCCGCGCCCGCGCCGAGCGCCACGATGAGCGCCCCGGCTGCGACGGCGGCCATGACCCTTGACTTTCCCTGCATTGGTTTCTCCTATCTCGCGGTGAGCGCGCAGCTGAAGCTGCCGATGCCGCTCGCTATGCGGCACACGTCGCCCGTTCGCGGCTCGTGTATGTACCTGTCGTCGCCGATGTAGATGGCCACGTGGCCCGAGCGGTAGAGGATGTCGCCGGGCTTCGCCTCCGAGAGCGGTATGCGCCTGAGCTCCTCGTACTGGGAACCCGTGTAGTGGCTTATGCGGATGCCCGCCTGCGCGTAGCAGTACTGCGTGAGCCCGCTGCAGTCGAGCGCCTTGCCGGGGGTCGAGCCTCCCCACACGTAGGGCACGCCGAGCTGGCTGTACGCCGCCTCGACGATCGCGTTCCCGTTCGCGGCCGGGTCCTTCAGGTCCTCGACCGTCATGGAGTCGAGCCGGTAGAGGCCCCATTGCGCCATGATCGACTTCAGGGACTCGACGTAGGACGAGTCGGTCGCCCAGCCGGCGTCCTTGAGCCCCTCGGCCATCCTGTCCGAGTCGTGCCTCTCGATCGCCTCGCGGATGAGGGCGTTGCCCGAGTAGCGCTCCGCCTGCAGGAAGACCCTGCTGCGGAAGCGGATGCACTCGGCGTCGCCGGTGAAGCGGATGAAGCTCGCCGTGATCTGGGTGTGCTCGCCGGGCACGTACTCCTCGCTGGTGGCCCAGTTCGCCTTGCCGGCCACCTCGGGGCAGCCCGCGTAGCCCGACCACCACTTCATGCCGAAGAGGTTGTGGTCGCGCTCTGCGAGCTGGCTCATGCGGTCGCCCTGGCCGGACTCCTGGATGATCTGCGCGATGGTGCAGCCCGCCGGGTGCCCGTACTCCTCCTGGCACTCGAGCGCCGCCTCGACCATCTCGTAGGTGATGTAGGGCGGCAGCCCCTCGAGGCCCTGCTTGGAGGCCGCGTCGTCCCAGAAGCCGAACAGCGCGCTCAGCAGCTGCGCGACGGCGAGCGCGCAGGCGACGAAGGCCACGATGCCGGCCACCGCCCCGAGCAGGGCGGGCGCCGCGCCCGAGACCGCGCCCGCGATCGCGGAGGCGGCGCCCTTCGACCCCGCGGCTCGGGCCGCCTCGCCCGACGCCTGCGCGGCCGCCTGGGCCGCCTGGTGCTTGGCCGGGGCGGTCGCGCCGGCTGCCTCGGGGCCGCGCGCGCCTCCCTTTGGGGCGCCGAGCGCGGTCGCCGCCTTGCGGCTGCCTTGGGCTGCTTTCTTCGCCTTCCTCTGCCGCAGCCTTCCCGCGGCCTTCTTGGCCGCGCGCCCCGCGTCGTACATGCCCGAGGCGCCCTCGAGCTCCTCCGAGTCGTCGAGCTGGGAGACGGCCTCCCGGGCGATCGCCAGCTTCGCCGCATCGACGCGCGAGCGCATCGCGGCCGCCGCGCGCCGGTCGCCGGCTGGTTGGGACAATTTGTCCCCGAGCCCGCCTTCCGGCGCGTCGGGCCTGGAAGGGCGCCCCTTCGCCGTTGCGGCGGGGCCTCCCGCCTCGTCGAGCGGGCCGGCACCCTCCGAGACGTTTCCCAGGGCGTCGCGCTCGGTCTCCGCGACGTCGCCCGCGGTGAGCACGTTGCGGCGCTGCGCCCCGACCACCTCGAGCATCCCGCCGCCCTCGCTCGGGCCGGCCATTCCTATTCCTCCGCCTCTCGCGCCGCCCGGCGCATCTCGCGCTCGGCGACCTCTGCGGGCTTGGTGTTCCACAGGTCGTAGAGCGGGCCTTTCGGGAAGTCGTCGGTGATGGGCACGCGGATCCCAGCGCTGATGAGCAGGCCCTCGCCGGGCTTGACGGCGTCGCCGATGTAGCCGCGCTCCGTGGCGGAGAGCTGGAGCATCTCCGCCCATGCGTCGAGGTCGGCGGTGGACTGCTTGTGCAGCAGGAAGAACTCGGAGTTGAGCACCATGTCGCGGGCCTCGGCGTTGGCCAGCATGTGGCTCGTGTTCTGGCTGATGCCGGTGCAGATGAGGCCGAACTTGCGCCCCTCGCGCCACAGGCGGGCGAAGTACTCGACCACCGTCGGGTGCGCGAAGAGGCTCTGCACCTCGTCGATGTAGAGCCAGGTGTAGTTGGGGCGCGGCGGCGTTACCATCACGCGGTTGCGCACCATCTCGAGCGCCGTGATCATGCCGAACACGCGCATGTTCTGGCCGAGGCCGTGCATGTCGATGTTGGTGATGCGGTTGTCGAGCGCCACGTTGCTCTGGCCGTTGAAGAAGGAGAACGCGCCCTTCACGTAGCGCTCGTAGCGCAGCGCGATGTCGGCGGCCTCGGGCTCGGGCTGAGCGAGCAGCGCCGCGTGGAAGTCGCCGAGCGTGGGCAGGCGGCCGTCCCTCGCGCACTCCCGGTACGCCTCGCCGACGCAGCGGGCGATGATCGAGCGGTCGCGCTCAGGCAGGCCCTCGCGGCCCTCGGCCATGAGCGCGCTCGAGAGCGCGAGCACCGCGTCGGTCTTGTACGCGAGCTTGGCGGCGTCGGCGCGGTCCGCGACGTCGGCGGTGTCGAGGGGGTTGAGGACCGCCGAGCATCCCGGGGCGAGCTCGACGTTCGCGCCGCCGAGCGCGCCGACGAGGTTGCCGTACTCGCCGGCCGGGTCGAAGATCACGACCTCGTCCTCGGGGTGTGCGAGAACGGTGTTGGTTATCTCGCGCTTCACCGAGAAGCTCTTGCCCGAGCCGGGCTTGCCGCACACGAAGCCCATGGGGCTCGCCAGGCGCTTGCGGTCGCACAGCACCAGGTTCCCGCTCTCCTTGGACTGCCCGTAGTAGCCTCCGCCCGCCTCGTCGAGGCTCTGGCTGGCGAAGGGCATCTGCATAGCCACCTGCCCCGTGGTGAGGTAGCGGCTCACGGTGACGTGGTTGTCCCCGAGCGGGAGCACCGAGTTGAGAGCCTGGCGCTGCCGGAAGTGGAGCGGCTCGAGGCCGATCGTGCAGCCCTGCGCGACGCTCGTCACCTGCTGGACGCGGCGGTCGAGCTCCTCGAGGCTGTCGGCCCAGGTGTAGACGAGGCCCGTGTAGACGAACAGGCGCTCGGACTTGTTGCGCAGGAAGTCGAGCAGCTCCTCGGCCTCCTCCTTCGAGAAGCGCAGCTCGGGCGGCAGGATCTGGTAGTCGTAGCCCTTCTTCACGGCGCTCATCTGCTCGTCGATGATCTCCTTGTCCATCCAGTCGATCTGGCGCTTCACGAGCGCGAGCGCCTCGCTCTGCGCGATGGGCTGCACGTGCAGCGTCACGTTGAGCGGCAGCGGCAGGTCGATGATGGAGGCGAGGTAGGTCTCCTCGATGACCGACCCGAAGCTGCGCACCGCGAGCACCGCGCCGTAGCGCCCGTCGCTGCGGAAGCAGTCCGACCTGCCCTCGGGCTTGAAGTCGAGCGTGGAGGGCATGACGAAGTCCTTCGTTCTCGCGCCCGACGTCGGGGACAATTTGTCCCAGGAGAACTCGAAGCGCGACCCCGGGCGCAGCTGCCCCTGCAGAAGCTCGAGCCTCTCGGCGCCGTCGAGGGCGCGCGACGAGCAGCGTATGCGCGCGAGCGTCTGCTCCACGTCGCCCCGGATGCGCGCGAGCTTGGGCACCGCGGCGTCGACGTCGTCGGCGCCCACGGCGTAGGTCAGGTAGCGGTGGCGCACGAGGTTCGAGACGCCCTCGCGCATCTTGTCGTTGAGGATCCGGTTGTACTCTTCGGCGAGCCCGGAGGTGGCGCGCTCCCCGGGCTCGAAGAAGACCTTGCGGCCGACCTCGTCGGCGGGGATGGGCGCGTTCACTACCTGGAGCTGCACGTGGGAGTCCGCCGGGAAGTAGTTGAACAGCGAGCTCATTACGGTGAAGGCCGTCTCGCGCGCCTCCTTGCGCGCGGACTGGTAGCTGATGTCGGAGAACTCGACCGTCTGGCTGAACACCCCGGGCATCACCTGGGCGATGCCATCCCTGTACATGGCGTCGTAGCCGACGTAGGCGGCCATCTCGCTCGAGCGGTCGCGCTCCCGGCGGCGCCTCTGCCGCTCGGCCTCCGCGCCCTTCGAGGCGTCCTTGCGCCCGCCCGTGCCGCCGAGGAGCAGCCCGAGGGTGCTCGGACGCTTCGGCCTATTCTCCTTGTTGGTTCTTGCTCGGCTCATAGAGCTCGGCTCCTTTCTTCCTTGCCCTGCGCCTCGCGCGACGTCCCGGGCGGCCCGGGCGCGGCGAGCCCTCGGGGAGGCTCCCGGCGAGGCAGGGCTCGTACGCGAGCAGCTGCGGGGAGAGCTCGTGGGCCGCCAAAAGCGGCAGCAGCTCCTCGGCGCGCATGCCGAAGGGCCGCCAGAACCCGGCGAGCCAGAACGGCATGCTGCAGAGCATGATCGGGAAGGCCGCGTCCGCGACGTCTGCGTGCAGGCCCAGGTGGACGAAGGCCGCCGCCCCGACCGCGCTGCCGAAGCCGAGCGACACGCATGCGAGCGTGCGCAGGCTCATCTTCCCGACGATCTTCTCCTCGTACTCTCCGATGTCCTTCTGCACCGGTATCCGGAGCGCCATCCGCGACGCCCCCTATGCCGGCAGCCAGGACGTGTCCAGCTGCCCGAAGTAGACCGACGCGGCGATGATGATCGCGCCGCCGGCGATGGTGGATATGGCGGTCGCGATCTGCGGGCCGCCCTGCTGCTCCCTGATGGCCAGGCCGAGCGAGACCGCTCCCCACACGACCAGGAAGCCGCCGAGGAAGGTCACGCAGCCCGACACGAGCTTGATGACGTTTGCGAGCATGCTGCTCTCCTTTGCATTCGGTTGACGATGTTCCTTGCTGCTCCTCCCCCGCGGCGGGGGAGGCCCGCGCCCTCCGCGGCCCCGTCACGAGGCGCCGTCCTTCCGCCTGCGGTACTCTGCGAAGTCGAACGGGCCTTGGCGGGCGGCCTCCTCGAGCAGGCGCGAGCGCGGGTGGCGCTCGAGCCGGTACTTCCGGTCCATGAGCGGCATGCAGCCGTTCACGAGCACGAGCGCGTCCTCGCGCGGCATGCGCGCCACCTCGGCGGGCTGTATGAGGTCGCGCTCGGAGATGCTGCGGTTCACGGTCTGGGTCCAGCCGGCGCCCCGCGAGTCGCTCTGCGTCTCGCTCGCCACCGTCTGCTTGCCGGCCATCTTGCTGATCTCCTCGTTGGTCTCGTTCGCCTTGCCGCCCAGGTAGAGCAGCGTGTCGCAGGCGTTCACGATGGTCTCGGCGTTGTTGTCGCCGTAGGTCTCCTTCAGCTGCGAGAGCGATTGGGCGATCATCGAGACGGCGATGTTCCTGCTGCGGGTGACGGCGATTGTCCGCTCGAAGTCGGGTATGCGCCCGATGTTGGCGAACTCGTCGAAGACGAAGTGCACCGTCGTGGGCAGCGAGCCGCCGTGCGCCTCGAGCGCCTCGGCGCAAAGCGCGCTCACGGCTGTGCCCATGAGCAGGGCGAACAGGAAGTCGAAGGTCGAGTCGGTGTCGCTCATAGACGCGAAGAGCGCGACTTTGGCGCCCTCGTCGCCCATGTGGGCGAGGTCGAGCTCGTCTTTGGAGGTGAGGTCGCGCACGGCGCGGATGGAAAGCGGCTTCAGGCGGACGTTGCAGCTCGAGAGCATCGACTTCATGGTGTCGCCGGCGGCCACGCGGAACTCGCGGTAGCTCGCGAGCGCGAAGTCGTCGGGGGGCGCGGGCTCGCGGACCTTGACCCACTCCCACGCGCCGTCCTCCTCGGCGAAGCCGCGCAGCGAACCGCCCTCCGCCGAGGCGCCGCCGCGCCTCACGTAGCGCTCGCCGGTCTCCAGCTCGCGGAACACCATGTCGAGCGGGCTCATGTAGCCCGGGTCGTCGCGTGCGTCGGCGAGCGAGAGCAGCGTGAGCAGCCCGTCGAGGTTTCGGTCGGCGGGCTCGCAGTGCATGACGAGGTAGGCCGTGAGCGCGGTGTAGACCAGCCGCTCGGCCTTCTCCCAGTAGGGGTCGCCCTTGTGGTCGGCGTCGCCCTCGGTGTTGGCGACGATGCCGCGGGCGAAGCGGATGACGCCCGCCTCGTCGCGTATGTAGGCTATGGGGTTGAAGCGCATGGAGCGCGTGAAGTCGATGGTGTCGAACGCGCGGATCTCGTAGCCGAGCTCCGCCAGCGCGCCGCCCATCTCGCGGATGAGCGTGCCCTTCGGGTCGGTCACGAAGAAGCTGGCGTTGGCCTGCAGGAGGTTCGGCTTGACGTAGTAGCGCGTCTTGCCGGTGCCCGGGCCGCCCACCACGAGCACGTTGTCGTTGGTGTCGGTGGAGAGGTCGAACCTGCGGCTCACGAGGCGGATGCGCGCGTTGTCGGTGAGGATGATGTTGTTGTCGGGGTCCTTGGCGTCGCCGAAGGGCGCGATGTCCTTGCGCGTGGCCCACCTGGAGCTACCGTGCTCCTCGCCGTCGCGCCGGGCGCCCTTGGATCCCATGGAGCGCGCCCAGGCGACGAGCGCCGCGCACGCGCAGGCGGTCCCCGCGCACAGGGGAAGCGCCTCCGTTGAGAATACGCGCCCCGCGCGGAGCGCCGCCGGGATCGCCGCCATGGCGGCCTCCGGGTCGAGGATCGGGCTCGTGCCCGACGCCGCAAGGGCCGCGGCCGCGAAGTCTCCCGCGGCGAACGCCGCCGCGGCCAGCGCTGCCGCCGCCTGCCACCTCATCTCTCGGGCCCCTCGATATGTCGCGGGCCGCGGTCCCGGCCGGGGCCCTGGCTGTGGGCCCTAGACGCCTCGCGCGCCCGCTCGGCGCGCTCCGCCAGCCGCTCGGGCGCCTGGCGCCTCTCGGCGATCTCGGAGAGCCGCTCCCTTGCGCGGTCGGCGGCCTTGCCCGTCTCTTGCTCCAGCTGGCGGAAGGCCTCGTCGACCTCGGGGGCGTCCTCCACCTTGAAGAGCAGCCAGTCGCGGCCCTCGCCTGGGATGATGTGGTGCTCGACCGACGCGGCGCGCAGCTTGTCGGAGACGACCTCCTTGATCGTCGCGTACTCGGGAAGCCCCGAGAGCTCCTCGAGGCTGAGCTTCGCGTAGGTCGACACGCCGTCGGCCGCGATGGCCTCGGCGCGCCCGCCGGCGATGGTCCCGCGGATTCCCGCGAGGCGCTCGGAGAGCTCCCTCGCGCTGCGCGCCATTGCCTCGGCGCCGGCCTCCTGGCCGATCCTCAGCATCCAGTCGAGCAGCTTGCCGCCCGCCTCGTCCCCGTAGTCGCTCGCCATCCCGCGCCTCCCTTCCAGTCGGGATGAAAAAGGGGCGTCTTCGCGCCCCGGTCGTCCCTATTCGGCCCCGACGGCCCTCTCGCGCGCCATTGGGGCGCGGGCTTCCTGCCCGGCGTGCGCGCGGCTCGCCTCGCGGGCGGACGCGGCGCGCTGCGCCAGCGGCTCGGGAGCCTTCTCGTGCAGATGGGCCCACTCGCCGCTGCGGCACTGCTCCGGCGTCGCCTCGCACATGTCGCGCATGGCGCGCTCGAACCGCTCGGGCTCCTGGGCGATGGCGCCGAAGCTCCAGCTCTCGAAGCTGGTCCACGCGTCGCCGTCGCGTTTGAGCGTCCACCACTCGTCGCCGCCGTTCACCTGCTGGATGAACGCGAGGTCGCGGTAGCAGAACCCCTGGCGTATGGCCCAGTTGCCCGAACCGAGCGCCTCGCGGAGCCTGTCGACGCTCTCCGTGCGGGAGAACTCGTAGGCGTACTCCTCGAGGAACGGGTCGTCCTGCCAGTCGAAGCCGCCGACCTTGAGCCAGCCGTTCTCCTGGCACTTCTCCACGAGCTCTTCGTGCTCGCGGCCGGTTATCCTCTCGAAGCCGTCCATGGGCCCTCCGCCTTTCGTTTGTTGCTTGGCGGGCGGCGTCCTCGCGATGGGGGCACGGTGCGAGTCGGAGCAGGCGTGCGTGCTGGCGCGTTGGCGCCGCCCAAGACGTGTATAGCGATTTCGATTGCGGCAGAGGGCGGGGCCGCCCGCGATGGGTCGAGCTGGGTCGAGCCGTCCGCGCCTCCACGGGAAGCGCACAAGCTAGCCGAGCCGGCGCCTGTCCCTTCCGCCCAGGTAGACGGGCCTGCAGGTCTGGGAGATCCTGCTCGCGATCGCCTCTGCCGTTACGCGCTCGCCGCGCCTTGCGAGCCTGTCCGCCAGCGCGCCCGGCGCGTAGTTCGACGTGACGATGGTCGGGCGCATGTCCTCGTAGCGCGCGTCGAGCACGCTGAACACGGTGCCGACGGACCACTCGGTCGCGTCCTCCTTGCCGAGGTCGTCGAGCACGAGGACGTCGCACTTGGCGTACCGCGCGACGGCGGCCTCGGTGCCGCCCTCGTCGAACGTGGCCTTCACGCGCTCGAGCATGCCCTTGGCCGTTGTGAAGGCGACGTCGTAGCCGGCCTCGGCGAACAGCCTGGCCATGGCGGAGGCGGCGTGCGTCTTGCCGGCGCCGACGCCCCCGTGTATGTAGAGCCCGGCGCCCCCGTTGCCCGCGAACGAGGCGATGTACTCGGCGAACTCGGGGCGGTCGGCCTCGGCGGCCCAATAGCGCCTGGGGACGCCCGCACGCGAGAGCGCCTTCTCCCGGCGGGCGGCCTCCTCCTTGGCGGCGAGGGCCGCGCGCCTTCGCGCCTCGGCCTCCCGCTCGCTGGCTGCGCCCTCGCACAGGCAGGGGGCGGCGGAGACCCAGGCGACCCTGCCCGCCAGCGCCGCGCCGAGCGGATCGAGGGCGGCGCCGCAGTGCGGGCACGCCCTCGGCTCCGGCTCGTCGAAGGAGAGCCCGGCCGCCCGGGCCTGCTCCAGGGTGATGAGTCCCGCTCGGTCCATCGGGCGCCCCTTCCTTATCTTCTGAAGTCCTCGTTATCCCTTTTGCTTATTGGGTGGCATATCGTCAGGGGTTTCCCTGTCATCTCGTCAGGGGTTCGGGCTGCAAACCCTGACGGTTCGTCACCCTTGTTCTCGGCGAACCCTGTCATTTCGTCACCCTTTCGCGTCTGGAACCCTGACGAATCGTCAGGGGTTGCCAGCGCTCCGGGTGGCAGCCTCTCGCGCACGATGCGATAGCGTTTCGTGGCATGCCCGCGCGCCGGGACGTGCACACCGCATTCCTCGATGAGGCCCCGGTCGAGCAGGCCGCGGATGGCGCGGTGGGCGCTGCGCTCCTGCACGTTGAGGAAGCGGGCCAGGTTGCCCTTGCTCTCGAAGTAGTCGCACCCGCCGTCGCAGAAGCCGAAGATGCGCGCGTAGACGAGCAGGGGAAGGCCGGAGAGGCCCAGGTCCGCCATCATGAAATGCCGTACCGCCGTGAACTCGCGCGGGGAGGGGCCGTCGCGCCCCCTCGGGCCTGCGGCCGCCATCGGCGCTAGTCCCTTCTGGGCGAGCCGACGGCGCTGTTGCGCTCGACCCATGCGACGAGCTCGTCGTGCAGCACGATGCCGTCGCGCGTCTTGCCGCCGATGTAGCGGATCGGGAACGGGTCGTCGGGGTCCTTGGCGAGCCGGTACATGGCGTCGCGGCTGATGTGCAGCATCGCGCACGCCTCGTCGGCGCCGAATATCGCGTTGGTCGATGCGATGAGCCTCACCTGGCTCCTGCTAGTGCTCTTGGTCATGGTCGTCCTCGAGCTCCTTTCGTCTCGAGGCTCCCTCGCGTGCCCGGCCGCGGGCGGCTCCCGGGGCGGTCGCCGCCGTCATTTCCTGCCGCTCCTCGACTCGATGTAGGCGTCCACGGACGCCCTCGAAACCAGGAGCTTCCTTCCGAGCCTGTACGAGTCGATCTCTCCCGACCAGATGAGGTCGTACGCCTTGTTTCGGCTCGCCCTCATGTACTCCTGCATCTCGATCACCGTCATCCATTCGCCGCGATCTTGGTTGCCCTCGGGCGCGGCGCATTCGGCTGTGCGTGCCATGGTTCCTCCAATCTTCCCGTGCGGCACCGCGCGAGGACACCGCACGACACCGTGTGCCTTTTCGTCTGCGCGACGATTGAACCGCCTGATGGCGCTTGGCGCGCACGGCGGGAGCGGAGATGGGTCGAGGTGGGTCGAGCTGGTCGGGCCTTCACGAAACGGCCATGAGCCGCGTGCCTTAGCTCGCGGCTAAGTCCCTGAAAAGTAAAAGGCGCCCATGCGGGCGCCTGCCTAGTAGCTGGAATTGTTCGGTTGTGGTCGGAATGCTCGTATTCCGCGGTGCTGTCGTCCGGGGTCCGGCATCTGTCGTTCGCCTCTTCTGTCGTGTTTGATGTTGCGTGTTATGCGAGCGACCTTTCGCGGGCCTGCCGGCCCGTTGCCCCAGGTGCACCCGGATAAATGGTACCCATCCGTTGGAACATGGACATCGCGGGAGGGCTGTTTGGGCAAGCTAGGATGGATGAGCGGCGGGGTTCTAAATGCAATAATTCGAGCTAAAGGGCCTTGTACTCTCTTTTGTAAAACGCGAGGGTGCAATAAACTCGACGATCCCCCTGAACCTTTTCTGAACGAATCAGCTCTTAGGCGGTATGACGCGACACGCATCGGTAGTGCTCGTACTGGGTTAGTCATCGAGTGGGTATAGAACATACGTTCTGTATAACGTTATAGCACCAGGTGGCAGGCGTAGTTTCAATCGAAGCTACGCCTGCTGCTATATATGGGTTGATGGTGGTATCAATGACCGCGATGCTTCTGTTTGCGCTTCAGTTTTCGCTGCTCGAAGCGCGCCTCCGCCTCATCCGCGCGACGCTGGCTTCTTGCTTGAGCCGATTCCCGCTTCATCGTCTCCCGCTGATTCGCGAGCGCCTGCTGCGCCTTGGTGCTCATCGCCGGCTGCTTGAGGGCTTTCGCCGCCTCGCGGGCGCGGCGCTTGGGGTTTTTTGCAGGCTCGCTCGCCTCGGCGGGATTGCCGCCGAAGAACGCGAGCTTCGCCCATTTGCTTGTAACGAATCGCAGGATCTCCTCATCGGACGGTTCTGCGCCGAAGACGATGCGGGCGACGCCGTACCTGCCGTCCTCGACATGCTCCGCCAGCCCGACCCAGAATTGGCCGTCGTGATATACGGTCAGGGTGGACGACACGCTGATCTGCATGGCTGGTTCCTCCTTTATGTAGATGACCATGCAGAGAAGGGACAACCAAGGAGGCAGGTTACTGATGCGGACTCCCGCACGCCCACGACTACCCGACGGGGACTGTGTTTTCATCTCTGGTGCCCGCATTGTAGCACGCGCGGATTCACGATGTTGATTGCCGGCGCCTAGACGGAGATGAAGGCGGTTCGATCTAGGTCAAGCCGGTCGCTCGTTCATGAAGCGGCCGATTCCCTGAAAATAAAAGGCGCCCACGAGGACACCTACAGGCTATCTTCGAACTACTTGGTTGGGGCAGACGGAGGAAAAAAAGGCAGAATCGCTCTCACGATCCCGCCCCGCAAACCCGAGGGTTTCTAACTGGCTCCATTATTCCGGGCTTCTCAGTTCTGTCATTGACCCAGGTATCATCCGTCTCCTATAGCGAGTGAATATAAAAATAGGGCAGAGTCGCTTGCGCAAGTCCGCCCCTAAAACCGTGAAGGTTTTGCTATCTGCAGGCTATTCTACCAACCCGAGCGATTCTGTCAACCTGCGAAGGAACTCGAGCGCGGAGCGAGCTGCGGCGTCGGGCCCCTTGTCGGGCAGCGCCTCGGTTTCGCCGTCGGCCCTGGCGAACATCTCGGCGAGCTCGGATGCGGCGCGCGAGCGCGAGGAGCCCTCGGGTACCAAGCCGGAGTGCGCCACGAGCACGGTCGCGACCTCCTGCATGGCCGTATTCCCCATCCACTTCCTCCTGGTCGCCTTGGGAATCCCCACGGCGGCGACCCTTCGGGAGACGCCGCTGGACGCCGAGCCCCGGGCGGCGCCCCTCTCGGCGAAGCAGTTGATCAGGCACGAGCCGTGCGCGGCGCAGTTGCGGACGGACTTCACGCGCTTGAGGTCGTAGTGGGAGGCCTCGAGGCGCCTGTCGCCCCATCGCCTGGCGCAGAAGCGCACGAAGTCGATGAGGGTGCCGAACGAGGTGAGCTCAAGGAAGGCCCAGGCAGGCATGTCGCCGGAGTACTTCGCGTAGAGGCTCGAGCTGTAGGGGCTGCGGCCGCTCATCTTGAGCTCGCGCAGGCGGTACTCCCTGTTTGCAGTGGTAAGCGACGCCATGTAGTCGGCCACGATGGCGTAGCCGTCCTCTCCACGGTCCTCCATCTCGCGAAGCAGTGTCACCTTCTGGAAATGCTCGATGTCGAGCGTCATGCCGAGCAGGGCGTGGCGCAGCTCCTGGTCGAGCGCCGCGAGCAGGCGCAGCTGGCCGAAGTCGAGGTCTACGTAGCGGCCGTCGCGCGGGCCTCCCTCGTATTTCGAGAAGAGTTTGCGGTAGGATGCGAGCTTGAAGAAGTTGCACTTGTCGCGCAGGTAGTCCGCGGCCTCTTCCTCGGAACACAGTTCGAAGGCTACGCCCTTCTGCTTGAGGTGCTCTATCTGCTGCTCGATCGTGAGGATCGGCTTCCTATCGTGGGGTTCGGCCATGCTCGGTCTCCTGTCATTGATTTGAGAATCCTATTCTACCAGCATGTTTGCCCTGAATCCTGAAGGCCCGTTCGCCAACTCATAAGCAAGCCACCTGAGACTACTCACTTTGTTCACGAATGGCGAAGACCTGCGACCTGGGGTTTTGCAAATGGCGCGCAAGCCACCCGCGTTAATTCACTTGCGATTGCAGCTGGCGGCTTGCGGGCAAAAGGGCGGTTGAGTTTCAAAACGGGCGTTTTCGGCGCCATCGAGCCTCCAAAGGCGACCCGCCGCGCACTTTGGGACAAAAACAAAAACTCAAAGCCCTGAGTTTGAAAAAAGTTTTTGAGGTTGTCCCAGCTTTTGTCCCCGAAGCCGACGAAACACGACACGGTGTTACTTGGCGGCACTCGGCTCGAGACGGAACCGAAAACTGGGTGCAACTGGAATGACGGGACGGCAGAACCGAAGCCATCGAGTGGGAGTAGTTAAAATATGTGCAATTTACGTGCATGAAAACCTAGATAGCACCCATGGCGCACTGCATCATGGGTGCTATCTTTGTATATGGGAGCGGGTCACGGCATATTCCAGTCGCCACGTGACGGATATCCGCCACACCATGACGGATTCCAGGAACATACCGCCTGCCGCGCGTGCAATCGCCGTATTGCGCACACACGAGGCAAGGAGGTCCGCATGGAGACAGTTAACGTCACCGTACGCATGGAGAGGCAGACGAGGGACGACGCTGCGAAGCTCTTCTCGAAGCTCGGCATCAGCACCACCCAGGCGATCAACATGTTCCTCAAGCAGGCCGTGAGGGAGCAGAGGACACCCTTCGAGGTCTGGATTCGCGGCAATTTTGAGACTGGATGCAAGTGGGACAAACTGAGGCAAACTGGAACGAACTGGAGATAGTTTCTAACTATTGAGTGGGATTAGAGTAAGTAACATGCGAAGAATCGATTCAGCACCTACACGCGACATCCTTGTTAAGCTGCTGCACAACGACGCCCTCGGGAGGAATGGAGATCTCGCCGAGTTTGCCGGGATACTCAAATCCATCGAAGGCGGGTTTTCCCTGTTCGTCGACGCTGATTGGGGAAGCGGGAAGACATTCTTCGTTAGACAGGTGGCCTGCATCCTTGAAGAGGTTAATCCTTTTCTTGAGTCTCACGGAGACCTCGACGGATTGCTTGACAACAATCGCGAGCTTGCACCCTATATGGAGCTGAACAGCTTCTTGCCCGTATACTACAACGCCTGGGAAAATGACCATTGGGATGATCCGCTGCCTTCGATTGCAGCATCTATAGCCCTCCAAGGCGATGCATGCGCCTCTTTTCGCAGTGACACCGAAGCTGGCGAAAAGATTGCCGGAACACTCGACGCCATATTGGGGGTCTTTGGACATGGCGGAGCCAGCTCTTTAAGAGACGCTTTTTCGGGCAGAGATTTAATCCAGGCTTATCGTGACAGAGAAACGCTAAGGTCCTCTGTTTCAAACCTGGTAGATGTAGCTCTCCCTGAAAAAGCCAACACATTGCTTCTCATTGTCGATGAGCTCGATCGTTGCCGTCCTTCTTTTGCAATGAAGGTGCTCGAGCAGTTGAAGAATCTGTTTACAGATGATCGAGTAGTCATCGTGTATTCGGTCAACGCCAATCAACTATCACATGTTGTTGAAGGCATGTATGGGCAAGGTTTTGACGGCCGACGTTATTTGTCGCGTTTCTACGATCTAACCATCCCTCTAAGAAAGGTCGATAGCTTTAAGCAGCTAGAAGCGAACGGCTTCATAAAAACCTCCAACCGCTTTGACGTAATTGCGTATGAGCTTGCAGAGGCATACGGAATGACGATGAGGGACGCCAACAGGTATCTGACTGAGCTTTTCAGAGTTCGCCCTTTAGTATTGGAAAGCCGCGATGGATTTGTAGACGACCGGGTTCGAGCGTTTGCCGATGCTGGCCTGGTCCCGACTATGCTCGCCTTGAAAGTATTTGACGCCGACGCGTTTGCCTCTGTGGTTCAGAAATTTGAAATTGAGCCTCTTTATCATGCATTCTCTAAGAGCGAAGCGGCGATGGAGTTTATGGATGCAACATGGGGGTCGTACATAAAGTTCGAGGAGGGAAAGACCCCTTCCGACGAAGACAAGGTAGGTGCAAGGCACGAGCTCCTCGAGACCTTGGTCTACATGATTTGGTGCAAAGACAGAAACAATTCTAAATACCAGCATTCCTATCAAGTTCTTATTGGAAGAAGCTGGGGATTTGACTCGCTCCCGCGTTTAGCAAAGATTATCTAGGAGTAACAGATGAAAGGCGAAGAACGATACCTTCTTAACTTGCTCGAAGGCACGAAAACTCGATTTGTTATCCCCGTCTATCAGCGCAACTACGACTGGAAGATCGAAAACTGCAAGCAATTGTTCGACGACCTCGAGGATGTCATTTCAGAAGGCGTGGAGAGTCATTTCTTTGGAAGCATCGTCTCCAAAGCAGATGGCCCCGACACACGCATCGTCATCGATGGCCAGCAAAGGATCACCACGTCTTACCTCCTTCTCCTTGCGCTTGTGAGCAAGCTCAGGGAAGGCGCCATCGCCTCCGAAGACGACAATCTGGCCGACATGATCAACGAGGAATACCTCATCGACAAATGGCATAAGTCCGAGCGAAAGCTGAAGCTGAAGCTCATCAAGGACGACCAGGCTGCCTTTGAGGCGCTTTACTCCGCTGACGCAGAGAAGTTCATCCAGGACTCCAACGTAACCCAGAATTACATCTATTTCTGCGGCCGTATCGACAAGACAAGGCTGACGGCCGATCAGCTGCGCGATGCCATCGAGCGCCTGATGATCATCGACATCAAGCTTGACAAGGAGGATGACGCCCAGCGAATCTTCGAGAGCCTCAACTCGACAGGCCTCGACCTGAACGAGGGCGACAAGATCCGCAACTTTATCCTCATGGGTCTGGATGCCCAAATGCAGGAAGAGTATTACGAGCAGTACTGGAACGAGATCGAGAAGAATACCGGCTACGACGTAAGCTCCTTTGCTCGTGATTGGCTTGCTGCCGTCCGCAGGAAGACCCCCGCAATCAAGAAGGTCTATTCCGTGTTCAAGGACTATGTAAAAGCGGAGGCATTCGATACGAAAGTCCTGCTTGAGGAACTTCTTAAGTACTCAAAGCATTACAAGGCGATTAACGACGCCGATTCTGGAAACCATCGGCTTGATGCGGTTTTGAGGCGACTTATTCTGCTGGACATGAGCGTCATGAACCCGTTCACGCTTAATCTATTCGAATACAGGCGCTGTGGAGGAATCAGCGACCAGCAGGTGATCGAGGCGCTCAAATCCGTCGAGACCTACCTTTTCAGGCGCTGGGTCTGCAAGGTTCCCACAAATGCGCTCAACAAGGTCTTCGAGACTCTGCACAGCGAGGTTTTGAGAGGCGTCAAAGACGGCGGTTCATATCCTGACGTGTTGAACAAAGTTCTCCTCTCCAAGGAGGGCAGCGGCCACTTCCCCGACGACGCCGAGTTCATTCAAGCGTTCGAAGAGAGGGACTTCTACAGGATCGCGAGCTACAAGTACTACCTCTTCGATCGTCTTGAAAACGGAGACAGCCTCGAAAGGGTCAACGTCGTCGACAACCTTCGCGATGAGTCTTTCAGCATTGAGCACATCATGCCCCAGACGCTTTCGACAAGCTGGCAGCAGGATTTGGGCGTTGAGTTCGCCGCAATTCACGCAAGGTGGCTGAACAGCATGGCGAATCTGACGCTTACCGCATACAACTCCAAATACAGCAACAGGCGCTTTGCCGAGAAGCGGGACATGGAGAACGGCTTCAAGCAGTCTGGCTTCAGGATCAACGGCTTCGTCTGCCAGCAGGAGGCCTGGGGCGAGGAGCAGCTGAAGGCTCGCAACGAGCTCATGAAGAGGAAGTTCCTTGAGCTTTGGCCATCCATCGAGTCCGACTTCGAGTGGGGCAACGACGCCTACGAGGAGCATGCCCTCGACGATGATTTCTCGTTCACCGGCAGGCAGATCGCCGCATACAGCTTCATGGGATCTCGCTTCACGGCGAAGACCTGGGTTGACATGATCTGCGGCGTGCTTTCCATGGTTTACGAGCTTGATCCAGTCGTCTTCCATAAGTTCGTCCCTGAGGGCTCGGACTTCCCGGGAAGGTATTTCTCATGGAAAGAAAGCGACTATTGCTTCAAAGTCGGTGAGGGAATCTACTTCAATCCCGGAAGCTCGACTTATGTGAAAATCGAAACGCTGAAGATCGTTTTTGAGGCAGCGGGCATTGACTGCTCAGAGCTTCTGATCGAGCTGTACAAGTCGAAGGTCGGGGATCCATCGTAGCTGCTGGGGCCTGTAGAGGCTTCTCTACCCTGCCTCCTCTGACATGCAATGTCCATGTGATCATTAGCTGCTATCGCAGTTTGCCGTGACCCACCTTGACCCGCTAAAACACCCTGCCCCGCCCCGAAATCCGTGACCCAGATTTGGCCCCATGGATTCACGGCGATTTTGAGACTGGGTGTAAATGGGACAAACTGGTGCGAACTGCGGCAAACTGGAACAAACCGGAGATAGTTTTTAACTATTGAGTTGGAATAGAACAGACGTTCGATATAATAATATAGTATTAGATAGCGGGCACGGTTTCAATCGAATCCGTGTCCGCTGCTGTATGTGTGTCCTTGCACGCCCAATATGTGCCGTAAAAGCCGTCTTCTTCAACGTCAAAGTGAATGGGCTTCATTTTTGCCTTTTAAAATCTAATTTTCACGATTTGCATTTTCATCCCGTTGTCACCGACCCTTGCGAGAAACCGGAAAAAGCCGCTGACAGAAGGGTCTCTCAAATCGTTGTAACCCAGCATATAGCCGCGACTTGTGACCTGCAGACGGCTGTTCCACGTGCCGATTTCCTTGGCGGCATCCGAAACCGCAAAATATGCCCCCACATCCTTGATTTTTGCAGTCTTAAGCCATGTTTTTGCGATCATCTTTACTGCCGTCCGATTGGCAGCATCAAAGACCAGCACACCGCCGGGGAAAGCGTCCGCCATCCCCCGCACCAGTTCCCGGACCTGCTGGGTCAGAAAGTAATAGAACACCCCGGAGGCAAAGAACACCGCCCCGCGGGAGGCATCGATTTTGCTAAACCATGCGGTGTCTTTCAGGTCGCAGGGGATATTTTGTTCTCGATCCCCGGCGGGCAGCAGCTGCTGCCGCAAGGCAATCACATCCGGGAAGTCCAGATTGTAGATCTTGCATCTACCGTTGTCGCAGGTTCTGCCGGTGTTGTCCAGCCCGCAGCCCAGATTGACCACCGCCGCATTGGGGTGGTCTTTCAGGTAATCCCGCACCTCAAAAGCAAGATCACTCTGCCGTGTGGCCACCTCCAGCGCACCAAAGCGCTGCATCAGGCTGCGGGAGTTTTTCTCTGCCTCTGAAAAGTCGTAGTCGATCTGGTCGAGCAGACGAACCGCTGTTTCATCCCTGTAAAGGTTCGGGTACAACTCCGTACACAGCTTCCGGGAATACAGCGGGAGGATCAGCGTCTCCTGCACGGTGTTTTTCTCAATTTTACATTTCATAGGTTTCTTCCTCAGTGAATAAAAACTGTCATAATTGCCGCCAGCATAGCCGCTATGACCGGCATGCCTGACTCATGTGCAGGATGGATGCAAAAAATGCCCGTGCTTGATGCCCTTACTTCCGCGCTGTGACGCAGAGCCACTTTTTCTTTTTGTGTATCTGCACCTCGTGAAAACCCGCCTGCTCCAGACATGCCTTTAATTCAATGTCCTTGTAGATGGTCATGCCGCCGATGATCTGCGTCCACCTCTCGTCCTTGTCCGTATCGCCATTGCTCTCGTTGCAGATAAGAATTGTCCCGCCTGGCTTCAGCGTCCGCCAGACCTCACGGAAGCATCGGGGCAAATCAGGCCAAAAATAGACGGTCTCAAAGGCCGTGGCGGCATCGAAGTAGCTATCCTCAAACACCATATCCGCCACACTGCCTTGCAGAACGGCGCAACGCCCCTCCTGAATTGCAATTCGGTTGAGCTTTCTAGTCTTCTCCACGCTGACGGGCGAATAGTCGACGCCCTTGACGACGCCATGCGGGCATTTTTTCAGCAGCCGTTTTATGTTCGCCCCGCCGCCGCAGCCGCAATCCAGCA
This sequence comes from Collinsella sp., assembly GCA_019414445.1. Classification (GTDB taxonomy): domain Bacteria; phylum Actinomycetota; class Coriobacteriia; order Coriobacteriales; family Coriobacteriaceae; genus Collinsella. The sequence continues at coordinate 29,474 of DXMA01000011.1, forward strand.
CCTTGGCATTTGGCGCAAGTCGTAGAAATCGAAGTCCCCACCGCGCCACAGGGCTGTGGCCCAGATTCATCATGGCAACCATAAGTTTTCCGCCGAGGCCCACGGGCTTGCGGGTGTTTTCAAAGAACGACATCTGGCCCCTCCGATTTCGTGCATTCCGCATAGGTCAATGGGAACGAGGCCTTCAGCACCGCGCTTTTCTGCACCGCCCAGCCGTTTTGACGCAGGAAACGCAGGTATTCCTCGCTTGTCCACCTGCTGTGGAGGGGGAACCCCGCCATACTCATGAAAAAGGCTTTTGCCTTGCCGGAAACCGAGTTCCCCGCGTGGGTGAAGGTTGGCGCGATGAGCACGCCGTCGTCCTTCAGTACCCGCCTGATTTCTTGCAGTGCCTTTTCCGGATGCGGCACTATGTGAAGCGCGTTGGACGCGATCACCACTTCGAAGGACTTCTGTGCATAGGGCAGGCGGAACATATCTTGTACGGAAAAGTGCAGCTTTGCGGATTGATTGTCCCGCTTTGCTTCAAGGATCATCTGTGCAGAAGCGTCCGTAGCCTCGATGTGCACCGCCGCATCCACGATGCTCTTTGCGATAAGCCCCGTGCCGGTGGCAACCTCCAGTACGGTTTTTGCTTTCACCACCGGCCTGATCAGCTCATACATCTTCTCATACGCCGCCCGGTCCTTTCGCATGAAACGGTCGTACCGACCGGCATTCTTGTCCCAGAAGCCCTTGCGTTCGTGCATGGCTATCGCCCCCCAAACAGTTAGAGCAATCTAACTATAACACACGAATCATGCAGTAAGATAAGGCTAACCTTATTTCTTGGCCAAGACGCATCTCTTCGGTTTTGCTTATAACGGTGTGAGTCAGATACTAAGCTGGAGCTGAAGAAGGAGCTTGGCGGACAGGTAGGTCGATACCGGTTCCCGGAACGGTGATCCAGCCAATTACACCAGGGCTCTAGTCATGCAGGTAAACCCAATCCATGACGGGAAATAGGTCCTTTTCTCTAGCTCGACGTCTTTCGGAGCTTGACGATTTGGACTGATGGAGGTGAGAAGTCCCTCACTGCGCCAATACCAGAAGATTGCGCTATAGACATCTCTCCGACCCTTTGAATCACCCCTTTTCACGCCACCCGCTACGAACCCCGGCGGAAACTAGGGAGTGATTAAAAAGGCGACCTGCGGTTTTGCGAATCAATTGAGTCATTCACAAAATCGCGAATTAAGGGCCTGATTCGCCCAAATTGCGCACGAATTGGCCCTTAGGCGGTACGACGCGACACGCATCGACAACACTCGGACTGGATTAGTCACTGAGCGGGAATAGCGGGAACTGGCTTTTGAACTCGCGTTTTGATACCGTCGAGTACCGCCTGATGCTGTTTCGGCGCCGCCATAGAGTAAAGCCACCAGCGAAATAACGGGAATAAAAGCCTCCGGACCCTCTGGTTCGGAGGCTATCTTTTTGCATATCTGCCTAAAACGACTCCTTGCCAAAGCCCCTTGAGCATCGGGCGGCATTATTGAGTGTGGGCGTTATCGTAGGTATCTTTGATTTCTTCTGGCAAATTGTCGGGAATCAGCGCCTTCACTCTATCCTCGTTGCCATCTTGGATTGCCTGCTCGTAGTACCAGCATTTGAACTTCAGCATGTCGAGCGCGCGGTTCATGTTCACGATCTCCGACTCCATGTGGGCCTTGCGCTCCTCGAACATGGCCTTGCGTTTGGGGTATGTTGAGGGACCCTCTGCACACCATTCCATGAACAGCCGGATGTCCTTGATCTCCATTCCAGCCTTCTTTAGGCATTCGATGACCCGAAGCGCTTCGAGTTCCGTATCGCTGAATCGGCGAATGCCGGATGCCCGCTCCAGCCCCGGGAACAATCCCTGCTTGTCGTAATATCGCAGCGTTGAAGCGGGCAAACCGAACATTTCCGCCACCTGTCCGATTGTGTACATGGCTCCTCCGAAACAATGTCGAATTCATTCCTTGACCTAAAGTCAGGTTTAGGTATTACCTTCATTCTCGTCAATGTAAATCGGGAGCGCAAGGGGTATTCCGTAATGGGCAAAACGGTTTTGATAGTTTCTTCAAGTCCACGAAAGAATGGCAATTCCGAGACGCTGGCGGAGGCTTTCGCCAACGGCGCGCGGGAGGCAGGTCACAGCGTTGAGACCGTGCGTCTGCGCGAGAAGCAAATGGGCTTCTGCAGGGGCTGCCTTGCCTGCTTAAAGTTGGGGCGTTGCGTCATCCAAGACGATGCCGTGGAAATTGCCGCCAAAATGCACGATGCGGATGTGCTGGTGTTTGCAACGCCCGTCTACTACTACAGCGTCTGCGGCCAGCTCAAAACCATGCTGGACCGCGCTAACCCGCTTTTTGGCTCCGATTATGCATTCACCGAGGCATATCTGTTGGCGACGGCGGCGGAGAACGGGCGCTCGACCTTCGACGGGGCGAAAAAGGCGATGCAGGGATGGGTTGACTGTTTCTCCCGCTGCACGCTCGCTGGAACGGTTTTCGCCGGCGGCGTGAACGGCGTGGGCGAAATCGCCGGGCATCCCGCTCTGGAGCAGGCGCGGCGAATGGGCATGGGAATCTAGCCGGGCTGTTTGGCCGCGCGGAAACAGATTTGTGCCAAAACTATCGACAGGAGGAAATCGATCATGGCAGTTAAACAGACGGCAGGCAGAGACGCCCTGGGGGAGTTCGCTCCCAAATTCGCACAGCTCAACGACGACGTGCTGTTCGGCGAGGTGTGGAGCCGGGAGGGTGAACTCTCCCTGCGCGACCGCAGTGTGGTGACGGTGGTGGCCCTAATGGCGCAGGGGCTGACGGACTCTTCGTTCAAATATCACCTGATGTCCGCAAAGAACAATGGAGTGACCAGGACGGAGATAGCGGAAATCCTTACGCACGCGGCGTTTTATGCGGGTTGGCCCAAGGCGTGGGCTGCCTTCCGCATGGCGAAGGAGGTCTGGGCGGCCGACGATGCCGCCGACGCAAGGGCTCAGCGCCAAAACGAGATGGTTTTCCCCATCGGTGCCCCCAACGACGCCTTCGCGAAGTACTTTATCGGCCAAAGCTACCTCGCGCCCCTTTCCACCGAGCAGGTCGGCGTCTACAACGTGACGTTTGAGCCTGGCTGCCGCAACAACTGGCATATCCATCACGCCAAAAGCGGTGGCGGACAGATTCTCGTCTGCGTGGCTGGTCGAGGGTTTTACCAGGAGTGGGGCAAGCCGGCACAGGAGCTGCGCCCCGGCGACGTGGTCAACATCGCCCCGGGAGTGAAGCACTGGCACGGCGCCGCGCCCGACAGCTGGTTCTCGCATCTCGCGTTGGAGGTTCCGGGCGAGGAGACCTCCAACGAGTGGTTGGAGCCTGTGGGTGATGAGGAATATCTCAAAGCGACTAACAAAGAGGCTTAAGCCTCGCCGCGCTACCCGTCGCGTTGCTGTGCCGCCGAGAGCAGCGCGCCCAAATCGGCCTGAATTGCCTCTGCCTTGCTTCCGAGCTGCAGCGGAGCCGAGCCGTTCGAGATGTTGACGCTCAACAGGTGCCCATCCGGCAGCTTTGCGGTCATGCTCCAGAACGGGAGCGTGATGATGCCCGGGGTCATCTCGCCCACGCCGAGCTCCAGCAACAGCACGCGGTCATTGCTGCGCTCGCGCACAAAGCGCTCGTACCGTCCGAGGCTCTCGCGCCACGCCGCGCCTTGCAGAAACGTGTCGTCGCGCACCCACGGCACAAGCTGCCAGCCGCAGTGCGGGCATCGGGGGATATCCTCGCTGCGGATCTCGAACCCCGACATGCCGGCGAGCATGCGCTCGACGTAGGGCTTCGCGTCGAAGAGTTCGTCGCAGCATGGCTGCTTGCACTGAAGGTGCGCGGCGCTTCCCTGGTAGTTGCAGATTCTCTCGGCGGGAAACGTCTTCTCGACCTGGGTGTCCACGTTGGTGCTCAGGATAAAGTAGTCCTTGTGGCCGACGAGAGAGCGCAGGTCGAGATAGGGCTGTGAGGCCGGCTCGCGCAGCATGAAATCGATGTATCGCGCGTAGTAGGCCCATTGCTGCTCGAGGCTGGGGTAGAGGTGGTAGAAGCCGTCGAAAAGGCTCTTAAAGCCAAAGGCCTGCTGCCAGTCCTCCATCCCGGCACGTGTCATGCCCGCGCGGTTGTAATGGTTGGACCCGGCAGCGCTCGACATGCCCGATCCGATGCCGACGATGATGGCGTCGGCATTGGCGATAAGGCTTCGAAGCCTATCTGCTGCTCTTTCTAGAGACGGCATTGGGCGACCTCCTCAAAAGCCGGTGCCATATCGCCATTAACGAGAATGGTCTCACATGAAGTGTCGGGCGTCATGGCCTGGCTGTAGTTGAACACGATATAGGTGGCGTGCTCGCAGACGTTTGCGATTTGAGCAAGCATGCGCTTTATGACGCCGTTGCGCAGTCCCACGCCAAGCTCGAGGATGGCAACCCTGCCGTTGCGATGGGCTCGCACAAGGCGCGCAAGCTCTTCGAGCTGGGCTGCGGCGAGGGCATCTGGGTGAGCGAGACGTCGCTCGTCGATCGACGTGCGCGTGCTCCCCTCCGTCTCGAGCACGCGGTTCACATCGAACCCTGCGCGCGCAAAATGCCCGTCGATATTGCAGGTGATCACGAAGGCATCGGCGTGCTCCGTGAGACGCCGCAACGTGTTCATGAGCGGGCTGGGTTCATATTCGAGATGCTCCTTTTGATGGAACCGCTCGGCCCATCGACGTCGCACGTTTGCATCCGGGGAGCTGAGTCCCTGCAGTATGCAGCCGATGCCGTCGGCCTGGGCGAGGTCCCCGTACGTCTCCCAAAAATGATCGTCAGCGCGAAAGAGGTTGAGCCCCTCCGCCATGTCGAGCCCGTTGCTGGCGCCGATGACGATCAGATTCGCCTCGGCAAGCGCCCGGTCGATGCGAACTGCTTTCGCTGTTTCCACGCGCTACCTTCCCAACGTCTTGTGCACGTCGGCGAGCACGTCGGCGATGTCGGCGCGGATCGCCATGCCTCGGTCCTCGATCGCGCGGGGGAGAAACTGCGTCTGATTGTTTACGGCGATGTAGCTCGCTTGCGGCAACTGCGCCGTGAGGGCCCAGAACGGCTCCTGGATAAATGCAGGCGTGATGCGGCCCACGCCCAGCTCAAGGAAAAGAATCGTCTGATGCGCGTGCGCGTCGAGCCAGTCGGAGACCTTGCGGTACTGCTCCTCGTAGAGCTCGCCCTGCAAAAAGTTGCCGTAGCCGCGAACCCAGGGGAACGCCTCGGCCCCGCAGTGCGGGCAGCGCGGCACGAGCTCTGTTGGAACCTCTAAGCCGTCTCCCATGGCCTCGACCATGCGGGAGACCGGCTCGATTGCGTCCCATACGTCATCGGTGCAGCAGCGGGAACATTGGAAAAAGCGATGGTCGCCCTGGATCTCTGCCACCTTCTCCCACGGGTAGATCTTTACGAACTGCGTGTCCTGGTTAGTGGTGAGCACAAAGAAGTCCTTCTGAGCAAGGATGGCGTCGAGGTCCTTGTAGGGCTTGCGCAGCGGGGCGTTGAGCGTGGTGTCGAGGAAGGTGGCAAGATAGCCCCAGCGCGCCTCGGCGGTAGGCCAGCGATAGAATGAACCCTCGAAAGCACCCTTGAAGCCATAGCGCTCGGCGAACTTGCCGAAATGCCTGCGATAGGTCGCGTTGTCCTCGTAGTAGAAGTCGCCGCCGCCCGCCGCGGAGAGACCGGAGGCACCGCCCACAAGCACGCAATCGGCCTCATCGATCATGCGGGCAAAGTCCTCGATCTGCCGGTCGTAGGGTTTAGGCTCGCAGTCACTCAGGTCGTAGGGCGTGCCACCGCCGCGGTAGGCTGCCTGATGGGAAAACGACCGGTTGGTGAGTTCGACGACGAGTTTCTCGTAAAAAGTCATGCAAAGCTCTCTTTCGGCTACAATGAACAGGTGTCTATAAAAAGTATCAATGTTGATTTGCGTGAGAGCAATGAACAGCTTTGAGGCGCTGTCGATAAACAAACGTCTGCCGGGCATTGTTGAGCGTTGCAATTGGAGGAGCCATGGAAGCGGGGAAGATCGATCGTCGCCGACGCTATACGCTTTCGGTCATACGGGAGGCGTTCTTTGCGCTGCTGGCCGAGGTCGGCTTCGCAAAGATGACGGTGGCGGATATCTGCCGCCGCGCGGATATCAACCGCGGTACGTTCTATCTGCATTACGAGGATAAGTTTGCGCTGCTTGATGTGCTTATCGATGAGGCTCTGGCGGCGGCACCTCCGCTCGAGGGGGCGGAGTCGGGGGCCCTTTGCCAGCGGGCACCGGCAAACGATGACTATTATCTGCTCTACTCGGATGACGACGCGTACGCCCGCGTGGCGCAGCGCGTCATCGAGCGCGGGGCAGAGCAGGTCGTTCCCCAGATGATGGAGAAGACCGGGCTTTCGCGCGAGTACGCTTATCTGCTCTTTGTCCACAGCGTTCAGGGAAATCTCGCGGTCAACCGCCTGCTCGGTTGGAGGCGGGGACCCGAGTTCACCCATGCCCAGGAACTGCTCAGCACCTATTCCGAAGGAGGCTTGCGAGCGGTTACGACTCGCCATGATTCCTGCAGTTCATCTTGACTGCGGGTCATTTCAGGCAGGCGGCGCAGCTATGAACAAGAAGATTGCATGGCAATCAGCACTAGCGGAAATGCTTGCTGCCCTTACCAAGAGGAGTGCTGATTGCCATGCGTTGATGCTCCCGCGGACAATTCCGTCAGCCACCGCTTGCATCCATTTTGGCTAGCTCTGCATACCGAACATGGCGTTGAAGAGCGTGATCTGCTCCGGGGTGAGCTGTGCAATGCCGTTTTTATCGTTCTGCATTGGGTCCCTTTCGCTGGTGTCTCGTGCAATCGAATGTAGCGCGAGTACATGAATAGGGGCGCATTCCCTCAAGCGCGTATAGAACAATTATTAAACGCAGAAAAATAACTGAAAACAAATTAATCCGCGTTAAAATATTGTCAAACAGAAGTTCATGAGGGAAGGTTGCGTATGCGTCGCAAGGCAGACGAGCTCCTTAGGGAATGGCGAGACAGGGCTGATGGAAAACCTTTGCTGGTCAAAGGCGTGCGCCAGTGTGGCAAGACCTATCTGCTCAGAACGTACGCTCAGGATCTTTTCGAATCGGTTGTCTACGTTAATCTTGAGAACGACCGGTCGGCGCGAGCGGATTTTTCGGGCGGTCTTGACCCTCATTCGATCGTACGCGCGATCGAGGCTCGTACGGGACAGCGTATCGTGCCTGGCAAAACCTTACTGTTCATTGACGAGATCCAGGCATGCGAGGAAGCGCTTACTTCCCTTAAATACTTTTGCGAAGATGCTCCCGAGTATTACGTTGCGGCTGCTGGGTCGCTTCTTGGGGTTGCCATTAACCATCAGTCGTATTCGTTCCCCGTCGGAAAGACCGACTTGATTGAGATGACTCCACTCGATTTCGAGGAGTTTCTCTGGGCGATGGGATACGATCAGCTGGTCGGCGAGATACGCTCGTCATTCGAGTTAATGAGTCCTCTTGCGCCAAGCCTTCATGAAAAGGCGCTTGGGCTCTATCGGCAGTATCTTGTTGTTGGCGGAATGCCCGAGGCGGTCCAAACGTACATCGATGATCAGTCAATCATTGATGTGGCCGAAAAGCATCGGATTATTCTCGACGGATACTCCGCCGACACTAATAAATATGCTGATGAGCGCTTGAGCGCAAAGACGCGTGCGTGCTTCGATTCCATTCCACAGCAGCTTGCCAAAGAGAATCGTAAATTTCAATACAAGGTAGTGCGAGCGGGGGGCAATGCGTCTCTCTTTGGAGATGCTCTCGACTGGCTTGTATTGTCGGGTACGGTGGCGCGCTGCAGCCTAGTCGGGCAGATCGAAAGCCCTTTAGAGGCCTTCGTTAACCCTTCTGCTTTTAAAATCTATCAGGCGGATACAGGGCTGCTCGTCTCCAAGGCCGGTGCTCAACGCGCCGATATTCTTGCCGGTATCGGCGGCACATTCATGGGTGCACTTACCGAAAACTACGTTGCCCAACAGCTTTCAGCCATGGGCTATCCGCTGCATTATTGGACGCGAGATAATCGCGCGGAAATCGACTTTGTAGTAGAAAAGCAGGGATGCTTGTCTGCGATTGAAGTCAAGGCGGGAGAGAACACAAGATCTCGAAGCCTGTCCTCACTTAAAAAGACCCATCCGGGCGTGCGCCGAATCAGGCTATCGACTAAGCCCTTCGGAATGAATGATGGGCTGATGTCTGTTCCACTTTATGCGGCATTTTGTCTATAGGGATGATGCTGCTGTAATGCATGGGGCCCGGAGTGCGATGTTGCTGCGCTCCGGGCCCCGCTGCTTAGTTAAACCATGACGGTTTGGTCGCCGTTGTTTTAGTCAAACAAGCTCGGCATGTCGTTTTCCTTCATGAGCGCACCGGCAGAGGGGAGGCTCTGTGCGGTGAACTTCTCGGCCGAGACACCGGCGCCAAGAATCTCCTCGGTCGTGCCGACGGTGGTGACCGAGCGGCCTTTCTTGGCCGTGAAAGCCTGGACGCCCTGCGTGTTGGTGGTCGTCTTGGTCTTGAGCAGCGACGTGTTGAAGTTCATCAGGCGGTAGTCGCTCGAGACCAGCGCGAGGTCGCGGTCTTCCTTGAGCACCTGCGCATACAGCAGCTTGCTGCCGCCGTAGATGGCGTTCTTGAGGCGCTTGCGGTTGGTCTTGGTGACGTATCCGGAAAGTGCGACGCGCACCACGCGGCCGTTCTCAAAGACGAACAGCACATCGGCCTTGTAATCCTCGGGGTCGATGACCCAGATGACGCTCTCGTCGGGTTCCATCTCAAGATCGGTCGGCAGGTACGAGCCCAGCTGGGCCGACTTGGTGTCCTCAAACGCCGCAACCTTGCACTTGTACACCTGGCTCTTATTGGTAAAGACCAGCAGCTCGTGGGTGTTGGAGGACGGGAACTCGATAAAGGGTTTGTCGCCGTCCTTGTACTTGAGCGTGGTCGCCTTCTTGAGCACGCGGTCCGTCATCTTCTTAAGATAGCCATCGCGCGAGAGCATGATGGTGACCGGGTACTCCTCGACCTCGGGCTCCAGGCTCACCTCGATAACCTCATGGGGCTCGATCCTGCCCGTGCGGCGCGGCATCACGTACTTCTTGTTGACCGCTGCCAGCTCGTCGCTGATGACTTTCTTGATGTTCTCCTCGCTGGAGAGGATCTCCTCAAGCTCGGCAATCTCGCCCTCAAGCTTGGCAATGTCCTTGGTGCGGTTGAGGATGTACTCCTCGTTGATGTTGCGGAGCTTGAGCTCGGCAACAAACTCGGCCTGGGTCTCGTCGATGTCGAAACCCTTCATAAGGTTGGGCACGACCTCGGCCTCGAGCTTGGTGCCGCGGATGATGGCGATCGCCTTGTCGATGTCGAGCAGAATTGCCTCGAGGCCGTGCAGCAGGTGCAGACGCTCGGACTTTTTGCCCAGGTCAAAGTTAATGCGGCGACGCGTGGACTCAATACGCCACTTGACCCACTCGTGCAGGATCTGGCGCACACCCATAACGCGAGGGTAACCATCGACCAGCACATTGAAGTTGCACGAGAACGAATCCTGCAGCGTGGTCGAGCGATAGAGCTTGGCCATGAGCTTGTCGGGGTCGACGCCGCGCTTAAGATCGATGGCGATACGCAGGCCCGAAAGGTCGGTCTCGTCACGGATGTCGGCGATCTCTTTGACCTTGCCCTCCTTGGAGAGCTTGACGATGCGCTCGATGATGACATCGGTTTTGGTGGTGTAGGGGATCTCGTAGACCTCGATGATGCGCTCTTCGGGAATCCAGCGCCAGCGGGAGCGGATCTGGAAGCTGCCAAGGCCGGTCTCGATTATCTTTTCCATCTCCTCGCGGCGGTAGATAATTTCGCCGCCGGTCGAGAAGTCGGGCATGGGCATGTACTCGAGCAGGTCGCAGTCGGGATCCTGCAGGTAGTGCATCGTGGCGGTGCAGACCTCGTTGAGGTTGAAACCGCAGATGTCGGACGCCATGGCGACGCCGATGCCCTTATTGGCCGAGACAAGGATGTTGGGGAACGTGGTGGGCAGCAGGCGCGGCTCCTTCATGGCGCCGTCGTAGCTGTCGACGAAGTCGACCGGGTCCTTGTCGATGTCCTTGAAGATCTCGGCGCTAATGGGGGAGAGCTTTGCCTCGGTATAGCGCGAGGCGGCGTAGCTCAGGTCGCCCGAATAGTACTTGCCAAAGTTGCCCTTCGACTCCACGAAGGGGGCGAGCAACGCCTCGTTGCCGGTGGCCAGGCGCACCATCGTCTCGTAGATCGCGGCGTCGCCGTGCGGGTTGAGCTTCATGGTCTGGCCCACGATGTTGGCGCTCTTCTGGCGCTCGCCCTTGAGCAGACCCATCTTGTACATGGTGTAGAGCAGCTTGCGGTGCGAGGGCTTAAAGCCGTCAATCTCGGGGAACGCACGCGAGACGTTGACGCTCATAGCGTAGGGCATGTAGTTGACCTCGAGCGTCTGCGTGATCGGCTGATCGGTGACCTCGGAGTGCAGGCCGATGACGTTCTCGGCGTTGACCTGCTTTTTCTTGGGCTGGTTCTTCGTCTTCTTCTTTGCCACGATTTCCTCTTGAACTTCTTATGGGCCGTCGTTATCGATTTGCTGCTACTGCAGGTCCAGCTGGTCCAGGTATTCCTTGCCGTGCTCGGAGATGTGACGCTTGCGGCCCGTCTCGTCGTTGCCCAGCAACAGGTTGAACATGGTCTCCATCTTGGTGACGTCCTCGGGTTCTACCTTGATCAGGCGGCGCGTCTCGGGGTTCATGGTGGTGAGCCACATCATGTCCGGATCGTTCTCACCAAGACCCTTGGAGCGGTTGATGGAGCACTTCTGGTCGCCAATCTCCTTGAGGATCCCGTTCTTCTCGAGCTCGGTGTAGGCAAAGTAGGTCTTCTCTTTGCAGTTGATCTCGTAGAGCGGCGACTCGGCGATATACACGTAGCCCTCGTCGATAAGCGTGGGCACCAGGCGATAGAGCATGGTGAGCACAAGCGTGCGGATGTGATAACCGTCGACGTCGGCGTCCGTACAGATAATGACCTTGTTCCAGTTGAGATTATCCAGGTCAAAAGCACCGAGGTTCTTGATGCGCTTGTCCTTGATCTCTACGCCGCAGCCCAGCACGCGCATGAGGTCCATGATGATGTCGGACTTAAAGATGCGCGGGTAGTCCTCCTTCAGGCAGTTGAGGATCTTACCGCGAACGGGCATAACGCCCTGGAACTCGGCATCGCGCGAGGTGCGGATGGCGCCTGCTGCCGAGTCGCCCTCTACGATGTAGATCTCGCGACGGTCCTTGTCTTTGGAGCGGCAGTCGATGAACTTCTGCACGCGGTTGGCCATGTCGGTCTTCTGTTGCAGATTGGTCTTGATGCTCTGGCGCGTCTTCTCGGCGTTCTCGCGCGAGCGCTTGTTGATGAGCACCTGCTCCATGATCTTGTTGGCGGCGTCTTTGTTCTCGATCAGATAGGTCGAGAGGCGCTCCTTAAAGAATGCCGTCATCGCCTGCTGGATAAAGCGGTTATTGATGGCCTTCTTAGTCTGGTTTTCGTAGGACGTCTGGGTGGAGAAGCAGTTGGTCACCAGCACCAGACAGTCCTGGACGTCCTGCCACTTAATGCCGCTCTCGTTTTTGTTGTACTTGCCCTGTTGCTTGATGTAGGCATCGATGGCGCTGGTCAGAGCACTACGGGCGGCCTTTTCGGGCGAACCGCCGTTCTCGAGCCATGACGAGTTGTGGTAGTACTCCTGCATCATGAAGGTGCGCGAGAAGCACATGCACGCGGTGATCTTGACGTTGTAGTCGGGCAGGTCCTCGCGGTCGCGACCGCGGCGGTCGGCCTCGATAAAGAAGGGCTCGGTGAGGTAGTCGGCACCGACCTTCTCGAGCACATAGTCCTCGATGCCCTTGGGGTAGCAAAAGTCCTCTTCGGAAAACTCGCCATCGTCGCCCTCGATGCGCAGGCGGAAGGTAACGTTGGCGTTGACCACGGCCTGGCGGCGCATGGTCTCGCGATACCAATCGTGGGGGATGCTGATGGAGGTGAAGACCTCAAGATCGGGGCGCCACTTGATGGTGGTGCCGGTGCGGTTCTCGTCGCTGGGCTCAATCTCGAGCGCCTTCTTTTTGGCGCCGACGACCTTACCCTTCTTAAAGTGCAGAGAGTATTTGTTACCGTCACGCCAAACCGTGACGTCCATGTACTCAGAAGCGTACTGGGTCGCGCAGGAGCCCAGGCCGTTGGTGCCGAGCGAGAAGTCGTAGTCGCCGCCCTGGTTGTTGTTGTATTTGCCGCCGGCGTAGAGCTCGCAAAAGACGAGTTCCCAGTTAAAGCGCTTCTCGGAAGGGTTCCAGTCGAGCGGGCAGCCGCGGCCGTTGTCCTCTACCTGGATAGAGCCATCGCGAAAGGCGGTGAGGGTGATGAGCTTGCCGTAGCCCTGGCGTGCTTCGTCAACGGCGTTGGACAGGATCTCGAAGGCGGCATGCGCGCAACCATCGAGTCCGTCCGAGCCAAAGATGACGGCGGGGCGCAGGCGTACGCGCTCCTCGTCCTTGAGCTGGCGGATACTGTCGTTACCATAGTTTGCGGTGTTTTTTGCCATACTCGCTCTCTCGGTGCTCCTTTTGCTGCGTTTAAGTCATATAGATAGTCAAGGTAGCATAGCCCAGGCCGTGGGCGATTCCAACCAACACGAATTCCATCGAACAATAGTTCGATTAGATAATGGATGCTTGGGATGCGGGTGGGGTCTGTCCTATTCAAACATCTGCGGCAGGTCGATGAAGACGGTTCGATCGCTTTCGTCAGCTTCGAAGCCCGAACGGGAGAAGAATCCGTAGCGATGGCATTTGAGCCCCGTTGCCTCGACTTGGGTGATTTCCTCGTCGACCATTTTTTGCGTGACGGGGGATTTGCGGAACTTTGCTTCGTAGAATGCGTAGCCCTCGGGGTCTTGCGTTACCACATCGAATTCGCCGCTCGTTTTGTTTGCGGGATCGTCGTACCAGTACTTGCCTATGGCATCGAAAGCCGGTTCGATCTTGCCAGTCCTGTTTTGCCGTACGAGGTATTGACGGCAGATCTCCTCGAACATATGTGGAGTGTAGTTTTCCTCGAAGTCTTGGGAGACGTGACGATCATAGAAGACTTCCGGGTCGAGCAGCTGACGCGCAGAAGCATTGCGGAAGACGTAGCGATAGTAAAAGAGCGAAAGTGGGTCCACCACAAAGTAGCCAGACTTGCGCTTATTCGTAGGGTCGTTGATGGGTGCACGCTTTTGGACGATTTCGAGTGACATGAGCTTGTCGAGTACGTCTGCCATGGCCGGACCGCTCGAGACGTGCGACTGTGCCAGCACGTCCCCCCAACGGGAGTAACCTTGTGCGAGAGCCCCGAAAACTTCGTTGGCGTTGGTCATCTTCGAGATCTCGGCGTTGAGATAGGACGGTACTTCGCTTTCTAAGCGGGCGCCAGGTTCTGTGACGAGTTCGATGATATTGTCGCGTACGCTTTGGGACTGATCGATGAGGCGATTGTAAAAGGGGATGCCGCCAAAAACGCTATAGAGCCGCACCTTGTCCTCGGGTGAGAACGCGGGATAGAACTTTGCAGCGTCAAAGTAATCCATGGGCTTAAGCTCAAGCGCGAGATCAATTCGCCCGTAGAGGGGGCTTTCATGCTCGATGAGAGATTTCATAATCTCAACATAGGAGCCGCACAGGACAATGTTTAAACGTGAGTCTTCCCTGTGAGCGTCGATTGAGGTCTGGAGAATGCTGTCTAAGCCTTTAACCGCATCTCTCAAGTAGGGGTATTCGTCGAGAACGAGGGTAATGTTCTTGTCTTTGGCTTGGGCAAACAGAAATTCGATGAGCTCGCGGATGCCCGTGAAGGCGAGCGGAGGAAAGCTTAGCGCTTCAGCAGCAAGGGCGGACAGACTCTCGAGGTTGTCTGCCTCGGAGGTTTGGCGGCACTCGTAATAGATCGTTGCGACGTCCGATAAATCGGTTAGCGCCTGCTTGATGAGCTCACTTTTGCCGACGCGACGCCTTCCGTAAATGAGAACATTGCGCTGCTCGGGCGCATTGAGTGTTTTCTTAATACGGGCGAGTTCAAGCTCCCTGCCAATGAATTCCACTTACTCGGTTCCTTCCGACTCGGTTTTGTCCGAGTTAATTGTATCGCATGAACAAGTTTATGCTCGAGTTTACTCGGACAAAACCGAGTCGGTTCTGTCCGAGTAAGTTTGAATAGCGAATCGAAATTGTTATGTCCACATGGCGATGGCGAACATGGTTTCCATAAGCGCCGCGTTCGCGCTTGTTATTGCCGCAATGCGCTGTGTCGCTGAGGCGCAGATCGTACCGCTCGAAAGCGTCTTTTGGTTGGCGAACCTGGCCACGGGCGTGTTCTGCGGTGCGACGATTTTCGCAGCCACGTTTGCTGTCCTGTGTGCAACGTTTTTCACGGCGAAAAGACGCCGTGCCAAGCTCGAGGCAGAACTCGACTCCTCAGACGACATCTAATGCGCAATGGGCCGGCTCTGGGTATCCAGAACCAGCCCATTTTGATGTTCGATTAGCCGAGTCGGCGCCTCTCACAAAAGTAAGTAGGAGCTAGCGAGGCCTATCCGAATTGACCTCATTGGCGGTGTCGGTTTCGAGCGCCGTGCGGCGGGCGCTGTAGGCGACGAGGCCGGCGCCTGCCGCGGCGAGTGCTGCAGCGGCTGCCGTAAGGGGAGCGTTGACATCGCCCGTGCCCGCAAGTGCGCCCGCTTTTCCGGAGCGCTTGTTATTGTCGTGGTCCTTGCCACTGCCGGAGCTGCTTCCGCCGGAGCCGCCGCCCTCGTCAGTACCGCCGCCACTTGAGCCACCATCGCCGTCCGCCGGCATCGGGGCGTCGTGAAGTCCTGTCGTATCCGCGCTATCGCATACGCCGACCTGAATTTCTGAGCGTTCGCATGCCGCGTCGGGCACATGAAGCTCGTGCAGTACGGCACCCAGCGCCGAGTTTGCGCCCGGTCGGATTTCCTTGAGCGTTACGGGATCGAGCGCCACCAGGTCACGCGCCTTCGCATACAGCGTTACGCGTTTGCCCACTTCGTCGCTCCAACTCTCGGGGATAGCGAAGCTCATGCGGAACTGTGCCGTGCAACCCGGTGCCAGCACGGCGTTGCCGTTGTCGGCTACCAGCGGGTGCGTTGCAAAACATGCGCCCAGCGTCTCGAGCGCGTACTTCACGTGTGCCATGTCGTTGGCCGAAGCGTCTTCGGCAAGCTCTGGATCGTGGATCGAAGCCATGCGTGCGTTCGCTCCGAATCCGATGGATGCGCTGGAGAACGGCTGGCTGGAGCCCTCTCGGTACAGATCGATCGTGCCGGCGGTCAGCAAAGTGTTGCCGTCGTTTCGCACCGTGACCATGAAGGACTCGCCTGCTGCTCCGGGCACCACCGCGCCCGAGGTAGCGACCGCGCCCGTCGGAGTGGCACACGCCACCAAGGGCACTTCGATGCCGTGCAGCTCTGCCTCGCTCTGCTCCGCGCTCACAATGTGCGTGGCGAGCGCGGAGAGAATGCCTCCCGACGTCAAAAATGCCGTTATCTGATCGACGGGATGGTCCAGCTCGCACATCACGAACGGCTCCGTGAACAGATCGCCTGCCAAGGTGCTGGCGAAGATGCGGAAGTGCTTGCCCATCACTGCTACCGGGTTGCCTTCTTCGTCGTAGGTTTGTCCCACCTTGCCATCGGTGTTCTCTACATAGAGCACGCACCTGCCGTTGTTGCTCACGCTAAACGATGCCGGGCCACAGCCTGCCGCGCCCACGGGCCGCGTTGCAAATGCCGATGCGCCTCGCGTCCAAGTAATATGCTGCAGTTGCTCGTTGACGGTTGCCAAAAAGCCCGTGTGCTGCGGCCACGGTACCGCACGGGGCACCGCGGCGTCCGGCGGCATAACGCCCCAGCCCGCAATGGACCGGCCGATCACGGCGTACGATGCGCAGCCGCAACCGTCTGCGGTCTCGTACGCAACGGGCACCACCATTTTGCCGTTGATGTTTTCGGGCTCGCCCAGCTCGATACTCGAAGGTGCCTGCGGAAAGCGGAGAACTTGGCGGAACGTCAGGCTGTCGCCCGAAACGTCCGACCACAGGGTAAAGCACTCCAGCGCAACCTCAGCCCCGTTGCCGAGCGCCTTTTCTGCGGTGGTTCCGCGGCGGTGGAGGTAGGCACCCGACAGGCGCCCGTCGACCAGCGTCTTGCCCACCGTGATACGCGGGCACTGCAGGCAATGGTAGCCATCCTCTTGCAGGCGGCCGTGCGAGATGCTGCGCCATGACGTATGCGACACCACGCGGATTTCGTCATTACTTATGCGCAGGCGTACAACGGACAGTATGCCGGCTGTGCTTGCCGTATCGAAAAGGGTGTTGTCGCCGGCGGGGCGCTCGCCCGAGACCAGCAGCACGTAGGCGTCCCGGTTTCCTCTACCGTCCGTATATTCCACCACGTCGAAGTCGTAATCGTATATGCTGTCGCGCTCCACGTCGTTCTCGCCAAACCCAAGGGGAAAGTCCACGGGCATGGGAGCGGACCACGTGCCGTTTGCCTTTGTGTGCACCACCAGGCGCGAGCGGCCATTGTCGCCGTAGCGCACCGAGGCGATACGGAACAGGCATTCTGCGCCGGCAATCATTGCCAGCTTCATGTGAGCTTCGCTGAGCACGCCGGAAAACAGCACACTGTCGCTCGATGGTTTGATACCGCCACGCTCGTCCTCCGATACACCAGCAGAATTGGCGTTGGGGTCCGCAACGGCGTTCGTCGCCTGCCCGATATAGGTGTACTTATACATTGGCGCGGCGTTTTCGTCGTTCTCTATCAGTGCATGGACGAAATGCTCGATCTGTCCCGTGTCGTCGCTTTCTGCATTCGCCTCGAGCTCAATGCGCGTGACCGCTTGATCCCAATCGCGCACGACAGGCGCGGCGTTTACGGCAGTGGCCTTAACCTCGGCGCGTGCGAGCAGCTCGGCGTTAGTGACGATGGTGGCCGATGCGATAAATTGCGGCACACCACCTGCCTCGGCGTTGCCGCCCGAGCCGAAGCAGGCGTTCAGCGTATAAGGCGTATCTCCACCCAAGGCCAGCTCAGAGCGCTGGAGTACATACTGGTCGCCGTTGTTCACCGACATATTCCACGAATCGGCGAGTGTGGGCCACGATCCCGACCAAGCCTTGGTGGTCCACTTGAACATAACGAACTGGAGTATCACATCGACATCGACGTCTGCACCTACGCGCAGTCGCGGAAGCGGGTGTCCATCTGCCTTCTCGTACCCAATGAACAGCGTGAGGGATGCGGCGCCGCGCACGGCAGACGAGGCGACGCCCGCAACGCCGGCTCCAAAGGTAACGGCAAGCCCGATCTGGATGGTGAACGAGCCCGACGTGTTTGACCAATCGAGCGAAATGTTTTTAAAAAACGCCGCGCCGCTACCGTGCGTGTGGGCGCCCACGGCGAGCGCCAGTTTTGCCAGCACCCAGGGGTTGACGTTTAGGAAAAACGGTACCGGTCCTAGGGTAAACTGCTCAGTCCAATTGAGGTCGGTTCTTACCTGGAAGAGGGCCTTAATATTGCCGTATGCGGGGTCGTTGTTGTTGCCCCAGGTTTTGCCCGCCCAATCGTAGGCGAGCGAGCCGTACAGCTGTGTGGCGATATCCATCGTGAACAGCAGTGTGCAATGGTGGCAAAGGAGCTTGGTGTTTCTTGGATCGGTGCCCGAACCGGCACTCATGCTCTTGTACTGATTCCACTTCCCTTCCATTTCGTCGAGGTAGCGGCTTGCCTGCTTGGCGCCCGACTCACGCGGCGATTTCTTCCAGTATTCCGGATCAGGATTGCCCGAATCGTTCATATAGCTGGCTGGTTTGTATCCTCCGCCAAACAGCACGTATCCAGCAAACGAGAAATCGAAGAGGATCGGAAATGTGGGCATCCAACACGTGAACTTATTACCACCGATGCCGGGAAACGATGCGGGGAAATCAAACGGAGTGACCTCTTGGTCCATGGTGGTGGGAATGATGGTGGTCGAGCCCGATTCCGCCTTTGCGGTCGGCGCGGTGACAACGGCCATGGGGGAGGAGAGCGTGTAGGTTTTGCCCTGATAGTCGAGGACAAAGCGCAGCTTGCACCCTTCTTCCAGAAAGCCCGATGCCGCATCGAGGAACGTGTCTTCAAGCGTGAACGTTGCCAGATTATCCGAACCCGATGCACTGGCCTTGACTTGGCCAATCTGAGTGACGGTTTCGGGTGAGCTGCCCGCGGCAGGCGTCACTTTGTTGACGCGCAGCGTTGCCTGTCCGCCCTGTGGCAGATGTGCCTGAACGGTAAAGGCGTGCGTATCGGGCTGCTCGTTTGCCGTGTCGTCCTTCGGCAATGCCATGAACGTGGCTTCAGCGTACTGGATGTCCCATTCGTCAAACGTGAGTTGGCGGAAGTACGGCTCGCCATCGGAGAGCGGACGTGTGGGTGCGGTAATGGCGGTGCCGCCTTGGACACGCGCGAGGGGAATCTCGACATCGCGGTAGCCCGCCATGCTAATGGAGATGCTGCCGTTAAAGTCGTACGCGTCGAGAAGCGTTGCCTCGTCTACGTAGCCTTCCGAAAGTGGCGCGACCTCAAAGATGGCCGTGCCCTCGTCGTCGGTCGTGGCGGTGAGCTGCTTGCCCGCGGCATAACGCGACGCGAGCGTGACCTGGGCTCCCGTGATGGGCATATTCTTGTTGGCGACGTCGACCACGACCACACCAAACATGGTGCGCGAGAGAACGAGCACCCTGAAGGGGTCTTTTTCGTCGGCATAGGCTTCGGTGGGCGCGAACGGCAGCAGGAAGGCATTTTCGCTTCCCGGCACGCGAGGCAACATGATGCTCGCTAGCGAGGACGCTCCGGCAACAAGTAACGAACGGCGGTCAAGCATCTTGGGCTCCCATCCCGCAAATATCGGTGGAAATAATCCAATTTTGCGAGATGGTGCCCCGTGGCGGTAGTGCCGTTCAAGGGCCAAAATGTCCAATTTGAGAGAGCGAAGCGCCGGGTTCCGGAACGCGTTCGATGCGCTTGGCAGCCCGGTCGCTAACGCAGCATATGCGCGACCAGCTCGGCGCGTGTGCCGATGCCAAGCTTTGCGTATACGCCGAATAGGCGGTTTTTGACGGTGCCCGGCGATACTCCCATGTGGCGTGCGATTTCGGCGTTGGTCCACCCACGACAGGCGAGCATGGCCATGGTGAATTCCGTGGTCGTTAGATCGTCGGCCACGTCCTCGCCCGAATCGGGGTTGTGGATGCGCCGCCAGCCGTAGCTGAATCGATACGTGATCTCGATGATGCGTGCGAAATCGTCAGGGTATTGCGATTTTAGGCATGCCTCGATGAGTCCCTGCAAAAGGCCATGGTGTTCGCCGATGAGTTCGATAAGGCCGTCGGGGCGCGCAATGTCCCAAGCGGCGCCAAAATGCGCTTTTGCGGCGTCGACGTCTTTGAGACTCATACAGGCCATTGAAGCCGACAAGTGCAGGAATAGCTCCGAGATGGGGTAGCTTCCCTGTTTCATAATCAGGGCGTTTTCCGCCATGCCCAGGCTGCGGCCGTATTCGCCGCGCAGATACAACGCGTGCGCCATCACGTAGCTGGCGAACAGGCGCAGGCCTTCGGGCAGATGCGCCGCAAGTGGATAAAACTCTTCGGCAGAATACGGGGAAGGCAAGTGCAACAGGACGCTCGCGGCGGAGGCGAACAGGATATGCGTGGCGTGGACGGCAGACGATTCCCCGTCAGTTGGCGTATCGAGGATGCCCGCAAGGCAACGACGGGCATCGGTGATACGGTTGAGCGACAGACTGGCATATCCGCAGATAAGGCATGCGGAATAGCGCAGCGCGGGGTCGGTGGCGTCAAGATAGGGGCGTGCTGTCTCGGCGGCGAGTGTGGCCTGTCCGCGAAAGTACAGCGCTTCCGCCGTGGCGATGGTGCGTGAATCGGGGTCGGAAATGCCTGCAACCGCAGCGTCAATCTGCCCCGGCACAAAGGCGGTGCACATCAACGGCATGGGAATGAGCGGGTAACCATCGCAGTCCATCTTCCATCTCCCATCAGGTGGCAACAATAGCAGCAATTGTACTCCTGTTGCTCGGGACTGGAATTTATGGTTATCGCCTACGATTATGCCGAACGTATAAAGGAAGAGTCTATTGGCGATGCTCCCAAGGTGGCTACCGAAGCCTAGCTGACCTCGACATTAGGAAAAATTGCCACCCCTGCAAAAAGCTCCGTCGCAGCGATGGGAAACGAACCTCGCTCTGCATATAATGAGGGCATATGACAGCGCGTTTGCATATGCGCGGCGCGTTCCATCGACCCGAAAAGGAGCCCTGCATGGATCCCAACAAGCGTCCCGACGATATGGTGCGTATCACCACTCCCGAACTTGCCCAGGTGTTCATCGACGAGCAGGTCGCCGCAATCCGTGAGCAGATCGGTGACAAGAAGGTCCTGCTGGCCCTTTCCGGCGGCGTTGACAGCTCTGTCGTCGCGGCGCTGCTCATCAAAGCTATCGGCAAGCAGCTCATCTGCGTGCACGTGAACCATGGCCTCATGCGTAAGGGCGAGAGCGAGCAGGTCGTCGACGTCTTCAAGAACCAGATGGATGCGAACCTGGTCTATGTCGACGCTACTGATCGCTTCCTGGATAAGCTCGTGGACGTCGAGGAGCCCGAGGCCAAGCGCAAGATTATCGGCGCCGAGTTTATCCGCGTGTTCGAGGAAGAGGCCCGAAAGGTGGGCGACGAGGTCAGCTTCCTCGCCCAGGGCACCATCTATCCCGACATCCTGGAGTCCCAGGATGGCGTGAAGGCTCACCACAACGTGGGCGGCCTGCCCGAGGATCTGCAATTTGAGCTTTGCGAGCCCGTTAAGCTGCTGTACAAGGACGAGGTGCGCGTCGTGGGCCGCGAGCTCGGCCTGCCCGAGAACATGGTTGAGCGTCAGCCGTTCCCCGGTCCTGGCCTGGGCGTCCGCTGCCTTGGCGCCATCACCCGTGACCGTCTCGAGGCGCTGCGCGAGGCCGATGCCATCGTGCGCGAAGAGATCGACAAGGCCGGCCTGACCATCTGGCAGTACTTTGCCGTAGTGCCCGATTTCCGCGCTACCGGTGTGCGCGAGGGCAAGCGCGCCTACGACTGGCCCTGCATCATCCGTTGCATCAACACCGTCGACGTCATGACCGCCGAGGTGCCTGAGCTCGACTGGGCGCTGCTCAAGCGCATTACCGCTCGCGTGACCGCCGAGGTCCCCGGTATTTGCCGCGTTTGCTACGACCTCACGCCGAAGCCCGTTGGCACGGTCGAGTGGGAGTAAGCTAACTCAGCTGGTAGGCGACGAGAACTAGCAGATGTGACAAAGGGACAGTCCCTTTGTCACATCCTCGATATTATGTGCGGGATGGTACGCCACGCGGCGTGCCATCCCGTTCGTTATTTTAATGAGCCGAGTGCGCGAGTGGGAAGAGTCACGAGCATGGTCGTTCCGCGCTCCGAGCTCTCTTCGACCTCGATGGAGCCGCCGTGGAGTGCGGCAATCTCCCAGACCAGTGCAAGCCCCAGCCCCACGCCGCCATATGCCCTGCTGCGCGATTTGTCGACGCGAAAGAAGGGCTGAAAGATGCTCGTCTGGTATTGCTCGGGAATGCCCGGTCCCTGGTCGCGCACGCGTAGCAGCACGCGGTCGCCTTCGGCGCAGGTTTTGATTTGCACGGTCGAGTTGGGCGCGCTATAGCGTATGGCGTTTTCGGTCAAGTTGAACAGCAACCGATAGATCAGCGTGTCGCTGCCGATCGTTTGCGCGTCGCCCTCACTTGTAAGCGTGATGTCTTTTTGCTCGGCAAGGGGTGCCAGGTCCGTGAGCACTTCTTCGATCATCGGCGCTAGGTCAATCACATCGTTGCAAGGGACACTGCGCAGCTCGCTCATCTCGAGCAGGGTCTTTGTCATGTGCGTCATTCGCTCGGTCTGCTCCTGCAGCAGCCCGAGCAGGCTCGCTGTATCGGCGTCGACGTCGGGGTGCTCGGCGCAAAACAGCTCAACCTGGGCCTGCATGAGCGCAAGCGGCGTGCGCAGTTCGTGCGCCGCATTGCCCGTAAACTGTCTTTGTGCGGAAAATCCCTCGTCAAGGCGGGTAATCATGTCGTTAAACGACGCGCTGCAGCGCCTGAGTTCAGAGGGCACGTCCTCGCTGATTTTTGTGTCGGCGAGGTTGTCGGGCCGCACGCTCTCGACTTGCGTCGCAAAGAAGCGCAACGGCCGCAGCGCATGTCCGCTCACAAAGTAGGCCAGCACGCCGCCGAGCAGCGTCACCGCCGCAGTTATATACCAGCTCGTCGCGCCAAACGATTCTTGGGCGTCGTTCACGACGATGGTCAGCGCGTCGTCGAGCTCTTTGTTTGTCGGGTCAAATGAGCTGGGCGAGGCCGCCTCCACCTTGCTGTGCGCCGATAGTTCATTGCCGATCGAGTCCATGTAGCGCATGCCGGAGTAGCCAACCAGGCAATTCATAAGTACGCAGGTTGAACATATCAGCAGTGCCGTCATCAACGTGATGCGCCACTGCAGCGGCAGCCGCTTCATTTGCCGTCCTCCATAACGTAGCCTTCGCCGATTCGGTTGCGGATGGGGTCGTGCCCCAACGCGCCGCGCAGCTTTTTGCGCAGCGACGAGATGTGCACGCGGGTCGCGTTGCTAAAGCTGTTGACGCTGCTGTCCCATACATGCTCGATAAGCTCTTCCTGGCTCACCGGCCGCCCCTGGTTAAGCATCAGGTATTCCAAGATGCCGGTCTCCTTGCGCGTGAGGGATAGGGTCTCGCCGCCCACGGAGGCGAGGCGCGCCTTGGTGTCAAAGCTCAGCGATCCACAGGTTAGAACAACGTCGCTTTGCGTAAAGCGCCTGAGCGTGAGGCTGCGTATACGTGCCGCCAGCTCGTCAAGATGGAACGGCTTGGTGAGGTAGTCGTTGGCGCCCGCATCGAGCCCCGCTACCTTGTCGGAGACCTCGCCACGTGCCGAGAGCACAAGCACCTTGGTCTCACAATCAGTTGTCCTGAGTTGCCTGAGCACGGTCATGCCGTCGACATGGGGGAGATTGAGGTCGAGCACGACAAGATCAAAGGTCTCGACATCGAGCAGATCGAGGGCCTGCTGCCCGTCGTAGCAGCAGTCGACGCTATAGGCCAAGTTGCGCAGGCTGCGTGCGATCGCATCGCACAGCGCCCGCTCGTCCTCGACGACCAAGATGCGCATAACGTTCTCCTTGCATAGTCATTCACGCTTAACACGGATTTTATAGTCGGTATGGTCCAATGGGTCGCGAAACGAAAGGAGTGGTCAGATTGTTCAAAGCGATTAAGCCTGTGGCGCAGGTGGCTTTGCTGATCGTTGGGGTAGCCATGGTTGGCTTTGGAATTATGCGCGGCGAGGCGGATGCCGTGCTGGCCAAGGCAATCAGGCTGTGCTTGGAGTGTATCGGAATTGGATAAAAGAAAAAACTCTGCATCGCATCTTTTAGCGCAATTTCGTGGATTGATTCAGGCGGCGGCGACGCTTGCGACCAATATTCACCTGCCTAACTTTGCCAAGGGCGGCATCTACCAGGGAGCCGGCAAAGCCGTCTGCGTGCCGGGGCTCAACTGCTACTCGTGTCCGGCGGCCTCGGGTGCGTGTCCCATCGGGTCGTTTCAGTCGGTGGTGGGCTCGTCTAAGTTTAGCTTTTCGTATTACGTCACCGGAACGCTCATTCTAATCGGCGTGCTGCTGGGACGTTTTGTATGCGGCTTTTTGTGCCCGTTTGGATGGCTGCAAGAGCTTTTGCATAAGATTCCCAGCAAGAAGCTCTCCACGAAAAAGCTCAAGCCGCTCACGTACATCAAGTATGCCGTGCTGTTGTTTGCCGTGGTGCTGCTGCCCGTCTTGGTGGTCAACGATGTGGGTATGGGCGACCCGTTCTTTTGCAAGTACATCTGCCCGCAGGGCGTGCTCGAGGGCGCGATTCCGCTGTCCATCATGAACATGGGAATCCGCTCCGCGCTGGGAAAGCTCTTTACCTGGAAGCTCGCGATTCTCATTGTGGTTGCGGTGCTGAGCGTGCTGTTCTACCGCCCCTTCTGTAAATGGATTTGCCCCCTCGGCGCATTTTATGCACTCATGAACAAGGTGTCGTTGCTGGGGATTCAGGTCGATCATTGTAAATGCGTCTCGTGCGGCAAGTGCGCCAAGGTGTGCCAGATGGACGTGGACGTTACGCGTACGCCCGACCATGCCGAGTGCATTCGTTGCGGCAAATGCGTGGGCGCGTGCCCCGTCGATGCTATTAGCTTTCGCTACGGGCTGGGTGTGACGGGCGACAAACCCGCGCAGTCCACGCAAGCCTGCGAAAACAAATAGGTACCTATATAAGTTTCGATATAAACGGAGGAACCATGAAACTGTCAAAAATTGCGGCTCTGTTGATGCTGCCCGTGCTGGCGCTGACTCTCGCGGCGTGCTCTGCCCCCAAGGGCGACGCGAAGGATGCCACGAGCGGCGATGCGCAGATTGCCGAGCTCATAGCGCAAAAGCCGTCGAGTGCCGAGGAGGCGGCCGAGCTGTACCAGCAGCTGCTGCAAAAGGAAAACGAGATCTTTGCGAGCGATAACGCCCTATGGGAAAAGGTGTTCCTTGCGGCCAACAAAGACACTCCCATGATTGAGGACGGCAAGAACTACGGTGACTTCTTGCTCGATACCATCGAGGGCGCCAAGGATCAGTTTGCGGCTGACGAGCTCAAGACGCTTAAGGCCGGCGCACAGCAGGTCAAGGAGATCGAGGACAAGCTCATGGCGCTGGAGAAGGAGTTCCCCGGATGCGGCAGCACGCCCGGCGAGGGGGAGAGTGTTGATGCCTCGACCGCAGGCATGGCCAACGGCGAGAGCGGGGAGACGAAGTTCCCCAGCTTTAAGGGCAAGGACTTGGACGGCAACGATGTAAACAGCGACGAGCTGTTCTCCAAGAACAAGGTCACCGTCATGAACTTCTGGTTTACCACCTGCAAGCCGTGCGTGGGAGAGCTGGGCGATCTGGAGAAGCTCAACAAGGAGCTTGCCGAGAAGGGCGGCCAGGTCGTGGGCGTTAATTCCTTTACGCTCGATGGCAACAAAGACGAGGTGGCCGATGCTAAGGACGTGCTTTCCAAGAAGGGCGTGACGTATAAGAACATCTGGTTTAAGTCGGACAGCGAGGCCGGAAAGTTCACCTCCAACCTGTACTCGTTCCCGACCACCTACGTGATCGACCAGAACGGCAACATCGTGGGAGAGCCGATCATGGGCGGTATCAACTCCGCCGAGCAGCGCGAGGCGCTCAACAAACTGATCGATCAGGCACTCGCGAAGAGCGAACAGTAGGTTCGAATGCGACAAAGGTGTGACAAAGGGGCAGTCCCTTTGTCACACCTTCGATGTTATGTGCGGGATGGTGCGCCATGCGGCGTGCCGTCCCGTTTTTTGTTCGTTACATTTTTGTTCGTTCCATTCCTTGCTGGTACCGGCAAAAAAGCTGATAGAGTAGGTCAAACGCGTTGGATGCGAACGGCGGGGGAGAGGTTGCCGTCCATGCTGGATCTCAGAGATATTTGCAAAAGGTACGTTACGCAGTCGTTTACGCAGGTAGCGCTCGACAGCGTAAGCCTGTCTTTTCGCGATAACGAGTTTGTAGCCATCCTGGGTCCCTCGGGTTCGGGTAAAACTACGATGCTCAACGTCATTGGTGGACTCGACCATTTCGATTCTGGCGATCTGCTGATCGATGGCATCTCGACCAAGGACTTCAGCGACCGCGATTGGGACGCCTATCGTAACAATCGCATCGGCTTTGTGTTCCAGAGCTATAACCTCATTCCGCATCAGACCATTTTGGAAAACGTGGAGCTGGCGCTTACGCTCACGGGCGTGGGGCGTGCTGAGCGCCGCCAGCGTGCGCGCAAGGCGCTTGAGGCAGTTGGCCTGGGCAAGCACGTTAACAAGCGCCCGAGCCAGCTATCGGGTGGCCAGATGCAGCGCGTGGCTATTGCCCGCGCCCTGATCAACGATCCCGAGATTGTGCTGGCTGACGAGCCGACCGGCGCCTTGGACTCAACGACATCCGTACAGGTCATGGATTTGCTCAAGGATGTTGCGCGCGATCGTTTGGTCATCATGGTCACGCACAATCCCGAGTTGGCATACAGGTACGCCACGCGCATTGTCACCCTGGCGGACGGCAAGATCACCGACGATTCAGATCCCTTTGATGCTACCGAGGCCGCGCGTCGCGAGGCCAAGCCCACGCGCAAAACCTCGATGAGCTTTGTGACGGCGCTGGGGCTTTCTGCCCGAAACCTCATGACCAAGAAGGGCCGTACGGCCATGACTGCCTTCGCAGGTTCGATTGGCATTATTGGTATCGCAGCGATTCTGGCGCTCTCCAACGGCGTAAACGGCTACATCAAAAAGGTCGAGGAGGACACGCTCTCAAGCTACCCGCTTACGATTTCCAAACAAGATTACGACCTGTCGTCCATGATGGGCGGACAGGGGACCACGGATGACGATACGTCCAAGAACGAGGGCTCGTCCGACGGCAGCACTGACGGCAAGGCTCAGGGGACCGATAAGATCCCTGTGGTCACGGCCGTAAAGGATATGTTCGCAAGCGTTAAATCTAACGATATGACGAGCTTTAAGGCATGGCTTGACGGCGGCGGTGACGGTATCGACAAAGAGGTCAACGCTATCCAGTACGGCTACGGCGTGACGCCGGTTGTCTATCGTTTGAGCAAGGGCGACGAGAGGCCCGTTCGGCTTGTTCCCAACGCTATGACCGAGGCCATGAGCGGAGGCGCAAGCTCGGCGGCAACGGTGAGCATGGATTCCATGGGGACCTCGGTCTTTAACGAGATGATTGACGACCAGAGCCTGCTCGACAGCCAATACGATGTCGTTGCCGGCCATTGGCCCACGTCCGCCAACGAAGCCGTGATGGTGCTTTCGGACCGCGGCACGGTGGGCGACTATACGCTCTATAGCATCGGCGCGCTGGATATCGATGAGCTCAACGACCTGGTCAACAGCGCCATGACGGCCGACGGCAAGGTCGAGACGCCCGAGACCGGCACCGACTTTACCTACGACGATGCGCTGTCCACGACATTTAAGGTGTTGTCGCCGGCCGATGCCTATCGCAAAAACGAAGAGACCGGCATGTGGACCGACATGTCTGGCGACGCCGACTTTATGGCCGCCAAGGTTGCCGACGGTATTGACGTGCGCATTGTGGGCGTGGTGCGACCCAACGAGACGGCCAACGCGAGCGCATTGACTCCGGGCATTGCCTATACGCATGCGCTGACTTGCCAGCTTATGAAGCGCGCCGCCGATTCGCAGATTGTGCAGGAGCAGCTTGCCCACCCCGAGACGGATGTCTTTACGGGCAAAACCTTCGACGAGCTGCAGAGCGAGGCCAAGCAAGGCGTGGATCTGAGCAGCATGTTCAGTGTAGACGAGGCGGCGCTGAAAAGCGCGTTCTCGTTCGATGCATCTGCGCTCTCGGGTGCGGCCGGCGGCATGGACCTTTCTAGCCTTGATTTGTCCGGGCTGGATATTGACCTTTCGGGTGTTGGGCGAGACATCGACTTTAGTGACGTCATGGCCAAGGCGCCGGCTCCGGATTTCTCGGGCATCTTTGACGGTCTGGAGCTCACGCCCGAGCAAATGCAGCAGGTGGGAACGCTTGCCAATCAGCTGTTTGAGGGCTTTATGCAGTCCGATCAGTTTAAGGCGCTGTCGCCCGAAGACCTTAAGGACGCGTCAAAGCTTGCTGCCGCATTCTCGACGTATCTTGAGCATGATGCCGACGCCCAGCAATACCTGGCTCAGCTCAGGGCACTCGGCGGCGATGCCCTGGCCGAGCGTCTGCAGCAGGTGATGGGCGACTATGTGCAAAAGCAGCTGGCTCCGTATTTGCAGCAGTCTATGGATCAGGTGATGAAGGCGGTCAGCGAGCAGATTGCGACGACGGTATCAACCCAGCTCAAGGCGGGTGCGGCAGGGCTCATGGACCAAATGGCGACGCAGATGTCTTCGAGTTTTGCCAACTTGGCGAGCGCCATGCGCGTGGATGCAAACGCCTTTGCTCGCGCTATCCACTTTAACATGGACGCTGAGGACCTGAGTTCGCTCATGATGAGCTATGCCAAGGCGTCGAAGCTCACCTACGACAACAATCTGACCACGTTGGGCTATGCGGACGAGGCGGACCCCATTTCGGTCAAGATTTTCCCGCGCGACTTTGAGGCCAAGGAGCGCGTGCTCGATTACATCGATGCGTACAACAAGCAGGTCAAAGCTGCTGGCCACGATGAGCAGGCAATCTCGTATACCGACTACATGGGCATCATCATGGGCTCGGTGACCGACATCGTGAATACTATCAGCTTGGTGCTCATCGCATTCGTGAGTATCAGTTTGGTGGTGAGCTCCATCATGATCGGCATCATCACCTACATCAGCGTGCTGGAGCGCAAAAAGGAGATTGGCATCCTGCGCGCGATCGGCGCGTCAAAGCGCAACGTGGCCAACGTATTTAATGCCGAGACCTTTATCGAAGGCCTCATTGCCGGCGTCTTTGCCATTGTCGTCGTGGTGGCCGTGAGCTTTCCGGTTAATGCCTGGGCGCTTGCGGCCAAGCAGGTGCCCAACCTGATGAGCCTGCCCGTTCAAGACGCGCTGATGCTCATTGTAATTTCGGTGCTGCTGACGGTCGTTGCCGGCCTGCTGCCGGCTCGCAGCGCATCCAAGAAAGACCCTGTGGAAGCCCTACGCTCCGAATAATGTGACAAAGGGACAGTCCCTTTGTCACATTGGGTGGCTAGCTCGTTTTGCCCATCAATGTGATACGGATGCTTGGATGGGTGTACTCGTCAAATTCATCCTCGGGATCCGTGTCAAACGAATAGTACGTTTTGATGGGGTTGTCACTCGTCCTGATGGAGATTCTCTCGTAGAGCGAACCGTTCAAAAAAGCCTGCCTAAACTCTTCGGGGAGCTTTTGCGGTGCTAGGAGCTCGGGACTCACGGTCTTGACGTCTACGGTTTGGACGACAGAGGAAAGTTCGTCCAAGTCGAGCTCGATGCGGGCGAGGTTGTCCTCAAGGCTCGCGTCGGGGTCGATCTCCGCTATGTAACTTACTTCCTTGAGCGTTCCCTTGTTATCGAAATCCAGGTACGTATAGGTCTTCTGGGTATCGGAGTCGCCGTCGTGAAGGTAGCCGCGGACGTGATAGCCGTAATCTTGATATCGCTCGTAAGGGTCATCGGCGGACACGTACTCGCATGCGGGTCCTAGCGTCTTGCGGGCGATGGCAATTTGCTCGGCCGCGGCCGCGGCGTTCTCCTGCATCTCGATGTTTCCCTGCGCCAGCTGCGGGATATAGGCACCGCACACGATTGCGATGGGCAGCGCCACAAGTGCGACGATCCACTTTTTTGTACGGGGGATGGGCACACCACAGGCCTCCGCCATGGCCTTTGCGTTAGCGAAGCTCTCGGTAAGCACATCCGCTGCGGTGGCGACGGCGCCTACGGCAGCGGCGACTTCTGCCGCGCCACCCAGGTTGCGCGCGGTCTCGTTGTCGCTGTTCTTGAGCAGGTGCGCGGCGGCCTGCGTGCCAATAACGCCCGCGATTTGTGCCGAGCGGTCTTTCTCGGACTGCTCGACGGCGAGTCGGTGCTGCATTTCTTTCCACTGCTTGCCGCGCATGCCAAAGCGCGGCGCGAGCGCGCAATAGCAGAAGATGACGAGCTCGACGGCGGTGAGCACCAGGGCGGCTATCATGCCCGTTTCTTGGAAGCCTTCGTGATGGAAGACGATGTCGTCAATCATTTCGAAGGGAATGATCAAAAATGGCAGCACGAATGCCATGGCAAGCGCCGCACCGGCAACCTTGGGATAGATGCAGTATCGCTGGATGCGCTTACGTTCTTGTTCGGAAAGTGTTGCCATGGCTGATCCTTGGTGTCGTAACGGTCGTTGCGGCGCATGGGGCGCGGGGTGCATCAGTTTGAGCTAGCGCTGGATAAGAACATAGAGCAAGATGCTCATCGCGATGAGCAAGAAGCCTGCGATGTTAAACATCAGTGTGGCAAAGTTGCCCACGATGGGGCGTTCGACATAGCTTTTGTCTGGGTTGCTGGGGTTGTAGTACACGGTCATTTGGCTACCGAGGGGCCAAAGCTGCTCCGCGAGGGTGCCTAGGCGGGCGATGGGGCCTGTCTGCACGTGCAGCCAGCCCTTGGCGTCTTCGTGGGCGGTGGCTTGCGTGCGGATGGGGAGTCCCGACAAGCTTTTGGTCTTTATGCCACGGAATTGTTTTTTCGCGCGGTATTGCGTGCCGTCGACGATGTATTCCAAAACGGGATACATCCTGCCTTCGCCCATAAAGCGATGGTTGATGACCGTTCCCATGGTCACGGCGGTACAGGCCTTGGCTTTCTTGCGAGCGACGGCTTTCATGAGCGCGCCCACTCCGATAAGCAGGATGCCGATGCCCCCAACCAAGATGAGCGCGAGCAGGGATATCTGCGACGTGGTCACGGCGTTCTCCTTTGGCGCGATACCGTCATATGTGACCCAGTATAGAGAATCCCGCCATCGATGAGCTATTGCGGGGGGGGGGTCAATTCTGAATGTGACAAATGGACTGTTCCTTTGTCACATCGGGGACTGCGGAATCGAGGTCTAATACTTTTCCCGAGAAGTGAACGAGTGAAAACGGACTCCCGAAGCATCGACACTTTTGGCGTGCAATTTCCTGCGGTTTTGCCAGTCAAATCCTGCGGTTTTGACGCCTAAAAATGTCAATGCTTCGGGGGTCCAAATACAGCCGTTCACTTCTCGGGAAAAGTATTAGACCTCGAAATATGGGCGGCGTTCGCGAACGGCAACTAGCTTGCGTCCGGTAGCCGGCACTTGGGGCAAAGGGACTGCCCTTTTGCCCCTTCACCATTGCATCGTATCTGGTGTGGAAAAAATATCGCCTGCGTTCTCGCGCCTGCGAAGAGTTCCTGAACCGCTTGAATGGGATGTGACAAAGGGACTGTCCCTTTGTCACATTGATTTGAGAGTGGATGTTGATGAATTTATCGCTGGCCCCTATGGAGGGGATTACCGGGCATGTGTTCCGTCGCGTGCATGCGGAGTGCTTTGGCGCACTCGATTGTTATTACACGCCGTTTTTGCCGCCGCCGCGGGTGGGCAACCGCTTTGGTGGCAAGGCGTTTAAAGAGGTCGATCCTGCCAATAACCAGGGGCTTAACGTAGTACCTCAGCTGATGTCCAAGAATGCGGACGAGTTTGTGTGGGCGGCGCAGGTGCTCGCCGAGATGGGGTACCGCGAGGTCAATCTCAACCTTGGCTGCCCCTCGGGTACGGTTGTTGCCAAAGGCAAGGGTTCGGGCTTTCTGCGCAACCTGGATGAGCTCGAGGTGTTCTTGAGCGACGTGTGCGAACGCTCACCCTTGCCGGTGTCGGTCAAGACCAGGCTGGGGTTGGAAAGCGATGACGAGTACGAACGCGTGCTCGACCTCTATTGCCGCATGCCGCTGGCAGAGCTGATCGTGCATCCGCGCGTGCAAAAGGACCGTTATACGGGCTCGCCGCGTAAAGAGTTTTACGGCGAGACGTTGGAGCGGGCGCCGTTTCCCGTGGCCTATAACGGCGACATCTTTGATCTTGAGGACATGGATGCGCTGGTGGGGGCCTATCCCGGAACACGCCACGTAATGTTGGGGCGCGGCTTGCTCGCGAACCCCGCGCTGGCTCGCATGGTTAAGGGCGGCCCTGCTGCCACGGCCGCTGAGCTGCAGCGCTTCCACGACATGCTGTTTGCGGTCTATGCGGACGAGATTGGGGACAACGCGGTCTTTCGCATGAAGGAGTGGTGGTTCTACGCCAAATGCGCCTTCGCCGATCCCGCGACCGTTCACAAGCTCGTTCGCAAGACCAAAAAGGTCGATGAATACCGCGCTGCTGTCGAGCGCGTCTTTCGCGAGCAGCCGCTTGCGCCCGCTGCCCGCTTTTGCGGCTAAATGTGGGCGTTGGGGACGTTCTTAAACGACTATGTTGCAAAAAGCTGTACGTCAGCATCCAAAGATGTCGGAAAATGTCGACTTTGGATGCTGACGTACATGTTTGAAGGCGGTATCGCCCTCGTTATCCGACGACTTGGACGGCAAGTGCGTCCAATACACGTTCCGCGTCGGCGTCGATCAGGATGCTCCGATCGGCGATTTCTGCCGGAGCGACTGCCTCGGCAAAATTGATACATGCGTACGTGGCGCGCTCGTTTTTGGCGGTCATCTGCCAAAACGGGTACTTGATGATGACGGGCGTATTGCCGCCTACGCCAAGCTCAAAGAACAGAATGCGCATATTGCTGTGGCGGCGCAGGAAATCCTGGTAGCGATCGGCCGCAGCATACCAGCCCCTATCCTGCACAAACGTATCGTCGGCGCGCAGGTTCATCGTAAGCGGGGAACCACAGTGGGGACAACGGGGCACAAGTGCAGACGGAATGCGCAGGTCCTGTTGGGCGCCGACCATGCAATGTACAAGTCCTTCGTTGTCCCAAGTTTCCTGACAGCAGGGCTTACTGCACTGGAATAAACCATAGTCGCCCTGCGTGTAAAAGAGCCGCTGCTTATCAAAGCCGGCGCGCTGGAAGCAATGGTCTACGTTTGTGGTCAGCACAAAGTAATCGCGGTCGCGCAGTAGGTCCAGGAGCTGCTCATAGACCGGTTTGGGTATGGGGTCATATCGGTTGCACTCAATATAGCGGCTCCAAAATGCCCAGTATTCCTCGAGCGAGTCGTAGGGGTAGAAGCCGCCGGAGTACATGTCAGCAAAGCCGTAGCGTGCAGCGAAGTCGCCAAAGAGCTTCTCGAAGCGTTCGCCCGAATAGGTGTAGCCAGCCGCGGTGGAAAGACCCGCGCCGGCACCGATTGTCACGGCGTCGGATGCAGCGAGTGCGGCTTGGAGCTTAGCGATCTGTTTGGAGAAGCTCACGGTAGATTGATTCGTCAGACGCGAGAAATACATTGAAGATCACCTTAAGGTTGGAGTCGTTATGGTCTAGATGATGGCGAACGGTATCGACGGCAACGCGCGCGGCGGCTTGCTGGGGATAGCCAAAGACGCCCGTCGAGATGCAGCAGAATGCAAGCGTGTCGAGCCCTTGGCGTGTCGCTTCGTCCAGACAGCTGGTGTAGCAACGGCGTAGTAGCAATTCTTCGCGCGAGCCGGGCTTATGGCTGGGCACGATGGGGCCGACGGTGTGAAAGATGTGGCTGCTCGGCAGGTTAAACGCTGGCGTGACCTTAACGCGTGCGGTCGGTTCCTCATGCCCCTGCTTATACATGAGGTTGGCGCACGTCAGACGTAGCTGCATGCCGGCGTATGTGTGGATGGCGTTGTCGATGCAGTGGTGCCCCGGCACAAAGCAGCCGAGCATTTGGCTGTTGGCGGCGTTGGCGATGGCGTCGGCTTTAAGCAGCGTGATGTCACCGCGCCAGACGGCAACGTGATTGCGGTAGGGGAGTGTGCCGGCATCGGTCGCTCCGCCGCGCTCAACAATTCGCTGATGCAGGTAGGCGTCCTGGACGTCGAGGGTTTCTGTCGTAAGCGCTTCGGGCGGCCGCACGTTCATAAGGGCTCTGAGCAAATCACGCTGCTCGTCGGCTCCGGCAGGAACGGCAACGTCGCGTCCATCCGGTCGCTCATCGAGCAATGCGTTGATAAGCCAAACACGACGCTCGGCTTGATTCATGGCTGGCCTCCTGTCCAATTGATTCGGGTGTGTCTGACAGTAGTGTGCAGCCTGGATCGTTTTTAAAAAAGAAGGCACAAAAAGGTAACCGTGGAGCGGTATGCCCCACGGCATCCATTTCCTTTAGGTTTGACGAGAGCACCTTTTGGCTGATGCCGGGAATAGAGCGATGGAGTGCGTTGAAGCCCAATGACTACCTGTGTCGGGCCCATGCAAAAAGCTGTACGCCAGCATCCAAAGATGTCGAAAAATGTCGACTTTGGATGCTGGCGTACATGTTTGGGTCGTATGGGCTTGGACGTCGGGGCGAGCCGACCGCGGCGCGCGGACTAGAGCAGGTTCTTCTGTATCCACGCGATGATGTCGCCCGACTCGTAGAGCGGTGCGCCGTCAATAAACAGGCAGGGAACCTGGCGTTTTCCGCCGATGGCGATGAGTGCCTGCTCGGCTTCGGTATCGGTCGAGATGTTGCGCTCGGGGATGGTCACGCCGTTATCGGCCAGGAAACGCTTGACCTTTATGCAATACGGGCAGCCGGTCATAACGTAGAGTGCGAGCTCGTGATCAGTAGCCATGGGCCTCCAATCGGTTGAGGTTTCGATTGAAATACCCAAAGCCGCCGCGGTCTATGCACGCGTCAACGACGACTCGATTGCCTGTACCAGAAACGCCGTGGCTCCGGTGCCGCAGGGCTTGTCGTAGTAGTCAACAAAGCGCTGGTCGGCAAGATAACCATTGGCGAGGCCCAGGTATGCTTCGTCCTGGGGCTCGTGTCCCCAGTTAAGGCCAATCCATCGGCGGTGCATTGCGACAAGCTTGCGGGCTTCGTTACTCTTTGGATCGCCGTCGCCCATGGCAATCGAGAGCTGGCCCAGAATAGCGCGTTCAAGTTCCTTCATGTCGTTCCATGTCTCGGGATCCATATCCAGCAGTGCTTCGTTTGCGGCGTCGATCGCCTCGTCGCCATAGCGCGCTCGCGCCTCGGCACCGTAGCGCTCCTCGTTTTCTTGCACGGAGCGCCAGCGCTCCAGTTGCGGCAGCACGGCGCCCATGAGCGAGACGGCTTCATCGAGCGACATGCCGGTGTTTTGTGCCAGGCGCGGGGCACAATCCTCGATCATTGCTTCCATTGTGGTGTCGTAGGTGTACTTGCCGCGGTCGTAGCACCACTTGCAGTAATGGTCGGTCGTGGCGCCCGCGGCATCGGTGCCGCAGTCGTCGGGCATGAGCACCATGCCGCAGCTCTGACAATAGTGCTCGGGCATTTCGAGCAGGTGCGACAGCGGCTCTCCGGTAACAGCGGCAATGAGCTTCATCATGTCGATGCCCGGGGTGACTTCGCCGCGCTCCCAACGGCTCACGGCTTGGCGCGTGACGTAGAGCTTGGCGGCGAGCTGCTCTTGGGTAAGGTTGTTGGCGCGGCGGACGGCGATGAGTTTTTCTGCAAAGGCCATGACGGCTCCTTTCTGGTGCTTGTTGGCTTAAGCATACGCGGCAGCCGATGTCCTTCCAAGCAACCGTTGGTTGCATGCAGATGACGATGAGAGAGAATCGCAGCCTGCGCCCCGCGCGCCTGTGCCGTACAATGACCGGCATGGAACCTATTGCACACATACATACCGACCTGCCGCAGAAGTTCGGCATCCCACGCAACAGCTTTTTGGCGCCCCATCTGCAGGGACGCATCGTCTTTGAGCCGGAATTTGCCTCCAACGCTGCAGTTGAGGGTCTGGACTCCTTCTCTCACCTATGGCTGCTCTGGCGCTTCGAAAACGGAACGCCCGGCGGCACGGCTAAGGACATAGCCGCCGATGCCAAAACGCAGGACAGGTCCGGCACCAACGCAAAATGGTCGAAAACCGTGCGCCCACCGCGTCTGGGTGGAGCCGAACGCGTGGGCGTGTTTGCCACGCGCAGTCCGTTTCGCCCTAATCCCATCGGGCTCACCTGCGTCAAGCTTGATCGTGTCGAGCTCACCGACGATGGTCCCATCATCCATGTGCTGGGGGCCGACCTGCGCGACGGTACGCCCATCTACGACATTAAGCCTTACATTCCGTTTGCGGACTGTCACCCGGATGCGACGGGCGGCTGGATTGAGGACGCGCCATGGCAAGAGCTCGATGTCGAGCTCCCGCAAGCGCTGCGGGACATGGTCCCGGACACAAAGCTCCCCGGCTTGATCGAGGTGCTCCGCCAAGATCCGCGCCGTGCGGGCAGCAAACACGAGCCAAACCGCGTTTACCATTTGGCTTACGCTGGGCTTGACATATCGTTTACGGTCGACGGAACCAGGTTGACGATAACCGCCATCAACGACGTGCGAGACTAACCAGCCATTCGTCCGCACCCGTCAAATTAAGCGCCAAACTCCGCTCCAAAACCGCCCACGCTGGTGGACAATAACGCCTACCGAAACAATCCGCTTTGCACGGGAGCTCAGCATGAAATACGACTTTACCTCGCTTATCGACCGCCACGGTATGGACGCCATCGCCGTTGACTCCTGGGGAGAAATTCCCGACATGGCTCCGAACGCACCCGACGAGGGCTTCGACCGCATCCCCATGTGGGTGGCGGATATGAATTTTGCCACGGTGCCCACGGTTCAGGAACACATCATTCAGCGCGCCCAGCATCCCATGTTTGGCTATTTCAATCCGCGTGACGAGTACTTCGACCGCATCATCGAATGGCAAAGCCGTCGCAACGGCGTTGAGGGCTTGGCGCCGGAGCATATCGGCTACGAAAACGGCGTGCTGGGCGGTGTCGTGTCGACGCTGCGCGCATATGTCCAGCCGGGCGATGCGGTACTGGTCCACAGTCCCACCTACATCGGCTTTACCAAGTCTATCGAAGCCGCGGGCTATCGCATTGTCCACAGCCCGCTTAAGCTCGACGATCGGGGCGTGTGGCGCATGGACTTTGAGGACATGGAGCGAAAGCTCGCCCAAAACCACATCCATGCCGCGGTGTTCTGCTCGCCGCACAATCCCTGCGGCCGCGTATGGGGGCGCGACGAGATCGAACGTGCCATGGACATCTATCGCCAGCACGATTGCGTGGTGATCTCGGATGAGATTTGGTCCGATATCATCCTGCCGGGTCACAAGCATATCCCGACGCAGTCGGTGAGCGAGGATGCCCGCATGCGCACGGTTGCCCTCTATGCGCCCAGCAAGACGTTTAACCTGGCGGGCCTGGTCGGCAGCTACCACATTATCTATAACGAGACGCTGCGCGACCGCGTGTGCGCCGTGTCCAACAAGACGCACTACAACGAGATGAACGTCCTCTCCATGCATGCGCTTATCGGTGCCTACCAGCCGCAAGGCTACGAGTGGGTTGATGAGCTCAATGAGGTCATCGAGGGCAACGTCGACTACTTCTGCAATTACGTGGACAAGCATTTTGCGGGCGTGTCCTATTCGCGTCCGCAGGGCACCTACATGGTGTTTCTGGACTGCACCGAGTGGTGCCGCGAGCGTGGCCGCGATATTCAGTGGCTGCCCGACGAGGGCGCTCGTGTGGGCGTGGGGTATCAGGACGGCCGCCCGTTCCACGGGCCCTGCCACATTCGCGTGAATCTGGCACTGCCCCTTTCGCGGGTAAAGGAGGCGTGTGAGCGCCTGGACCGCTACGTTTTTGGGGTATAGGGGGGCGCTCGATTCGAGTGCTGCCCCATGCGCCCACGCCGTCAAAATGCGTGGGCGCATGGGGCGCAGAGGGTAGCGAGCGCGTTTTTCGCATTCGCTACTTTTCCTGAATCTGCTTGCCGCAAAGATGCTCAATTGAAATCTCGTAGAGTTGGACGCCCTTGATGTCTTTGGCGATTTCTTCCTCGACTTCTTCGGCAGAAGGGTAGTACTTAAGCGCGAGCTGGCGGACTTTGTCCTCGATAAACGCAGGCGCTTCATCTACCAGGCGGCAACGGCCAAAGACCACAGTGCTCATGACGTAAGGAGCCCAGTCGCCGTCCTTGTACCACTCGTTGCCGTAAACGGTAAAGCAGACTTTATCGTCACGCCTGAGCGAATCGACCTTGTGGCCGGCCTTGGCGCCATGGAAATAAATCTTGTCGTGCTCGGCGTCAAAGAAGTAGTTGACGGGAATGGCATAGGGGTAGCCATCATCGCCGTTGACGGCAAAGACGCCGCGCTTACAGGTGGCGAGCAACTCGCGCGCTTCCTCGTCAGTGATGGCGCGTTTCTTTCGACGTAAGGGCCTAAACATCGTTGGCTTCCTTTCTGGCTGTGCATGGTGGTTAAACGCAAACTATAGCGAAACAGTTCCGTTTTTCTTGATGCGGGCGAGTATGTTTTTGAGCTTGTTAAAGTCGAGCGGTTTGGGCAGATGGGCGTTCATACCGGCATCGTGTGCCGCCTTGGCGTCCTCGTTGAAGGCGTTGGCAGTGAGCGCGATGATGGGGATGTCGGCTGCATCGGCCTTTTCGCTCAGACGAATCGCGCGGGTTGCCTCGTAGCCATCCATGCCCGGCATCATGATGTCCATCAGGATCGCATCGAAGCTGCCGGCGGGACGACTAACGTATAGGTCGACTGCTTTGTTGCCGTCGGCGGCGCGCGTTACGACGATGCCTTCGCTTTCGAGTAGAGCCTGGGCAATTTCGGCATTGAGCTCGTTGTCTTCTGCCAAAAGGACGTTCATGCCGGCAAGCGAGCAACTGTATGTCTGCTTGGACGCACGTTCTTTTGCCTGAGGGTTCTTGTCGATATCGAGCGGTATCTGGACGTTGAACGTGCTTCCCGCGCCAACCTCACTCGAAATCTCAATCGTGCCGCCCATCATATCGATGAGCGATTTGACGATAGACATGCCAATGCCGGTTCCTTGGAACTTGCTACGCGCATCGTCGCCTTCCTGGGCAAACGGCTCGTAAATGTGCGTCAAAAACTCGGGCGTCATACCAATGCCGGTATCCGAGACGCTAAAGCAAAACACGGCGTGCTCGTCGTCGACCGGTTTGATGGTCGATGAGAACGTGACGGTGCCTCCGTGCTTGTTGTACTTGATGCTGTTGTCGAGCAGGTTGACAAGGATCTGCCGAATATGGGTGGGGCTGCCGATCATATATTGGTCGACAGCGTAGGGCTCGCTGGTGTCGAGCATGGTTATGCCGCGGTCCGATGCGCGGAGCTTGCACAGTACGAGCGCATTGTCGCACAGCTCTTTAAGGTTGAATGATTCGTGCTCGAGCGTCACTTTGCACTCCTCGATCCTGCCCATCTCGAGGATGTCGTTAATCAGTGACAGCAGGTGATTGGCGGCAACGCGCGCCTTGGCGCGGCTTTCGCGGGCGACCTGCATGTCGCCTTCTCTCAATTCCTCAATTTCGATAAGGCCTAGGATGCCGTTGAGCGGCGTGCGGATGTCGTGGCTCATGCGCGTGAGGAAAGCGGTTTTGGCGGCGTTGGCGGCATCGGCTTTCTGCCGTTCCTCCTGTGCGCGGTAAAGCGACCAGACAAGGATGACGATGCCGGTGAGCAAAATGCAAATGACGACTGCCGCAATGACGATGCGGTTGCGGTAGAGAAGTCGGAACGCATCCGATTCTTGCGCCGAGTACGATGTGGGGAAATAGCTGTTTGCAGAGAGCGATTCACCTGCATTGACGATGCCCTTATTGATGATTCCCAGCAGCTCGGGCTTGCCGCGCGAAATTAAACACGATAGTTGTGCCGTGTTGGTGAGTTCCTGTGTTTCGAAATCCTCGATGTCGTAGATGTCGCGGAGAGTTTCCAGGCGCGTGCTGGGGACAATGATGCAACGTGCCTTCCCCTCATCGAGGGCTTTGAGCACCTCGCCGTCATTCGAATACTCGGTTACCGTTGCGTTCGGAAAGAGACTTTCGAGCTCAAAACGGTTAACGATTGTGCTCTTTGTACAAGCGATGTTCTTAAGGTCGCTGTTCAGGTTTTTGCCACTGTGAATGGCGGTCAGCGAAACCGTTCCCATCGAGTTTGACTGGATGACCCCTGTCTGCTCGGCGAGCCAGTAGTCGCGAAACAACGGCAGGGCGACATCGATGGTCCCGTTGGAAAGGGCTTTGATCATTTGTTTGTTGCTCGAGAGTGCGATTGTTTTGACCGTAATGCCAAACTTGTCGTGCAACGTCGTTGCAAGCGAGGCGAGCGACCCTTCCATCTCGCCGTCGTCATTTTGCGTACAGTAGGGAAGTTGGTTTTTAAGATAGCCGATCGTGATGGTATTGCCGTTTTCTTTGAGCCAGGTGGTCTCGGGGCCGGTGAGCGATGACGAGCCACTGTTTTGGGTCGAGTAACTCGATTTGACTTCCTCGTTATAGCGCGGGTTATCGCGGGCGATGGTCGTCATGGCGGCGTTGATGTCGTTCATCAGATCAGGGCGGCTTTTGGGAACGGCAAAATAGTAGTCGCTCGAGCCTACGTAGAACATGGGTGACGCATCGGGCGACGAAATGGTGTCGTTCATGATGACGGCGTCGACCTCGCCGTCTGCAAGCGCCTCAAAGAGGGCACTGCCGGTGTCGATTTCTTTATAGGTGCAGGTAACGCCTTCGTCGGCGAGCCACTGCTGGCCGACGATAGTTTGCATAACGCCAGAGTTGCAGCCGATGGTGAGGCCTTGGAGCGCCTGGGGGTCACCCTTGGCCAGGTCGTCGCGGTCGGGCCTGGCGTAGATGTAGTAGCGCTCGGTGCCCTCGGGGTTCGAGGAAAAGAGCAGCTTCTGCTCGCGTTCTGCCGAATACGAGATGTTGGGCATGAGGTCGATTTCGCCTGCCTCGAGCATGTCCATAAGCTCGGAGAAGGTGCCGCTAACGTATTCGTATTGCCAGCCCTTTGTGTAATACGAGAGGGTCTGGAGGTACTCGTAGCCCCATCCCGAGAGGCGCTCGCCCGGCGTGCCTTCCTGGAAGCCTTTGTTGTTGACGAGCCAGCCAACGCGAACCGTCTTGACCTGCTGGTCGGAGTCGGCGGCAAAGGCTGGGGTGGGCATGACGGCGCTCAGTAGTGTGAGCGCAGCAAGCGCGACAGCTAGGGTGCGATATAGAGCTAAGCGAAGGACGGCGGAAGGTTTCACAGGCAATCCTATCGAGTCGAGATAATACCGCATAAGGATACCAGCTCAGCTTGCCTAACATCCGGCACTTAGGGACGTTCCCAATCTGTCCGGCAGTTGTAGTAGTCATTGGGGACGTTCTTAAACGACTAGTCGCCGGGGACACTCTTTGCCGGAGTTGGCACTTAGGGACGTTCCTTATGTGCCGGCAGTTGGGGACAGTCCCTTTCTGCCAGCACAAAAGGAGCGTCCTCGAGTGTCGAGTGTGGGACAATACCGAACGAACATGATTGGGCGCTTGGGAAAAGGGGTCGCGATGAACAAGTTGAGGACGCTTGCCGACGTGTTGCGCCAGGCTGGCTTTGCGCGCATCACGGGCCTGTTTCTTGTGTTCTATCTGCTGTGCTCGACGGCCGTCTGGCTGTCCGAGCCCACGACCCTCACCTTTGGCGATGGACTTTGGTTTAGCTTTGAGACGGTCTCGACCATCGGCTTTGGTGACATTCCGGCCGAGACACCGGTTGCCCGCGCGATTACCGTCGTCTTGAGCGTCATCAGCATCTTCTACATCGCCATGCTTACGGGCGTGGCGGTGAACTACTGCAATACGCTCATCAAGATGCGCCAAAAGGACACCATGGCGCGCTTTATGGACGATCTTGAGCATTTGGAAGAGCTCGATCGTGACGAGCTCGCCGATCTTTCGCGTCGCGTGCGCGAGTATCGTCGACGCCAGCGCTAGAACGGGCGCCGTGCGTCACGATGAGGGGGACTGAATATGAATATCACCGTGTATCTGGGTGCCAGCGTCGGTAATGACCCGGCGTTTCTGCCCGCGGTGCAGGAGCTGGGCAACTGGATTGGCGCTAACGGACACGCGTTGGTATACGGCGGGTCCAAGTCGGGCTTGATGGGCGCGCTCGCCGATAGCGTGCTCGATGCCGGTGGACACGTGACGGGCGTGGAGCCGAGCTTTTTTATCGAGGCCGAGTTTCAGCACGATGGCATCGACGACCTCATCGTGACGAGCGACATGGCCGAGCGCAAGGCCAAGATGATCGAGCTTGGTGATGCCTTCATTGCCTTTCCCGGCGGGACGGGTACGCTCGAGGAGATTGCCGAGGTCATGTCGGCCGTGTCGCTGGGGCATCTGAGCGCGCCGTGCATCCTGTATAACCTGGACGGTTACTACAACGATCTCAAGGCGCTGCTCGGACGCATGATTGATAAAGGGCTTTCGAGCCCGAGGCGCCAGCACGGCATCTACTTTGCCGACGATTTGCGCGAGATTGCCTCGATTATCAACGGATAAGTCTTGAGCCTGCCCCACTATGACT
Source organism: Collinsella sp. (assembly GCA_019414445.1). GTDB lineage: Bacteria > Actinomycetota > Coriobacteriia > Coriobacteriales > Coriobacteriaceae > Collinsella. The sequence goes on from DXMA01000011.1 coordinate 71,969, forward strand.
CCCAATGGTGCCGTTTGCGGCGCAGACGGTTGGCTCGTTCGGGTAACGCTCGCTCTACAATAAAACGTATCTTTGCCGAATTTGACCACGGGAGGTCCCGATGGATAGTCTTGCAAAACCCAAAAACCGTGCGCTGTTTTTAGTTAGCGTTGCCGTGACCGGTGCGTTCGCAGGCGCCGCGGTCTGGCTGTTCTTTTTTGCGATGGAGCACGGTGTCGACTATCTATGGACCGAGATTCCGCACGCGCTGGGCGTCGCTTCGCCTGAGCTCGCGAGCGGCCCGTTCGGTTTTCTGCCGTACCCGTTTTTGTCTGCTTGCTGGGCGGCCTGCTGATCGGTCTGTACGAAAAGATTACGGGCACCAAGACCGATGACCTCAACCAGGTGATGGGCAAGGTTAAACAAGACGGTCGCTACCCGTACGACAACCTCGGCAAGCTTTCGCTTGCGGCATTGCTGCCGCTGCTGTTTGGCGGAAGTATTGGACCGGAGGCCGGCCTGACCGGAGTTATCGCGGGTCTGTGCAGCTGGGTCGGCGACCGCATGCGTCGCTTTGGCGCCGAGTTTAGGGAGCTCACGCTGCTGGGCACCCAGGCTGCCCTGACGGCGCTCTTTACCGCGCCCGTGTTTGGCTTTGTGGCGCCGCTCGCCGGTAGCGCCGACGGCCAGGGCGCTGGCGAGGACTCCGCGTCCGATGAGATCACCATCAAGCTGCCCAAGGCGCAAAAGACCGTGGTCTACGGCATCGCGATTGCCGGCGGTCTGGGCACCTATCTGCTGCTCGGCCAGCTTATGGGCGGCGGCATGGGCATGCCCAGGTTCGAGGCCGCCCAGGTGGGTAACCTGGAACTTGTCTGGCTCATTCCGCTGGCGTTGGTCGGCACCGTATGCGGTTGGCTGTACTTTGTCTCTGAGCATGCAAGCGAGGCACTGTCCCATGCAATAGGGGAGCGCCCGGTCGTCAAGGCCATGCTGGCCGGCCTGGCGCTCGCCATCTGTGGCACGGTCCTGCCCTACACCATGTTTGCCGGCGAGACCCAGGCCGATGTGCTCATGGAAACCTATCTGACCATTCCCGCTGGCGTGCTTATCGCGACCGGTCTTGTTAAGGCCATGCTGACGCCCGCCCTCATCAACCTTGGTTGGCGCGGCGGCCACTTCTTCCCGGTTATCTTCTCGGGTGTGAGCCTGGGCTATGGCCTTGCCATCCTCACCGGCGCAGATCCGGTCTTTTGCGTCGCCGTCTGCACCGCCTCGACGATGGGCGCCGTCATGCGTCAGCCCGTCATGGTCGTGGGCCTGCTGCTCATGTGCTTCCCGCTCAAGGGCATCGTCTGCATGATCATCGCCGCTGTTATCGCCGCCGGCATTCCGCTTCCCAAGCCGCTGCGCAAGTAGTACGGTGGCGCACGCCGGGGACATGCCGTTTGCCATGGATTTGCGGATGGGCGATTGCGACCGATTGCGGCCCGCGTGGGTCGAGATTTGCTTGCCTACAGGTCGCGTGCCCGATAGACCTTGGTGCTGACGGTGCAGCTGATTGCACATAGCGTGAGGGCCAGTACGGCAATTCCTGCGCACAGGCAGCCGAGGACGGCGGGATCGGGATTCGCCCCAGCAATCGACATGAGCCAGTTGCTGATGGGGTTGGAGGAGCTCAGCGTGGCCATGGCAAGGCATCCGAGCAGGGCAAACAGGCCGACGGAAAGGCGCAGCGCCTCCATGTGTCCAAATCGAAAGAACAGCGGCTGTGCCAGAAACACCATCATGAGGGAGATGAGCATCGATGCGGCGGAGGCTATTGTGGTCTCAAAGACGATCTGTCCCGTCGAGGGCATGCCCGTGTGATCGAAGAACGGAAGAGTGATGGTGCTCAAAAGCGCGGCGGCGCACGCCATGACGGCCGAGAAGACAATGATGCTCAGGTAACGTGCGCAGATGATGTCTTTGCGCGAGAGGGGCAGCGTTGCCCGATAGCGCTCCCATCCGTTTTGATTGTCGTAGCCGGCCAGCGAGTTCATGACCACGATGGGCGACATGGCACTGACCGCGCAGGCGCCGGCGCTCATACTGGCATCGCCATCCGATGCGTTGGCGAGGGTCAGTACGACGAAGATGAACAGGCCGACGCCCGCGATGCTCGGGACAAGCGTGCGGACGATGGCGAGCTCAGACATAAAGGCGCGTTTCATTTCGAAGCCCCTTTCAGTATGAGGCGAAGATAGTCATCAATGGTTGCCCGGTCGCAGGGAATCTCGGGGAAGGCCTCGAGCGCCTCGCGACGGCTGGGTACGAGCACGTCCACGCTATAGGCGTGGTGGGCGGCACGGGCGCCTTCGACGCAAGCCATAAGCTCTGCGGCCTGTGCTTGGGTGCAGTGGGCGATGCCGGCTCGGTCGGTAATGTCCTCGCGCGGCAGGTCAAACACAATCGAGCCGTTATCGATGCAGATGACGCGGTCGGCAGTGCGATCGAGGTCGGATGTAATATGGCTCGAGAGCAGCACGCTGTGCTGGCCGTCGGCGACAAAGGCAAGCAACTCGTCGAGCAGTTCCTCGCGCGCCATGGGATCGAGGCCCGCGGTGGCTTCGTCCAAAACGAGCAGCTTGGCATTGTGGCTGAGCGCACAGGCGAGCTGCAGCTTCATGCCCATGCCGCGGGAGAGGTCCTTGACCTTCGTCTTGTGATCGAGGCCAAATCGGTCGATGAATCCGGCGAACGTTTCGCAGCTCCACGTGGGGTATGCCGGGCCTACGAGCTTCTCGACCTGGCCCACCTTGAGCGTGGAGGGGAAGGGACACGTGTCCAGGACAAGCCCGATGCGGGAGCGCAGGTGGCTGCGTCTCGTCGGGCGCGTTGGCGTCGCAGCGCTGTCCAAGCAGATGCACCTCGCCGGCATCGGGCTTTATAAGCCCAAGCGCGGCGCGAATGGTCGTCGTCTTGCCGGCGCCATTTGCGCCCACAAAGCCAACGATCTGGCCGGGCTCCACGGCAAGCGTGACGTCGCGCAGTGAAAAGCGGTCGCTCACGCGGCGCGATACACCTTTGAGTTCTAGCAACTTTTGCATGGTATAGCCTTTCTTGCAGATGGCTACTGCATGGTTTCGGGGGCTACGAGGTCGAGCATCTCGTGCAGCTTGTCGCGCGTGACGCCCAAGGCTTCGGCTTGGCTCGCCGCTTTCGCAAGCAGCTCTTCGATATGGCAGAGCTGATTTTCGCGCAAGAGTTCTTGGTTGCCCTCGGCGACAAAACAGCCCTTGCCCTGCACGGTGCAGATAAAGCCGAGTTGCTCCAGGTCGGCGTAGGCGCGCTTGGTGGTGATGACACTCACGCCAAGATCGCTCGCGAGTGCACGGATGCTGGGGAGTTTGGCTCCCGCAGCGAGCGCGCCCGAAAGGATCTGAGCTTTGACTTGCGAGGCTATTTGCTCGTAGATGGGCTTGTCGCTCGAATTGGATAGGATGATGTCCACAGCGGCTCCTTAGCTGTTGGGCTACACGTGTATATAACCGGTAAGCACAGTATATATACACTATGTACAGTTACGCAAGAGACAAATTCGGATTGGGCCGGCTACCCAGGCCCCAACTGATGAATTTGTCCTGATAGGCGCCCTAGAGCGGGATTTCGCGGCTACAATAGTGCGGTTACATCGACGTAATGCACTCAATGCAAGAAAGGATCCGCATGGCAAGCCTGTCGGATGAAATCTCGTCGCGCCGCACATTCGCGATCATCAGCCACCCGGACGCCGGTAAGACCACGCTTACCGAGAAGCTGCTGCTCTATACCGGCAGCATCCAGACCGCTGGCTCGGTCAAGGGCAAGAGTTCGGCCAAGCATGCCGTCTCGGACTGGATGGACATCGAGAAGGAGCGCGGAATCTCCGTTACTTCCTCGGTACTGCAGTTCACCTACAACGGCGCCTGCGTCAACATCCTCGATACCCCCGGCCACCAGGACTTCTCGGAGGATACCTACCGTACCCTTATGGCCGCCGACGCCGCGGTCATGGTCATCGACGGCGCCAAGGGCGTCGAGGCCCAGACCAAAAAGCTCTTTAAGGTCTGTACGCTGCGCCATATTCCCATCTTCACCTTTGTGAACAAGCTCGACCACGAGGCTCGCGATCCGTTTGAGCTCATGGAAGAGATCGAGAACGTCCTGGGTATCAATACGTATCCCATGAACTGGCCGATTGGCAGCGGCCGCAACTTCCGCGGCGTGTTCGACCGTCAGACCCGTCGCGTTATCGCCTTTGAGGGCGACGGCCACGCCAATGCCACCAAGAAGGTCGCCGAGGTCGAGGCCGAGCTGGGCGATCCTTCCATGGACGAGCTTATTGGCGAGGAGAACCATAAGAACCTGATGGACGACATCGAGCTGCTCGATGGCGCCGGCGACGAGCTCGACTTGGATGCCGTGGCCTGCGGCAAGTTGAGCCCGGCGTTCTTTGGCTCGGCGCTCACCAACTTTGGCGTGGAGCCCTTCCTCAAGGAGTTCCTGCGTCTGGCCCCGACGCCGCGCGCCTATACCGATACGCTCACCAGCGAACCGGTCGATCCCTGCCGCGATGACTTTAGCGGCTTTGTGTTTAAGATCCAGGCCAATATGGACAAGAACCACCGCGACCGCATCGCCTTTGTGCGCATTTGCTCGGGCAAGTTCGAGCGTGGCATGGACGCCTTCCACGTGCAGGGCAACCGCAAGCTCAAGCTTGCCACGGGCACGTCGATGATGGCCGATGACCGCGCCATCGTGGACGAGGCGTACGCGGGCGATATCGTGGGCCTGTTCGATCCGGGTATCTTTAGCATCGGTGACACCGTGTGCTCTGGCAAGCGCCATGTGCAGTATCCGCAGATCCCGACGTTTGCCCCCGAGATGTTCGCCCGCATTACGCAGGTCGATACGCTCAAGCGCAAACAGTTTGTGAAGGGCATGGAGGAGCTTGCCCAGGAGGGCGCCATCCAGATCTTCCGCGAGCTGGGTGCCGGCATGGAGAGCGTCATCGTGGGCGTGGTCGGCGTACTGCAGTTTGAGGTGCTCGAGCGCCGCCTCAAGGCCGAATATCGTGTTGAGGTTCGTCGCCAGCCGCTGCCCTATGCGGACATTCGCTGGATCCAGAACGACCCTGATACCATTGACATTCCGGCTCTTTCGCTCACGCGCGACACCCTGCGCGTCGAGGACATGCGCGGCGGTAAGCTGCTGCTGTTCACGAGCCCGTGGAACGTGGATTGGGCAACCGATCACAACCCCGATCTTATCCTGTCGGAGTTTGGCAACGTAGCCTTTTAATGCATCGGCGCGGTGGCCCTGTGGGGCTGCCGCGCCGTTTACTTGCCTGATGCCGTATGAGCGGCTATCATACCCACCGTCGTCTCAAGACCGGGGCGTCCGAGCAGTTCGGGTCCGATATCCTGCTCGTTAAACCTAAAACCAAAGGAGTACATAATGATCAAGAAGGTCATGGAGGACTACAAGGTCCTGTTGCGGAGCATTCCCGCGGCAACGGTTTCGCTGTTTTTCGTGAGCGTCATCATGATGAACCTGCTGGCCAACAAAGAGCTCATCAGCCTGCCGTATCTGGCACTCGATTGCGGCTTTGTGGTGAGCTGGGTTTCGTTTTTGTGCCAGGACATGATCTGCAAGCGCTTTGGCGCCAAGGCATCCATCAAAATCTCTATCCTCGCGCTGCTGGTCAACCTGGCCGTGAGCCTGTGCTTTTGGGCATGCTCGCTCACGCCCGGCATGTGGGGCGCCTACTACGACACGGGCATGATCGAGGTCAACAGCGCTCTTAACGCCACCATTGGCGGCACCTGGTACGTGGTGCTGGGCTCTTCGCTGGCAATGCTCGTTTCTGCCGTGGTTAATTCCACGCTCAACCAGTCGCTCGGCCGTATGCTCAAAAAGAATAACTTTGCGAGCTTTGCCTTCCGTTCCTATGTGTCCACGGGTGTTGGCCAGTTTATCGACAACCTGGTCTTTGCCATTGTGGTGAGCCATACGTTCTTTGGTTGGACCTGGGTGCAGGTCCTTATGTGCTCGCTGACCGGCGCTGTTGCCGAGCTGCTGTGCGAGGTCTTCCTGAGCCCCGTGGGCTACAAGGTCGTGCGTGGCTGGGAGCGTGAGAATGTGGGCTCCGAGTACCTCGAGCGCCACGTAACCGCCTAAGGAGCAAGTATGCGGGTTTTGATCACGGGCGCTTCGGGCGGTATCGGAGCCGCGTGCGTGCAGCGCTTTTTGGACGAGGGCCACGAGGTCGTGGGCTTTGACCTGCTGCCGGCGGCGGTCGAGCACGAGCGCTACCGCCATTTGTTCGTTGATGTCCGCGAGCCTGACTCGTTTCCAGGCGACCTTGAGCCTCAAGTAATCGTGAACGTTGCCGGTACGCAGGATTCGGCCGACGACATTGCCGCCAACCTGTGTGGCACCATCAACGTGACCGAACGCTACGCCTTTGTGGGGGAGGGGCTTGCCGCCAAGCCGACAGCGGCTATCAAATCCGTGGTCAATGTGGGGTCGGCGAGCGGACATACGGGATCGGAGTTTCCCGCCTATGCCGCCAGCAAGGGCGGCGTTATCGCCTACACCAAAAACCTTGCAAACCGCCTAGCACCGCAGGCCATCGCCAACAGTGTGGACCCGGGCGGCGTTATCACGCCGCTCAACCGTTGCGTGATGGAAGACGAGCACCTGTGGAACCAGATTATGGAGCTCACGCCGCTTAAACGCTGGGCCACCGCCCAAGAGATCGCCGAGTGGATCTACTTTGTGGGCGTGACCAACCGGTTTATGACCGGGCAGAGCCTGCTGATCGATGGCGGCGAGGCCGGTCGCACCCAGTTTATCTGGCCCGAGTAGAAAACGCGCCCGATGGAAATCCGTCGGGCGCGTTTTTGATGTATTGATTTTTAGCCGAGGCAAGTCCAGTTGACGGGGGTCGAGCCGTGCTGTTCGAGTAGCCGATTGGCTGCCGAGAAGGGGCGCGACCCCATAAAAGCGGGGAGTTCTGCCGTGGCACGGTTGGCCGAAAGTGGCGAGGGGTGCGTGGAGGCCAGACAGAACTTGCCGCTTGCCTTGCCCGCGCCGGTCGCGGCGAGCTTGCCCTCAACCATCTGCTGGGCAAAGCGGCCCCATGCCAAAAAGACGACCGGTTGGGGCAGCTGGCAGCAGCGTTCGATAACGTAGTCGGTGAGCGTGCTCCAGCCCAGTTTGGCGTGCGAATTCGCGGCATGCTCACGCACGGTGAGCGTAGTGTTGAGGAGCAAGACGCCCTGCTGTGCCCATGGGGTTAGGTCTCCCGTGGCGGGAATGGGGCAGCCCAGGTCGGCATTGAGCTCCTTATAGATGTTGCGCAGGCTCGGCGGCAGTTTGGTTTGCGTCGCGGGGACCGAGAACGAAAGCCCCATGGCCTGGTTGGGTCCGTGATAGGGGTCTTGACCCAAGATGACAACTTTGGCTTGGTCTGCCGGCGTGTAGGCGAGGGCATTGAGGATGTCGTCTTGTGCCGGGTAGATAGTCTGCTCGGCACGTAAAAGGGCGATGCGCTCGAGCAGCTGGTTCGTAGTGTCACGTACCGGCTGCGGCGCATCGCCCAACCAAGTTGCTATGTTGCAGTCGCGGGTCGCGGTGTCCATGGGGGCTCCTTTATGGCAGATGCTCTGTTGGCATCTATTGTAAAGGCGCACCGGTTGCCTTTATGCCGCGGCTGTATGAAGAGTGAGGTCTACGAGACGTGCTCGGGCGTTCCTGCCATGCGAGCCTGTCCATGTGCGCGAAGGCGCGGAAGCTCGACGGTTGCCACCATGACACCGGTGAGAATGAGGGCGGCGCCAAAGAAGGCGATGGGGCTCAGGACCTCGCCGACCAGGAAGAACGAAAAGACGGCGGAGCAGACCGGCTCGAGCGAGAAGGCAAAGCCGGTGGTCTCGGCAGGCACGTGGGGCTGCACGAGCGTTTGGGTGATAAAGCCATAGGCAGAGCAGATGAGCGCGAGTGCGACGACGACCGCGACCTCGCCCGGCGTACTGGGAAGCGTGAAGCCGCCAAAGACGCATGCGGCAATGCCCGAGAACAGACCGCCAAAGCCCAGCTGCCAAACACCCAGGGCCAGTGGGTCGACTTCTTCGACAAAGCGCTTGGCTACGATAATGTGGCTGGCATAGATAAAGGCCGAGAGCAGCATAATGATCGCACCGGGATTCAGGCTGGTAAAGTCGGCGCCCGAGAGCAGCAGCATACCGCAGGTGACGATGGCAGTGCCGATGAGCACCTTGCGCTCGGGGGCGCGGCGCAGCAGGGCCGCGTTGGCAAACGGCACGATCACGACCGTCAGACTCTGCAAAAAGCCGGCGGTGGAGGCGGAGGTGAGGCTGGAACCCAGACACATGCAGGTGAGCTCGGTTGCCATGATGGCGCCGATGATGGCGGCGCGAACCATAAGGTCGCGGTTAATGCGCAACGCGCGCTTGTGGAAGAGCAGCAGGCAGGCCGCAAAGGCGATGATGCAGCGCAGCGCAACGATGCTCGTGGCGTTCATGCTGTCCATGCCGATCTTCATAAGGGGGTACGAAAAGCCCCATGCGACGGGAACGGAAAATGAGAGCGCGATTGCTTTTTTGCGATCCATGGGACTCCTTTTGTTACAGAACGGTTTCGCAAAAAGGATTCTGCTCCCAGATTTGGATGTAGTAAAGCGAATGTATCTTCAGTATGATTAAGAAATACTAATGTTGCTAGATAAAGCGCTGGCAAAACGTTTTACGGCTACACCGATGTGGAGGCACGATGGCATCGCGATATCAGATTGTATGTATGGTGGTCGATTGCGGCAGTCTGAAGGGCGCGGCCGACGAGCTGGGCTATACGCAAAGCGCGGTGAGCCAGGCCGTCAAGGCGCTCGAGCGCGAGCTGGGTACCACGCTTATCGAGCGCGGTAAGCAAGGTGTCTCGCTTACGCGCGACGGCAAGCAGTACCTGCCGTATCTGCGCCAGATTGTAACTGCCGAGGCCGAGCTTGAGGGCAAGCGTCAGGAGTTGCTGGGACTCTCCTCGACTGATATTCGAATCGCGACGTTTACTAACGTGAGCCGCACCGTATTGCCGCGCGTGATTCGCGACTTTGGGGCTCTGCATCCGGGCGTGCACTTTACCCTCAAGCAGGGCGATTACACGCGCAACGCCCAGTGGGTGCACGATGGCGTGGTTGACTTTTGCTTTACGGCGCGCGGATTTACCGCCGGGCTCGAGAAGCGCGTGGTCTATCACGACGAGTTGGTGGCGCTGTTGCCGGCCGCGCATCCGCTGACGGCAAAGGAAAAGGTGACGCTCGCCGACCTGGCGTCCGAGCCGTTTGTGCTGCTGGATGAGGGCGAACAGAGCCTGGTGCTCGATGCATTCGCGGCGCATGGGCTGTCGCCGCACGTGACGAGCGAGGTGACCGATGACTACACCATCATGGCGATGGTGGAGGAGGGCCTAGGCGTGAGTATGCTGTATCGCCGTACCGTCGAGGGCATGAGGGCCGATATTCGCGTGCGTCCCATCGTGCACGCTCCCTCGCGTGACGTAGTGGCAGCCTGGCGCAGCTGGGACACCATGCCTATCGCCACGAGGTACTTTATCGACTATATGAGCTCGCATATTGTCAATTAATGACTGGCATGGCGTTGAGTGCGGTGTTTAGCGGGCTGTCGCTTTGGCTTGGGCGGCGCGATAGGTGCGTGCCGGGTGGCAGAGTAGTACCGCCACGACCATAAAGAACGCCGTGGTGCCCAGGCTGATGGGGTAGACCATCATGATGTTCGCAAAGGTGCGGAAGTGCGGGAACACGCAGAATACCCAATAGAAGCGAATACCGCAGACGCAGATCATGGTGATGAGGGCGGGCATGAGCGAGATGCCAAAGCCGCGCAGGTAGCCGGACATGTTTTCGTAGAACATGCTAAAGGCGTAGGCAGGGAAGATCGAGCACACGCGGATATAGCCGATCGAGACGATGTTGGGGTCGCTGTTGAACAGCGCCAGGATTTCGCGTCCCAAGCCTACGATGATGACGATGGTGGTGAGCGCGACGATACCGCCTTCGACCAGGCAGACCTTGAGCGTCTTGGTGCAGCGGTCGATTTGGCGGGCACCGTGGTTTTGTCCCACAAAGGTGGTGCAGGCCTGGCTAAAGCTGTTGAGCAGGTTGTAGCACACGTACTCCAGGCTCATGGCAGCGCTCGATGCCGCCATGACCTCGGTGCCCAAGCTGTTGATGGCGGACTGGATGATGATGTTGGCGACGGCAAAGACAGCGCTTTGGATGCCGGCGGGCAGGCCGATCTTGACGATGCGCTTGAGGGCGACGGGGTCTAAGCCTAAGTCGCGTGGGGTGACGCGGACGACGGAGTCGGTCTTGAGCAGGCGGATAAAGAGCGTAGCGGCGCTGACGGTGTAGGCGATGGCGGTGGCGATGGCGACGCCCGCGACGCCCCAGTGGAGCACGGGGACAAAGATGAGGTCCAGGCCAATGTTGAGGACGGTGGACACGGCGAGCGCCTGCAGCGGCATGCGGGTGATGCCGACGGAGCGGAAGATCGCGGCCTCAAAGTTGTAGAGCAAGATCGAGGGCATGCTGAGCAAAAAGACGCGCAGGTAGAGCGAAGCGAGCGGCATGGTCTCGGCAGGCACGTTGAGCGCAGCGAGCATGGGCTCGGCAAAGATCTCGCCCAGTGCGATGACGACAAAGCCCACGAGCGCCATTAAAATCGAGGTATGGACGGCGCGTTTGACCATGTTCTGATCGTTGCGACCGATAGCGTTGGCGATGACCACGTTGGAGCCAAGCGACATGCCAATAAAAAGGTTGAGCATAAGACTGGTAAGCGGAACATTGGAGCCGACCGCCGCCATGGCGAGGGTTCCCTGGTCGCCCGAGAAGTTACCGATGATGACCGTGGCGATGAGGTTCGACAGCTGCTCCAAGATGCTCGTGGCGGCCACGGGGAAGGCGAACAGGGGAATATTGCGCCATAGCGAGCCGGTGGTCATGTCAATGTGCTTAGATGCGGTGTCTGTCATACGCTCTCAATCTCTAATATGCTCTTTCGTGCTTATTTGCGCAGACGATGATACTCCTAATGCAGCCAGCCGGCACTTAGGGACGTTCCTTTTCTGTCGGCAGCTGGGGACACTCCTTGTCTCTTCTATGACTAGGTGGGGAAGGCGTGCGACAATGGTGGGCGTTGTGTTGTTCGCGCTAAGGAGTTGCCATGTTGTTGTGTCCCGTTTGCCATGAACCGTTGGTGGACGACGAGCGCGGTGCTGCATGCGCGGGCGGACACCGGTTTGACCGTGCGCGCGAGGGCTATCTATATCTGCTGCGCTCGTCCAAGAGCGGCGACTCCATGGGCGATCCCAAGTCGCAAGCGCGCAGCCGTCGTGACTTTCTGAACCGTGGATACTACGCGCCGTTGCGCGACGCAATGGTCGAGCTGGTGCGCGAGCGGGCGACTGGGCGTGCTGCGTCTGCGAACGGTCCTATGACCTTGCTCGACATTTGCTGTGGCGAGGGCTACTACACCAGCGCCATGGGCGCGGTATCGGGCGTAGATGCTTACGGGTTCGACTTGGGCAAGGAGATGGTGCGCCTGGCTGCCAAGCGCGGCGATGCGACCTACTTCGTGGCCAACATGAAGGACATCCCCGTGGCGGACGGCGCCTTCGATATGGTGACCGAGCTCTTCGCCCCCTTTAACGAGCGTGAGTTTGCCCGCGTGCTGGCGCCCGAGGGCTCGCTCTACACCGTGGTGCCGGGTGCTCGGCATCTGTTTGGCCTCAAGGAGGTGCTCTACGACACGCCATATCTCAATGACGAAAAGCTGCCACAGACCACCGAGCTTAAACTGGTCGGAACGCAGCGGGTGACAGCTTCCATCACCCTCCAGACCCAGGCTGACATCGAGGCGGTGTTCCAGATGACGCCCTACTACTACCGCACGCGCCCCGCCGACAAAGAGCGCCTGGCAAACCTCGATACCCTTCAGACCGATATCGACTTTATCATCGCCGAGTACCGCCACTAACCTACCAGACGATATGAGCAGGACATAAAAACATTGAGAGCCCCTGCTGCATGAAAGACCG
>DXMA01000012.1 GCA_019414445.1 Collinsella sp.
GATTGGCGAAAATACGTTGGTGAAAATGGTGAAAAATATATTGACGCTAACAAGGTGCACCTTCCACGCCTTCTCGCAGGTCAAGCGCTACACGACGACGCGGCCGAAGCTCCAGGCGGGGCGCGAGCTCTACCTCATCGCGCGCGACCTCATGGGCATCGAGACGCTGCACCGGGCGGAGCTCTGGGTCGAGCGCTACCTCGACTGGTGCGGGTTCTGGGCCGACTTCCTGGAGGACAGGACCGTGGTGGACGGCAGGAGGGTCTACACCCACGAGAGGCTGAGGCGGGCGCGCTCGTCGCTGTCGTCGCTGGTGTCGGCGGGGACGCTGTTCACCTACCTCGACCCCGCCCTTGCCAAGGCCGGCCCGCTGCCGTCGACCAACAACATGATCGAGGGAGGGGTGAACTCGCAGCTGAGGGCCGTCCTGCGCAACCACCGGGGGCTGACGTCCGTCAAGCGCGTTAAGGCGGTGTTCTGGTGGTGCCACGCTCATTCGGGGGACGCGAGGACGGCGCGCGAGAAGCTCGCCGCGATGCCGACCGACGCGGACATCGACTTCCTGTTCAGCGTCTACTCCGCCTCGCCGTCGCGCGAGGACGGAGGGCCGGAGTGGGGCGACAGGGCCGTGTGGGAGGATCTCCACCACAGGGACCCGTACCCGTTCTGGCTGGATTAATGGATGGAAACGGATGTTCTATCGGGACACACATTTTGTCCTATAAGCCTACATTTGTAGGAACAATTCGTGGAGGCGGGTGTCTTCATCGAGTTCGGGGTGGAAGGTTACGCCGAGCTGGTTGCCCTGGCGGGCAGCGACGATGCAGCCATCGACTTCGGCCAGGGCCTTGGCGTCGCCGTGGACCTCGACGATGCGGGGTGCGCGGATAAACGTCAGCGGCGCTTCACCGTCGATGCCGGCTACTTGCCCTTTGGTTCGAAAGCTGCCGAGCTGCCTGCCGTAGGCATTGCGCTCGACAAGTACATCCATGGTTGCCAAACGCGGCGTGCCCTTATCGTCATGGGCGGCAAGGTCGCGCGCCAGCAGAATCAGGCCGGCGCAGGTGCCCAGGACGGGCATGCCTTCAGCGATACGGGCGCGAAGCTCCTCGAGCATGCCCAGCTCATCAAGCAGCTTCCCTTGAACGGTGGACTCGCCGCCGGGAAGTACCAGACGGTCAAAGTCCTGCATCAAATCAGCCGCCTGCCTCAGCTCAATACAACGTGCGCCCAGCTCGGATAGTCTTGTCTCGTGCTCGGCAAAAGCGCCTTGGACCGCCAGCACGGCGACCGTCTGGCCTGCATAATCGCTCATGTGAGATCCTTTCTGCTGGACTAGCGTCCGCGCTCCTCCATGATGATCTCGATCTCGTCAGCGTTGATACCGACCATGGCCTCGCCCAGGTCCTCAGAAAGCTCGGCAATGAGCTTGGCGTCGGTGAAGTTTGCCACAGCCTTAACGATGGCGGCGGCGCGTTTGGCGGGGTCGCCGCTCTTAAAGATGCCCGAGCCGACAAAGACGCCCTCGGCACCCAGCTGCATCATCAGCGCGGCGTCCGCGGGGGTTGCTACACCGCCGGCGGCAAAGTTCACCACGGGAAGCTTGCCCGTGGCATGGACCTCGCGCACAAGCTCGACTGGAACTTGCAGTTGCTTAGCTGCCTCAAAGAGCTCGTCATCGCGCAGAGCAGCAACGTCGCGGATTTGCTTTTGAATCTTGCGCATGTGGCGCACGGCTTGGACGACGTCGCCCGTGCCCGGCTCGCCCTTGGTGCGAATCATTGTGGCGCCCTCGGCAACACGGCGCAGCGCCTCGCCCAGATCGCGGGCGCCGCAGACAAACGGCACGTCAAACTGGGTCTTGTCGATGTGATAGACATCATCGGCGGGGGAGAGGACCTCGGATTCGTCGATGTAGTCGATTTCGATGGCCTGCAGGATCTGCGCCTCGACAATGTGGCCGATGCGGCACTTGGCCATAACGGGGATGGAGACAGCTTTTTGGATGCCCTTGATCATCTTGGGATCACTCATGCGCGAGACGCCGCCTGCGGCGCGGATGTCGGCCGGGATGCGCTCGAGCGCCATGACGGCGCAGGCGCCCGCCTCCTCGGCGATGCGTGCTTGCTCGGGCGTGATGACGTCCATGATGACGCCGCCCTTGAGCATCTGCGCGAGCTCGCGATTGAGTTTGACGCGATCGGTCTTGCTGGTCTGTTCTGCCATGGTTGCTCCCTTGGTTGGCATGTACATTGCTTGACGGAACATCCTATCGGGGAGCTGGGTATGGCGAAATACTCAGTTTTCGAGATAATAACAAGGTCAGACTAATGTCAGATTGAATGATTCGATAAGGTCAGGTGATAGACCCATGCTTGACTACAATTTGGAAAATCGCGGCGAAGCATCGCTTTATGAGTATGTTTACCAGCAAATTCGCGATGATATCGTAGCTGGACGCATTACGGCGGGGGAGCATCTGCCGTCTAAGCGCGCCTTTGCGAGTCATCTGGGTATCAGTGTCGTTACCATCGAGAATGCATATAGCCAGTTGCTTGCCGAGGGCTATATTTGCTCAATGCCGCGTCGTGGCTACTACGCTTGCGAACTTCCGGATGCACCGGTTTTGGCTTCGGCTGCGGAGGGCATCGACCGAGATGCCGTCTCTGTGGGCCCCAGCGCGTATGATGTCAACGGACAGGTCGAGCGATTCGATGCGCTCTCTCCTTCCGCTTTGGAGGCGGCGCGGCTTTGGCAAAGCGCGCTACGGGCGACGCTGGCATCCGAAGACGAACGCGAAATCTTTTCGACCGCGCCGGCACAGGGCACCGCTCGGCTACGATGCGCAATTGCTCACCATCTGCGCGGGACAAGGGGCATGAATGTCGACCCCGACAACATCGTTATCGGTGCGGGCGCCCAGCTGCTCGATACCATGTTGGTTCAGTTGCTTGGCGCGGACAAGGTGTATGCCGTCGAGGATCCAGGCTATTTGCGCTTGACGCGCATCTATCAGGCCATGGGTTGCGAAGTGCGGCATGTCCCGTTGGATGCTGAGGGCGTGGACTTGAGCGCGCTGCAGAAAACCAGGACCGATGTCCTTCATCTGATGCCGTCTCATCAGTATCCGACCGGTCTTGTGACGAGCATTGCGCGTCGCTATGCGCTGCTGAGCTGGGCCGCCGAGCGACCAGGTCGGTATCTCATCGAAGATGACTTTGATTGTGAGTTTCGCCTTGCCGGCAAGCCGATTCCCGCGCTCGCGTCGATCGATGCCGCCCAGTCGGTTATCTACACCAACACGTTTTCGAAGAGCCTTTCATCGGCGTTGCGTTTGGCGTACATGGTGCTGCCCGATGAGCTAATGGAGAGGTTTAGGCGCAACCTTGGTTTCTACGCCTCGTCGGTAAGTTCTGTTGATCAGGTTGCCTTGGCGCGTTTGCTGGAATCGGGTGATTACGAGCGACATGTGAACCGCGTGCGCGTTCGTGCTCGCGAGGCGCGTGATGGCCTGGCGGCGCTTGTACGGAAGGCATTTCCGGCAGGGGGAGTCTCGATCGAGTATGCAGACGCGGGCCTTTACTGTATCGTGGTTGCGGAGCGTGGAACGGGCGGAAGCACTTTTGCACGGGCCCTCACGCGCTCGAGCATCCCTTTTATCGATATCGGTGACTGTTTTTGGTGTGCCGATGGCGCATCTGTCCCTGAAAACTCAACTCAAATTCTTGTTCAGTATGACGATCTGAGTCCAAAAGTACTAACTACCTTGGAATTGCAGCTAATGGGGGGCACTCTGCAACCTAAGTGAGTAGACTTTTAGCACTTTGGCGACCAGGCAGTTTTGTAACAAGCTATCTACCTGCGGTTTTGAAAAGCAGGATGACCGGCCTGCTCGGGATGTTCAAAAAAGTCTACTCACTTGCCGCGCAAAGCTCCTGCATGAGAAAAAATGGGGTTTTCAACAGGGCTTCGTCCAGCTCTCGGCAAGCTTTTGGCCAGTTGGGGAGGGCTGTTGAAAACTTGGCAGTCCGTTCGGCGCCATTTTTGGTGCGTTCGCGCCAATGCGTGACTGACTGGGTTGAAATTCGTGTTTTCCTGTGCCTATGAAGGATCTACTTTGTGACATATCAGCTTTTAGGTACTGGCGTTTGCCTCCTCAAGTCCGCGCTTTGTGTCCGCCGCTTCCACGACCGGAAGAAGACCGGCAGCGATATGATCTCGCCCGCAACCCGACGGCTGCGGTCGCGCTCGGTTTTCCGTTGTATACATTGGTTCGGACGAGAAACAAACGGACTTGTCCTGCCAGCATTAGGCAGCGGCTGTTTCTTGGTGAGCTTCCCAGGGAATCCGTGCTGGAAACGGAGCATGGGGTTTTGATTACGTCTCCTCTACTGACGGCATTCATCATGTTGCGGCATCTGACGGATCTTCAGCTTCTTTTGGTATTGGCGGAGATGTGTGGCTTGTTTGCGGTGTGTGCCCTGCCGGCGGCACTTGAGGCGGAGCTTTCGCGTGCAATTGATTCGGGCGCGATTTCGACAACGTTCGGTTGGGTGCGCTGCCCGTCCGAGGACGGCACCGCCTCAAATTTATGGCGTCGAGACGCTTTGGTTTTGGGCGGAGACCTTGACCGTTTTTGTTCAGATGTTTGCGGGATGCGTTACGGCAATAGATTTATAGCGGTATCGCAACTCGTTCCATTGGGCGCCGCGTCGCCTTTTGAGGTCGAGGCGTATTTGCTACTTGCACTGCCGCGATCCCTGGGAGGAGAAGGTTTTTGCGGCATAGAGCTCAATGTTGAAGTGATGCTAAGCACAAGTGCTCGAGCGATTGTGGGAAAGTCCCGTGTATATATCGACCTACCTCTTTCTTCGCTGGACGGCAGGCGACAGGTGGCCATTGAATGTCAGGGAAAGGCCTCGCACGGACGCACAGGGGATGGCTTGCGTGACGCTGACCGCATGACGGCCCTTCAGGCCATGGGCTACGATGTACTTCTCCTGACGCACAGACAGATATCCGATGAGGGTAGATTCCACGCGATCGTTAAGGCCGTATGCAGGATGCTCGATGCTGAATATCGTGATAAAAGCTCAGATGAGCAAAGGGCTGAGACATTACTCCGGTCTGAACTGTTCGTTGACTGGACAAAATTGGGAGTAATTGACGGAAAGATGCCCGTTAGACACAAAACAGCTCGATCGTGGACGGCTGCGGTTCTAAGTGAGTAGGCTTTTGGCACTTTGGTGACCAGGCCGTTTTGTAACAAGGCATTTACCTGCGGCTTTATAAAGTGATATGGATGGCCTGCTCGGCAAGTTCAAAAAAGTCTACTCACTTAGTTTTTGACGAGAAGCCGATGCCGAAGGCGGTCCTATTTCAGGGCGTTAACAAGTTCGTGAGGCACGAAAAAGGCCCGAACCAATACGGTCCGGGCCTCATCGAGCTAGAGGTTATGTCTCAAGCGGTTGGCTTAGCCAAAGTAGCGCTTGAGCAGGCCGGCGAAAGCCTTGCCGTGGCGGGCCTCGTCGCGAGCCATCTCGTGCACGGTGTCGTGAATGGCATCAAGGCCAGCGGCCTTGGCGCGCTTGGCAAGATCGGTCTTGCCGGCGGTGGCGCCGTTTTCGGCCTCAACGCGCATCTCGAGGTTCTTCTTGGTGGAGTCGGTTACGACCTCGCCCAGGAGCTCAGCAAACTTGGCGGCGTGCTCGGCCTCCTCGTGGGCAGCCTTCTCCCAGTACAGGCCGATCTCGGGATAGCCCTCGCGATGAGCGACGCGAGCCATGGCCAGGTACATACCGACCTCGGAGCACTCGCCCTCAAAGTTGGCGCGCAGATCGGCAACGATGTCCTCGGAGACACCCTCCATCTTGGCGACGCCCACGACGTGCTCGGCAGCCCACTCGAGCTGACCCTCTTCCTGCTTCAGGAAACGAGAACCGGGAACGCCGCACTGGGGGCACTTGAAGTCCTCGGGCAGCTGGTCGCCGTCGAACTCTTCCACATAACCGCAAACGGGGCAAACAAACTTCATGATTCGATCCTTTCGATCGATGGCGATTGTGCGCTCGTCCGGTCCCGTAAGGGCCCTCTCCGGACGTGCGTCTTGACGAGTTCTATTATCCATAAATGCAACCAAATGTGAAGCCTATTAGGAATGATTTTTAATAAAATAATTTTGGGCATGTGAAGATGTTGATTGATTAACGATTGCCAGGCCGCTCGAGACCTCCGCTGAGTACAATCGGTCGAGCAAATGTTGACCTATCAACAAATGAAGGAGTTTCCTTTATGCATCTAGCCCGTCGTGCCTGGTGCCGAACATATCAGACGGTTTTTCGCATCGCATTGCCGATCCTGCCCTATACCGAGCCGCGCATTTTGGAGCATGCCGAGGACGTGCCCGCGGTGCTTCAAAAGCGCTCGATACAGCGGGTTCTTATCGTGACGGATCCCGGTATTGCCCGTCTGGGGCTCACGGCGCCGCTCGAGACGGCGCTCGCGTCCAAGGGAATTGGCGTTACGGTCTATGCCGAAACGCGTGCGAACCCCACGGTCTCAAACGTGGAGGAAGCGGCGTCCCTGTATCGCGAGAGCGCCTGCCAGGCCATTATCGGCTTTGGCGGCGGTTCGGCCATGGACTGTGCCAAGGGCGTGGGCGCACGCATCGCACAGCCAAATAAGCCCATCAACAAGATGCGCGGCCTGTTGCGCGTCCACCGTCTCCTGCCGCTGCTCATCGCCGTCCCCACCACGGCGGGCACGGGAAGCGAGGTCACGCTTGCAGCGGTCATTACCGATGACGAGACGCACTACAAGTACCCCATTAACGACTTTGTGCTGATCCCGCGCTTTGCGGTACACGACCCCGAGTTTACACGTGGCCTGCCCGCCTCCATTACGGGGCAGACGGGTATGGATGCCCTGACGCATGCCGTCGAGGCCTTTATCGGCCGTAGCACCACGCCCTACACGCGCAAGATGGCGCGCCAGGCGGTGCAGCTCATCCACGACAATTTGCTCGAGGCCTATGAGTATGGCGACGACATACGTGCGCGTCGCAATATGCTTTCGGCGGCGTATAAGGCGGGCGTTGCGTTTACCCGCTCCTATGTGGGATACGTTCACGCCATCGCGCACAGTCTGGGCGGCCGATACGGAATTCCGCACGGTTTGGCCAACGCGATCATCCTGCCGCACATGCTTCGCGTTTATGGTGACGCCGCCGCCCCCATGCTTGCCGATCTTGCTCGCATGGCAGGCATTGCGCCGGCTAACGCGCAGGACAGTCTTGCGGCCGAGGCATTTATCGATTGGGTCGATCGCATGAACGCTGCCCTGGGTATCCCCAAATATGTGACAGGCATTCGCCGCTCCGACATTCCCGAAATGGCGGCACATGCCGACGCCGAGGCCAATCCGCTATACCCCGTTCCGCTTTTAATGGACCGCTTGGAGCTCGAGCGTATGTACGAGGTCGTCGCGGGTGGTATGTTTGAGGACGAGAACTAGGAGGGTGCCATGAACACCGAGGAAATTGCGCGCATCGTCGGCGATCAGCGCGCCTACTTTAAGACGCACGCCACGTTTGATGTCGACGCTCGCCGCCGTGCGCTCGTGCGCCTGCGTGATGCGGTTCGTGCGCACGAGGCCGATATCGTCCATGCGCTCAAGACCGATTTGGGAAAGTCGCATGACGAGGCGTATATGTGCGAGATCGGCACGTCGCTTTCCGAGATTCGCCATCAGATCGCGCATGTGGCTCGATGGAGCCGCCCGCGCCTGCGTCCGTGTGACCTTGCCAACGCCGTGAGTGTGTGCAAAACGCAAGCCGTGCCCTATGGCGTCACGCTCATCATGGCTCCATGGAACTATCCGTTTTTGTTGACGCTCGAGCCACTCGCCGGCGCCCTTGCCGCGGGCAATACTGTGGTCATCAAGCCGAGCGCCTATGCTCCTGCATCGAGCGCGGTGCTCAAGCAAATCTGCGAAGAGGCATTTGATCCGCGCCTGGTGACGGTTGTCGAGGGCGGGCGGGCCGAAAACGAAGCGCTACTCGATGAGTGCTGGGACAAGATATTCTTTACCGGTAGCGTTCCGGTCGGCAAACTCGTCATGGAGCGCGCAAGTAAAAACCTGACGCCCGTGACGCTTGAGCTGGGTGGAAAGAGTCCCTGCATCGTGGACGCGACGGCAAACTTAAAGGTCGCGGCGCGGCGCATCGCTTTTGGTAAATGGCTCAACGTGGGGCAGACCTGCGTGGCGCCCGACTACCTGTTGGTCGATACGCGCGTGCACGACGAGCTGCTGGGCCTTATCAAGGAGGAGGTCCGCCGTATGTTTGGCGAGCATCCGCTCGACAACGAGGATTGCGGCCATATCGTTAACGCCAAGCATTTTGCGCGCGTGCGCGGGCTGATCGACTCCGATAAGGTTGTGCTGGGAGGCACGGCGCGCGAGTCGTCGCTCAAGATTGAGCCGACGATTTTGGACGGCGTAGCCCCCGATGACGCCGTGATGCAGGAGGAGATCTTTGGCCCGATTTTACCGGTGCTGACGTTTGAGAGCTTAGACGAGGCCGAAACGTTTATTACGGATCGTCCGACGCCACTGGCCCTGTATATCTTTAGCCAGGACCGTGCGGCTCAGCAACGCCTTGTGCGTTACGTGCCCTTTGGCGGCGGCTGCGTCAACGACACGATTATGCACTTGGCTACGAGCCATATGGGCTTTGGCGGCATGGGAGCGAGCGGTATGGGGCAGTACCATGGACGCGAGAGCTTCGATACGTTTAGCCACAAGAAGAGCATCGTGAACAAGGCAACGTGGCTGGACGTGCCATTCCGCTATGCCCCGTATGCGAGCTGGAAGCACAAGTTCGTGCGCATGTTTGTGCATTAGAATCGATGATATAGAGGCAAGCAAAATGGCCGCCCCCGCGCAAGCGAAGGTGGCGGCTTCTCACGCCTAGGCGCTGGGGTGCGGGGCGTTCTGATGGCAATGCGCAGGGGCGGCGCGGTGAATCGGTGCTAGAATACGGGACGACCGCAGCAAAGGGGAGATTATGCATATGTTCGAGACCTACATGGACTGATGACGCTCAGGTTGTCTTGTTTGGTTTCCATATGCATGAGGGGTTTGCTATGTCCCGTCTTCTTTCTCCATCGCACCGTTTGGTTGCGGTAAATTTCTTTATTCAGCTTGCATTTCAGTCGACGTATTTTGTCGGCATCATTGGCTGCGGCACCTACGTTCTCGGGGCCGGCGCATTTGAGACGTCCGCCCTCGTGTTTGGACTCAACCTGGTGCTCATCTTTGCAACGTTTTGCGCCGGCGCACTTGTGGACTCCTTGGGCCCGCGTCATGTGCTTCTAGCCGTTTGCGTCCTGCTTTGCGCATCGGGCGTTTTTGGCCTTGTAGCTCCCGTGTCCTATCCCGCGCTTGCGCTACTCGCCATCTCTGCCGGGTTGCTGTTTGGCGCGGGGACCACGGCCATGGACGCCTATCCGCGCTTTTTGACGGAGGCGCCCGAGGAGCTTTTGCGCATAAACGGCCTCAACAATATCGCGACAAGTGTCGCGGTGATCGTTGGACCTGCCCTTGGAGGCGTTATCGCCTCGGCCTTTTCCAACCAAGGGGTGTTTTTCCTGCTCGCGGCAGCACCTGTTCCCGCTTTGCTGCTTGTGGCCTCGTTGCGTGAAGGCACTGCTGTTCAGGGCGTCGACAAGCCGGAGTCTCGCGATGGGGCGACGGGCTTGCGATCGCTTTGGGAGGGCGTTATTGTCACGGCGGCCGATGTCGACCTGCGTCTGATTTTTCTCATGGGCTTTATGGGTTTCTTTGCCTACGGGGCGTTCGATTCGCTCGAGTCGCTGTTCTACCGCGATGTTCTCTGCGTGGGTGCGGAGTGGATGGGATGGCTGTCGGCCATCGCCGGCATCGGCGGAACGCTGGGGTCGTACCTGATCATGCGCGTGCCGTCGGGATGCATCAGGCTGGAGCTTCTGGCGGCGATGCTGCTGGTGACGGGCGTGGGCTCCGTTGTGTATGTGGGTACCGCCCATGTTGCCGTTGCTGCGGTGGGGCAGCTTGTCTGCGGCATCGGTTTTGGCGCCATGGGACCGGTGCGCGTCACGCTCACCCAGCGCTTGAGCGACCCTGCCAAGGTGGGGCGCGTGCTGGGCGTGATGCGCGTGGGCCTCAACGGCGCCGGCGTGCTGCCGCTGATTGTGGCTCCGTTTTTGGCCGATGCCTTTGGCGTGCAGGGAGTACTTGTTGGCGCAAGCCTGGCAACGGCCGCTATCGCCTGCACGTTTTGGGCAATCGCCCGGCATCGGGGCTAGACTCGCGGTGTCCCACTTGCTTTGCTGAATAAGTAGTATGGCGTGCCAATTTTGTGCAATAGAACCGATAGCATAGGGATAAACAAAGTGGCCGCCCCACGTAAGCGAAGACGGCCACTTCTCACGATGAAAACGTGTATCGGAGTTGGCAAGACCCGCGGCAACGGGTGCCATCCGTGTTCCTATCTTATCCGCAAGCGTTGCGGCAAGCGATTGAAGGACGCAGACAGGATGTATTTGTGTCCGCACGGACCCGTAGACTTCTCGATAAGGTTACTTGCCGGTTTATTCGGCCGTTAGAGGAGCTGCCATGTACGAGCCTTCACGTGTTCTTCTGTCATTTTATATCGCAGGATTTCAGTATGCCGACGG
The DNA here is from genome assembly GCA_019414445.1 of Collinsella sp. Lineage (GTDB taxonomy): Bacteria > Actinomycetota > Coriobacteriia > Coriobacteriales > Coriobacteriaceae > Collinsella. The sequence continues at coordinate 10,716 of DXMA01000012.1, forward strand.
CGCTTTGGTCCTGGGCAATCTTAAAGCGGGCGATAAGCTGGCGCTGTGTGCCGAGCGCGATAATCCCCATGACCCCGAGGCAGTTGCGATCTAATATGGCAAGACCAAACTTGGCTACGTTCCGGGAAACGAGGTCGGCCCACTGTCCTTGATGATGTATTACGGCCACGAGGACGTATTTGAGGCCCGTGTGCAACAGGTTGCCCCCGAGCGCAGCCCGTGGCATCAGGTGCGCGTTGGGCTCTATGTGGTGGATGCTCGCTAGTCGGCAATGGAGGCTGCCATGTTTGACGACGACCTGTTCGATTTGACGGACGATCCGTTTGAGTGGGATATGCTGCTCGATGACGATGAGTTGGAACAGGATCGTATGAAGCGGCAGGACAAGAAAACTCAGAGTGACGCTTCGAAAAAGCAAGACAAGCGCCGCCGCAGACTGTTCGGCGGGCTCTTTGAATAACCGCCGCATCGCTGCGTCTGTATACTTAGCACGAGTTGAACACGTTGCGAAATGAGGACAGAGACGATGATGTGGTTTACCGCCGACCTGCACCTGGGCGATACGAATATCTTGCACGATATGGATCGGCCGTTTGATTCGGTCGAGGAGATGAACCGCAAGGTCATCGATGCCATCAATGAGTGCGTGGCTGTGGACGACCGCCTCTATATCTTGGGAGACTTTACCTATCGTTTGCCCCTGGCGGAGGCGGTGCGCCTGCGCGGGCGCATCGAATGCCGGAACGTGACGCTCATCCGCGGTAACCATGACGGCGATTGGGAAGATCCCGACGTGCCGCAGATTTGGGAAGACGTGCGCGATTATCTGGAGATTGCCCCAGGCTATGCCAAGGGCCATCGCCTGGTTATGAGCCACTACCCCATGCTCAGCTGGAACGGAAAGGCGCGTGGCGCCATCATGCTGCACGGGCATATCCACAGCAGGGGAGACCGCACCAACTCGCGCAACCGCGATCGCGAGCGCCCTATCTTTCGCTACGATGTCGGTCTCGATGCCAATGACTACAAGCCCGTAAGCCGCGATCAGATTCTTAGCTTCTTTGGGTTATAGGGCGCCAGAACCACCACAAAGGGGACAGTCGCCTTTGTGGTGGTTCTGGCGCCGTTGCCATTATGGCAGCGGCGCCTTTTTTGTCCGTGCGGCGCGGTAGAGTGTAGGCGGTTGAAATTTGCGTCCATCGAGGAGCTGCTATGAACGAGATCAAGTGCCCGCATTGTGGCGAAGTTTTTAAGGTCGATGCGTCCGGCTATGCGGATATCGTCAAGCAGGTGCGCGATGCCGAGTTCTCGCGCGACCTGGATGAGCGCGTGAAGGCGGTCCAGCGCGAGGGCGAGCAGGCACTGGAGCTTGAGCGCTCGCGCTCGACGGCTGCTTTGCAAAAGGCAGAGTCTCAGCGCGACGCTCAGCTTGTCGAGCAGAAGAACGCTGCAGCTCAGCAGCTGGCACAAGAGGTTGCCAAGCGCGACGCTGAGCTTGCCGAGCTGCGCGCCAAGCTCGAAGGCGCTGCCGCAGAGCGCGAGAGTGCAAGTCAGCGCGCGGCGGTTGAGGCCCGTTCCGATGCTCAAAAGGAGAATGCCGAGCTTCAGCGCGAGATCGACAATTTACGTGCGCAGTTGGAGCGCAAAGATGATGAAGCCAGGCTTGCCGAGGCGGCGGCACGCAATGCTGCTCAAAACGACCTGTCCGCGCGCGACGCTCAGATTGCCGAGCTGCAGGCCAGGATCGCCGCGGCGGACAAGGCCCAGGAGATGGCGCTTGCCGCTGCCGCGGCAGAGTCGCAGCGTGAGCTCGATGCCGCTCGCAGCGAGGCCGAGCGCGCGCTTACTGACTATCGCGCGAAGGTGCAAGAGAAGTTTTCCGCCGCAAAGGCTCAGTCCGAGCAAGAGGCCGAGGGCCTGCGTGCCCAGCTGCGCGAGCAGGAACTGATGGCAAAAATGAACCTGTCAGAGGCGGTCGCCGCGGCGGAGCGAGAGCGCGATGAGGCACGTGCCAAACTGACGAGCGAGCTGGCGGTGCGCGATTCTCGCGAGGAGCAAGCCAAGGCGGCACACGAGCTCGAGCTTGCGCAGGCCAAGCGCGCGAGCGATGACCTGATTCGCTACAAGGATGAAGAGATTGAGCGCCTTAAGGACATGAAGGTTCGCCTGTCCACCAAGATGGTGGGCGAGTCGCTCGAGCAGCACTGCGAGACCGAGTTTAACCGTCTGCGCATGACGGCGTTTCCCAATGCGTACTTCGAGAAAGATAACGATGCATCCGAGGGCACCAAGGGAGACTTCATTTTCTGTGAGTGCGACGCGAGCGGCAACGAGGTCATTTCGATTATGTTCGAGATGAAAAACGAGAACGACGAGACCGCGACCAAGCATAAAAACGAGGACTTCTTTAAGAAACTCGATCACGATCGTCGCCAGAAAGGCTGTGAGTACGCGGTGCTCTGCACGCTGCTCGAGCCCGAGAGCGAGCTTTACAACGCGGGAATCGTGGACGTGAGCTATCGCTACGAGAAGATGTATGTGATCCGCCCGCAGTTTTTCATTCCCATGATTACGCTTCTTCGCAACGCCGCCATGGGTTCGCTGCGCTATAAGCAGGAGCTAGCGGAGTACAAACAGCAGAATATCGACGTTACGAACTTCGAAGCCAAGATGGAAAAGTTCAAGAATGATTTCGGCCGCAACTACGAGATTGCGAGCCGCAAGTTCCAAACAGCAATCGATGAGATCGACAAGACGATTAGCCATCTGCAGAAAACCAAGGAGGCGTTGCTGTCCTCCGAGAACAACCTGCGCCTAGCCAACAAGAAAGCCGACGATCTTACCATTCGCAAGCTCACGTGGGGCAACAAGACCATGAAGGCGGCGTTTGACGAGGCGCGCGGGACTGCGTCAGAGACAAACGATGAGCCAGCCGAGGCGGATTCGTATGAGATCGAGGATGCCGAGTAAGGTATAGCGGATAGTGCAAAAGCGGGGCCGCTGGCGAAATTGCCAACGGCCCCGTTTCGTTTCGGTATGTTCGGCTAGTCCTCGAGCAGGTCCTCGATAAAGCCGACACGGTAGTTTTTGAAAATGACCTCGCCACCGTCTTGCGTGGCGTCCAGATCGACATCGCCCATGATGCCAAAATCGTGGTCGCCATCCTCGTCGGCAAAGATCTGGTGCACGTGCCATACGTGCGCGGTCTTCTCGTCGGACTCATCGATGGAGAACATCGCGGCGCTGCGGGCATCTCCGTCGGTGAGGATTTCCTCGTGCTGCTCATGGTAGGCATCGAGCGCCTTTTGCCAGCGAATCTCGCTCATGCCCCAGTCGTCGTCGAGTTCGCCCAGGTCGCGAACGTGCTCGCGGGCGGCAAGGGTCACGCGGCGGAAGAGCGCATTGCGCACCAGCAGCGTGCAGCCGCGGCGGTCCGCCACGACCTCGTCGATGCCCTGTGGCGGCGCGGCATCGAGGGCTGCCGGGTTGCCGGCGTTCTCCCACTCGTCCACCAGGCTCGAGTCGACCGAGCGCACCACAAAGCCCAGCCACGAGATAATGTCGCGCAGGCGCTCGTCGCGCTTCTCGATGGGTACGGTGCGGTCGAGAGAACGGTAAGCCTCTGCCAGGTAGCGCAGCAAAATGCCCTCGGAGCGGGCGATGCCGAGCTTTTGAATGTAGCCCTTAAAATCGCTCGCGCTTTCCAACATATCGCGCAGGACGCTCTTGGGGGAGAGCTGGTAGTCGTTTGCCCAGGGCACTTCCTGGCAGTACTTGTCAAAGGCGGCATCGAGCAGGTCCTCGAGCGGCTTTTCGTGCGTGACGTCCTGAATGCGCTCCAGGCGCTCCTCGTATTCGACGCCGTCGGCCTTCATCTCGGCCATGGCGCGGTCGCGCGCGGCGCGCTCCTGTGCGCGCAATACCTGCTTGGGATCCTCGAGCGTTGCCTCGACCATCGAGATCAGATCCATGGTATAGGTCTCGCTCTCGGGATCGAGCAGCTCCAACGCGGCAAGCAAAAACGGCGAGAGCGGCTGGTCGAGCGCAAAGTCCTCGGGCAGGTCGACCGTCAGCGCGTAGTCGATGTCCGGCGCGGCATCAGCCGGAGCGTCGGGTGCGGGCGGTACCTCGGTGCGCACGACGACGCCGGAGTCGATGAGCGTGGCGAAGATTTCGTCGGCGCGAACCTCGAGCTTGGCCTTTTCTTCGGGGGTCTGCAGGCTTGTCTCGATGAGGTCGTGCACGCGGGCGCGAGCGTCACCGCCCTGCTCGACCACGCTAATCACCATGGAGTGTGTGATGCGAAGGCGCGGCTTGAGCGTTTCGGGCTGCGTCTCGATCAGGCGCTCAAAGGTCTGCTTGTTCCAGGTGACAAAGCCCTCGGGGGCCTTCTTCTTTTTAATCTTGCGGAGCTTCTTGGGGTCGTCACCCGCCTTGGCCATGAGCTTGGCGTTCTCGATCTCGTGCTCGGGTGCCTCGGCAATCACCATGCCCTCGGTATCGAAGCCCGAGCGGCCGGCGCGACCGGCAATCTGATGAAACTCGCGGGCGCGCAGACGACGCATCTTGTAGCCGTCGAACTTGGTGAGCGCGGTGAGCACCACAGTATGGATGGGCACGTTGATACCGACGCCGAGCGTATCGGTGCCGCAGATGACGGGCAACAGGCCCTGTTGTGCCAAGCGCTCGACCAGCAGACGATAGCGCGGCAACATGCCAGCATGGTGCACGCCGACGCCGCATCCGAGCAAGCGCTTAAGAATCTTGCCAAAGGCCGTCGAGAAGCTCGTGTCCTTGGCCGCCTCCTTGATGGCCTCGCGCTGCTCCTTGCTGGCAATACCAAAGTTGGCGAGGGATTGCGCCGTCGCAAGTGCGGCGTCCTGGCTAAAGTGCACGATGTAGAGCGGGGCCTCGCCGCGGCGCATTGCGAGCTCGACCGTGCCCTCGAGGGAGGTCGTCACATAGTCATAACTCAGCGGAACCGGACGCGGGGCGTCGACAACCAAGTCGCAGGTTGCGCCGGTGTGCTCCTCAAGTGAGGCGGCGATGGCAGTGACATCGCCGAGTGTGGCGCTCATGAGCATGAATTGCGTGTGAGGCAGGGTGAGCAGCGGCACCTGCCAGGCCCAACCGCGATCAGGGTCGGCAAAGTAGTGGAACTCGTCCATGGCGACGCAGCCAACATCGGCATCTTCGCCCTCGCGCAGTGCGTCGTTGGCAAGGATCTCTGCCGTGCAGCAGATGACGGGCGCCTTGGTGTTGATATGCGTGTCGCCGGTGATCATACCGACGTTATCGCGGCCGAGCACCTGTACCAGATCGAAGAACTTTTCGCTGACCAGGGCCTTGATAGGGGCCGTGTAATAGCAACGTTTGCCCTGCGCCATGCCCATAAAGAGCATGCCCAGCGCGACAAGCGACTTGCCCGATCCGGTCGGTGTTCCCAAAATGACATGGTCACCGGCGGCTAGATCCATGAGGGCCTCTTCTTGGTGATCCCACAGCTCAATGCCGCGATTGCTCGTCCATTCAAAGAAGCGTTCGAAGGCCTGATCGGGCGTGAGCCACGGTTCGGGCTCACTGCCGTCTTCGGGCTCCCACCAGGTGGGGGAGAGCGCGCCGAGCGAGCCGAACTCGGCCTCGGTTCCCGTGCCGCCCGAGAATGAGCTGGCGGCGCCGGCGCCCGAGACGGTGCTGGCGGCGGTATCTGTCGTGGTCTGTGCCATGTGGTTGCTTTCTCTCGCGTTTGTCCGCCATCCATTATGGCGTAGCGGCGGCGCGGAGTGCTAGCGCGCGGGAAAATGCAGGAAATGGGCGTTCTGCCCAGCCGTTTGGTGCAGTCGCCAGCTAAGTGAGTAGACTTTTTGCGATATCGCGAGCACATGGTTTTTACGCAAGGTCTCTACCTGCGGTTTTAGTTTTTGCCATACGGGTTGTGCTCGGCTGTTGTCAAAAAGTCTACTCACTTAGGTTTGAGGGCCGTTCGTCGGCGCCTATTTGCGCTTGGTTGTCAACGCCGCGGCCATCAAAAGCCCTAGGACTCCTGCGGCAGGCGCTTTTTGCCTTTACGGGCGCGGTTTTTAAAGTTCTCGACGGCTTCTTCCATGCCCAGAGGCACATAGGTGAGCTCGTCGAGGTTATCGGGCAGGTAGCAGGCAAGACTTTGCTCCTGCATGTGACCCGCCGTGAGCACATCGTCACTGGGATGTGCGCCGGGTGTGGCGCAAATGCCATAGACGACGGCACCCATCTCGCGCGTGCGGCGCTCGTATTCGGCCTCGGGGTGCTTGGGATGGTCGCGGCGGACGTCGTCGCTTACCCAAAGCGTGTCGTAGCCGGCCGCAGCAAACTGCCCCAAGGCGTAGTCGCGCAATGGCTTACTGTCGGTTCGCAGTGTGACGGTGGCACCGGCTGAAAAGAGCGGACGGTACAGCATTAGGTGGTCGACATGGACGAGTCGCTTTTTGGCGTACTTGGCCTTGGGCTGCGGCGTGGGAAAGTTGATGGTGATGGCATCGAGCTCGCCTGCGGCAAATAGCTGCGGCAGCGATGCGGCACCTCGGGGCAGGACGAGTGCGTTGGACAGCCCCTGCTCGCAGATTTTCTGTGCGGCATAGGCGATGCAGATGGGCTCCTGGTCCATACCGATAAAGAGCGTGTCGGGCTCACGGCGAGCTTGCTCAACCAGATAGGTGCCTTTGCCGCAGCCCAGATCCAGATGAAGGCGGGTGAAGGGTGCGCCGCCGGCTGGCGCGCAGGCTTCGCGCCAATTCCCGGCATAGGCCTCGGGGTTCGTCTCAATCGCATCGGCGTAGCGCTCCAGGCGCTCCTCGAGTACAAAGTTCTTAGGCGTGCGAACGTGGACGGCTCCCATGAGGCTCCTTGGTTATAAGTATGGAACGTATAGCTGCACGCTCCGTCAATGGGTTGAAAAAGGGTGGGCATGGTTTGCCCGAAAGATGCGGTGCGGCTCGGCGGCGAGTCGCCGATACCTACAGGCGCTTGAGAATCACATAGCGGTTGAGCTCGCCGCTGCGACCGTCGGCATGGAAACGCTCAAGCTCGCGCACGGGGACCTCGCCGCTCTTGTAGAACGTACGGACGCCGCGCACCAGGTCGGTGATTTGCTGATCGTCAAAGTGATGACAATAGCGGTAGGCGTGGCGGTCGTTTTGCCAGCCAATGAGGTGGTCGCCGGCTTCAAACTGCGCGGAATCGTAACCCTCAAACGGCGGGGTGAGCTCGGCGCGGGCTTCGGCTCGAACGGCCTTGCGCGCCATGCGCTCGTCGTTCATAAACTCCCAAAAGCTGATGGCGATGATGCCGCCCGGGCGCGTCTGGCGTACCAGGGCGTCGAGCACGCGTACGCGGTACTCGCACGACGGCACGTGGTGCATAAAGCCAAAGCAGACCGAGATGTCGGCGAGCGGGGCATCGAAAAGCACATCGGGCGTCTCGGCGGGGTTGAGCTTCATGAGGGCGTCGAGCACATCGAGTTCCTGGAAGTGCAGGTTGGGAATGCGCAGGGCGTGGCCGTGGGCGTCTATTGCCAGATCTTGGCACGAGTCGACACCATAGAACTCAAACGGGCAGCTGGCATCTGCCGAGGGGTTTGCGCCGTCGACGCCCTTGGCGGCAAGTGCCCCGCCGGCGGCAAAGTTCTCGAATCGCATATTGCCGCAGGCAAGGTCGAAGACGCGGACGGGATGCTCGATCGTGGCCACATCGAGCTGCTCAAGCGCGATGTCCATGGTGCGCACCCAGCCGGGCCACGGGGCTTGGCGCGTATCGGAAAAGGAAGCGGAGTGCTCGCGATAGAACGTATTGTTGAGCTGGATGAGCGATGATGCGAAATCGCGGTTCACGGCGCGGAACTCCCTCCGATGGCGGTGCGGAATAAACAGTACGACCATACTACCGTTAGCGCCGCAACGGGGACAACCGAGCTGTGGGTCATTGCTTTGTTTGGACACATTTCCGCAGCTCATATGTGCCCGCAACCGCCAGTTGTCAAAAATCTCACTAGAATAGGTGGCATGATTTTGACGGTGGCGGATAGATTTTTAACTGTGCAAGGCGCCTTAAGAACAAAAACGGTCCGGCGGCACGGCTGGCAAAAGCATAGGAGGAACCATGAATGTAGAAACTGCTCAGCGGCTCGCCGACCTTCGCCGCAGCAAGGGCTTTAGCCAAGAAGGATTGGCGCGAAAGCTGGGACTGTCACGCCAAGCGGTCAGTAAATGGGAGCGTGCGGAGAGCTCGCCCGATACCGAGAACCTGATTTCGCTCGCCAAGCTCTATGGTGTGAGTCTGGATGAGCTGCTCAATCCGAGCGATGAGATCGAGGACGATATCGAGTTTGAGAACGAGGACCGCGCCCGTCAGCGCGAGGCCGAGGCGGCGGAGCGTGCCCGTACCCACGAGGCGGCGGCACGCGCTACCGAGGCGGCAACGCAGGCAAGTGACGCTGCGGCCAAGGCGGCGCAAGCGGCAAGCTGGAGTGCACAGGCCGCCAATGCCGCTACGGCGCAGGCGACGAGTGGCGGTGCGGTTGGCTCGACTCCGGTGAAGGGCCCGTTCCAGTCGTTCCCGTATTGGGCTGTGTGTTGGCTGCTGTTCTTTTTGCTGATGTTCCTGTTTGGTGCCGGCCCCTTTGCCGCGCTGATCTTCTTTACGATCCCCATCTATCACTGGGTGGCGCGTGCACTCGATGGTGATTGGGCGCGCGGGGATATTCAGGTTGGTTCGGCACCGGTGACGGCTAGGACTCAGGTGCAGGATGCTTCCGCTGCGGTTGATGCTGGCGTGGCTACCGCGACTACCGCTGACCCGATCGCCAAAGAGGGTGATGAATGATGAAGCTCTCGCATGAATCCAAGGTACGCTTGGGCGTTGGCATCGGAGCGTTCGTGCTCATCATCGGACTTGTCTTTGGTATTTCGCGGACTTTGATTCATTTTGATGGCCCGTGGGATCTCGACGATGTTGTACCCGGCTTGTCTGGTATGGACGATATGTTTGACGACGATGATCTCTTGGATAGCGGTAACTATTCCGCTCGGCCTCAGCAGCTTTCGAGCACGACTTTTGATGCCGATGAGTTCCGCTACCTCGATTTCGATATCAATGCGGCTTCGGTGGACGTCAAGGTTGTTGATGGCAACAAGGCTCGCGTTATCGAGCGGGGGCGCGTTGCCGAGGGTATGGATGCCTCCAAGGCCGCGACGCAAAACATCGCATCTGTCGAGGACTCGACGCTCAAGGTTTCCCAGTTTGGAAGTGATGACGGTAAGGCAATCGATCGCTCAGTTACGATCGAGCTGCCGCGCCGTGTTGCCGAACATCTGAAGGGAGTCAACGCGCACGTGGGCTCGGGTGATCTGCAGATTGCCGGTGTCATCTGTGATGGTTTCGACCTTTTCCTGGGTGCGGGAGATGTAGAGTTTACGGGCAGCGTGACTGATGCGCTCAGCGCTGAGGTCGGTTCGGGCGATGTGACGTTCGAGCTCTACCAGGCCCCCGCGAAGTCGATGGACGTAAGCGTGGACTCGGGCGATGTGGAGATAACGGTTCCGAACTCTACGGGCTTTACGGCGAGCCTCACCGTGGGCAGCGGCGACTTCGAGAGCGGTTTCCTTCCGCTTGGCTACGATGGCGAGACCATATTGAATCTTGAATTCGACAACGGTGATAAGTCTGCCACGTATCGTTTTGAGGTTGGTTCGGGTGACATGTCGTTTGATCCGGAGTGACATGCGGTTTTCGGAGATCGGTGCATATAGGCATGCTCTTTGATGGAGGCGCCGGGGCCGAGATTGGCTCCGGCGCCTTTGCCTTTACAATGGGGGCATGGAACAGATTATCTTGAACATACTCGAGGCCCTGCGTCGCGGCGAGACCGTGGACGACAAAGCACTCGTCAAACTGATACATGCCGAGGCGCGCCGTGAGGGTGCCGACAAACGCGATTTGGCCAAGCGCCGCCTGCTGCCGTTCTACCAGCGGGTAAAACGTGAGGAGCCGGCTCGTTGGGCTGGGTGGAATGTCGATGCCGAGCTGGAACGTCGACTGCTGCAGGCGCTGCGCATGAAGCCGCGCCGAACGGCCTCGGGCGTGGCGACCATTACCGTCATCGCCAAGCCGTGGCCCTGTTCGGGCGATTGCCTGTTTTGCCCCAACGATCTGCGCATGCCCAAAAGCTATCTGCATGCCGAGCCGGCATGCGCCCGTGCGGAGCAAAACTGCTTTGACCCGTATTTGCAGGTGAGCGCTCGCCTGACCGCACTTTCGCAGATGGGGCATGCGACCGACAAGATCGAGCTTATCGTGCTCGGTGGCACCTGGAGCGACTATCCGCAAGGGTATCAGACGTGGTTTATGTCCGAGCTTTTCCGTGCGCTCAATGACGATGCCGTCGCCGGCGTGGCGGCAAACCCCATGTTGGCGCGTCCGGGCATCAGCCGTGCCGAGGCGGGGCGCCTGCTCGATGACGCTCCCGCCGATGCCCTGCCGCCGGTGGTAACAGAGCGCCGCGAGTGCTATCGGGCTGCCGGCATTGCGACAGACGAGGCCAAGCTCGCTGCCGGCGTTGCCGACGAGCAGGAGCGTGTGGATGCTGCCGTGGGCGGCTATAACCGCGCGGTGCGTCGTCTGTACGGCCCCGGTACGCCGTGGGGCGAGGTCACCGAGTGGCAGACGGCAACGATGGAGGAGCTCGAGCGCCAGCAGCGCATCAACGAGACGGCGAAGCATCGCGTGGTGGGGCTCGTTATCGAGACGCGCCCCGATGCTGTAACGCCGCAGGCCCTCATGCTCATCCGCCGCCTGGGCTGCACCAAGATACAGATGGGCATCCAAAGCCTTGACCAGCATCTACTCGATGTCAACGAGCGTCGCATTTCGGTGGCGCAGATTGAGCGGGCGTTTTCGCTTGCGCGCCTGTTTGGCTTTAAGATCCATGCGCATTTTATGCTCAACTTGCTGGGCGCCACACCCGAGGGGGACAAGCGCGACTACGAGCGCTTTATGACCGAGGGGGCCTTTATGCCCGACGAGGTCAAAGTCTACCCGTGTGCGCTCATCGAGGGCTCGCGTCTGGTGGGCTGTTACGAGCGTGGCGAGTGGCGCCCCTATACCGAGGACGAGCTGCTCGATGTGTTGGCCGACGACATCGTGGTGACGCCGGCGTTCTGCCGCATCAGTCGCATGATTCGCGACTTTAGCTCCGACGACATCATGGTGGGCAACAAGAAGCCCAACCTACGTCAGCTCGTCGAGAACCGCTTGTCGGCTCGTGGAGAAGGCGCGACGGTGCGTGAGATTCGCTATCGCGAGATCAGCACGGCGGGTGCCGACTTGGATGAGCTGATCCTTGACGAGGAGGTGGCGTACGAGACGCCGGTGACGCGCGAACGCTTTTTGCAGTGGGTGACGCCCGAAGGCAAGATCGCCGGCTTTTTGCGCCTGTCGCTGCCCGACCGTTCGTTTGTTGCCGCGCACGCGGACGAGCTGCCGACGGGGCCGGAGGAGGCGATGATTCGCGAGGTGCACGTTTATGGTATGGCGGCACGTGTGGGCGATCAGGGCCAGGCGGCTCAGCATCACGGCCTGGGGCGTCTGCTCGTGGAGCGTGCGTGCCAGATTGCTCGGGATGCGGGGTATACGCACATCAACGTGATCAGCGCGATCGGTACGCGCGAGTACTATCGCCATCTTGGATTTTATGACCATGGCCTTTATCTGCAAAAGGAGCTCTAGATGAACAAGCCGAGTGTTTCTGCCGGCGTCGTTGCCGGCGTTGCTCTGGGAGCCGCGGCGCTTGGTGCGGCCGCTGTCGCTGTTCGTGCTGCCTGTCTGCAGGTCGCGAGGACCCGCAACGGGTTGGCACGTGTGAAGCGTGTGCACGACGAGAGCGGTGACGGGGTCCGCGTGCTCGTACAGGGCGGCGTCTACCAAAGCGCGAGCTATGTTGGCGATCGTTGGGCGGAGCCAGTCTTTGCGTACTATCGTGCATTTGACGATGTGTTTGAGGCTGAGGACGCAATGCGTGATGCTTACGGGCATGGTATCGACCGCATGCTTATGCTGGGCGGCGGCGGGTTTGCCTATCCCAAGTTTGCGCTGATGTCGCACGAGGGCCTGCGCATGGACGTCATCGAGTATGACGGAGAGATAACGCGCTTGGCGCGCCGTTGGTTCTATCTGGATGAACTGGAGCACACGGTGGGCGATCGCCTGCGGGTGATTACCGCCGAGGCTCGCTCGTATCTGGGTGTGACGAGCGTGGGCCATCGTCGCTACGACGTCGTTGTGAGCGACTGCTTTGGCGGTGCCGAGCCCGTGCGCGAGCTGGCGACCGTTGAGGCGCTGCGCCTGGTGCGGGGCAGCCTGAACCCCGGGGGTATCTACGTGGCCAATATCGTGAGCGCAAACGAGGGGAGCGATGTGACGTTCCTTCGCGACTGCGCTGCCACGGCGCTCGAGGTATTCGTCCACGCCTGGGTGGTCCCATGTGGCGATGCGAAGTTCAGCGGCGAGGAAAACTACCTGCTCATCGCCAGCGACGGCGACTACGCCTTTGCCGAAGCCGTGCCCTTCGACACCGACTTCCTCGGCACCGTCCTTCACGACAAGTAAGTCTCCCCGTCCCAAAAAAGACTGGTCTTAGGCGTGGTCGCGCCAGCCGTGAACGCGCTGCTTCATGCCCTCTATGTCGAGCACGCCTTCGGCAAAGCCCTTGCGCACGAGCTCTTCGGGAACAAACTCGTCGTAGCGGTCAAAGTAAGGCACCTCGCCAGGATAGACGAGCTCGATGGGATCGAAGTCCTTTTCGGCCTCGGCGGCGAGCACCTCAAAGAACGTCTCCTCGTCGGCCTTCATCTTAAACTGCATAAAGTACGGGCGTGACGGGTCGAGTCCGCGAAGGCCCAGCTCAGCGGCGCATTTGATTTTAAGCATGCGCTCGAGTGCTAGGAAGGCGTAGCTGCCCAACCAGGGGAAGAGCACCCAGGTGTCGCCACCCAGGTTGATGAGCGGCTTGGTTCCCGCCCCCGAAATCTCGGCGGTATGACGAGCCTGCGCCAAGCGGGCCCGTGCGTTACCCATAAGGTACGGATATGTCGCGTGCTCGTTGAGCGCCTTGCGCATGCGCTCGAGCACATGCGTGTTAATGTCGCCGGGGCAGTCGCCAAAGTAGGCCGGCACCCGGCCCTTGACCTGCGTGGCAAAGACAGTGTGGCGCTTCCAGTCCACTTCCTCGACAATCCAGCAGTGTCCGGCGATGGCGATGCGCTCACCGGGCGGGGGCGGATTAACGATCGTGCCCAGCTCAGCAGATTCGCTCCGGACGGTAAACTCCTCGTTTTCCTGGAACACGGCGTAGAACTTAAAGTTGTTGATGATGCGCTCGCCCGCGAGACCCACGATGAGCCCGCCACCTTCGGTGACCTGGATATGGTCGATCTTAATGAGGTGACGTAGCAGCACACGGTAATCGTCTGCCGAGACACGGTGGAAATAGCTGAGCGTGAGCACGCGCTGGGCAAGTTCGGCCGGCGTGAGCTCGCCGGTGCTGGTGAGGGTCGACATAGTCTGGTGATAGAGCAGGCTGTAGGGGAGACGATCGAGCTTGGGTGGCTCGACCCACTTTTCCTCGCGATAGAGTTGTACGAGCGCGATACCCTGCAGGAGCTTCCAGGGAATGGTTTCGGGCATCATCGTGCGCGGCTCGGGCTCTTCCTCGCGCATGACAAACCACATCTCGGGCGGAAGATCGCGACGGCCCGTGCGCCCCATGCGCTGCAAAAAGGAGCTAACGGTAAACGGCGCGTCAATCTGGAAGGCGCGCTCCAGGCGGCCGATATCGATACCGAGCTCCAACGTAGAGGTGGTGACGGTTGTCTGCGTCTGCTCCTCGTCGCGCATGAGCTCCTCGGCCGTCTCGCGTAGCGATGCCGAAAGATTGCCGTGATGGATGAGAAAACGGTCGGGCTCGTGCCGGCTCTCGCAGTAGCTGCGCAGCATGGAGCACACGGCCTCTGCCTCCTCGCGCGAGTTGGCAAAGACCAGGCATTTGCGGCCGCGCGTATGCTCAAAGATATAGCCCATGCCGGGGTCGGCGTTGTCGGGCGCCGTGTCGGTGGGGTTGAGAAGCGCCTGCTCGGTCGCTCGTGGGATGTCGACTTCGCCCTCGGGGGCCGAGGAAGTGCGACGGTCTTTGGGAGCGGCCTTGCCCCGCGCCTGCTCACGACGTTGACGGTGTTCTTCCTGTGTAAGCTGTCCGCTGTGGCACATGTCTTGTCCGGATGCGGGCAGCGCCGCGGGCGCCGCCGTCTCAATACGCTCGCAAGCAAGCACCTCGGCTTCTTGTGGACCTGTGCCTACGAATCCTCGTTGCTGAGCCTGGGGGCCCGAGTTGTAGAAGTGCTCCATGGAGATGCGCCACACGCGGTGCGGTTCCTCAAAGCGGGGGATAACGCAGTCGCGCCCCGTTCCCTGCGAGAGAAAGGCGCCCGTGCGCTCGGGGTCGCCGATGGTGGCCGAAAGGCCAATGCGGCAGGGCTGCACGCCTGCCATGCGCGAGAGGCGCTCGATAAGACAGAGCGTCTGCCCGCCGCGGTCGCCGCGCATGAGCGAATGGACTTCGTCGATAACCACATAGCGCAGGTCGCAAAACATGCGCGGGATCGCCATGTGCTTATGGATCAGGAGCGCCTCGAGCGACTCGGGCGTAATCTGTAGGATGCCGCTCGGTTTTTTGATGAGTTTGGCCTTGTGTGATTGCGAGACATCGCCATGCCAGTGCCAGACGGGGATATCGGCTTCTTCGCACAGGTCGTTGAGGCGGACGAATTGGTCGTTGATGAGCGCCTTGAGGGGGCCAATGTAGAGGGCGCCCACGCTTGCGGGCGGGTTCTCCCAAAACTCGGTCAGGATGGGAAAGAAGGCTGCCTCGGTTTTGCCGGAAGCCGTGGATGCCGTCAGGAGCACATTATCTTGCGTGTTAAAGATGGCATCAGCTGCTGCAACCTGGATAGAGCGTAGGCTCTCCCAATCGTGGGAGTAGATGAAGTCTTGGATAAACGGGGCGTAGCGGTCAAAGGCGTTCACGGGGCCTCCTTTCAACAACGAATCTCTCAACGCGGCTGGCAACGGCTTGCTGCATTACTGCTTCAACGTTTGCCCAGATAAAACCTGCCAAAATAAACCTGTCCCTTTTTGGTAGGTTAGATGGTGAACTCGGCGAAGTTGCGGTTGCCGCCTGCGGTGCCGGTGTCGCCTGTTGCGGCTGCCGGCGCCAGCGCGTCGCCGCCGACGCTTTGCAGCAGCTCGGCCACATTTGCATCGGGGTTCTGACACAGGATATCGAGCAGCTCGATAAAGTCACGGATAACCTCACGCGGCGTCAAGTGCGTATCGGTTCCCACGCGGCCGAACTCAATCTTGAGAAAGTCCACCAAGTCGTTTTCGGCAAGCGTGGGCGTCCAGCCAAAGTAGCCGGCATGGATCTGCATGAGTTTTTCGATGAGCACCAGTAGCTCCTCGTAGGTGAGTGGCTGCAGGCGGATGATGGGCGCGAGCATGTCCTTAAGGTCTTCGCGCGCAAAGCGGCCCTGAGCGAGTCGGCTGCGCAGGGCCTCGTAGGAGAACACGCCGCGGCGGCGGTCTTCGATGGAGGTTGGCGTGCCGCCCATGATCATGCCCAGGTACTGCGCCTTGCCCTGGAGCGTGTCGTTGTACATAGTCAGGATCTTCTCGTAGTTGTATTGGCGCGTGATGGCGTTGGGAATCTTATACAGATTCACGAGCTCGTCGATGAGCACCAGCATGCCCTTGTAGCCACTGCAAACCAAAAAGCGCGCAATGAGCTTAACGTAGTCGTACCAGTCGTCATCGCTGATGATGGTCGAGGAGCCCAGCTCGGCGCGTGCCTCGCTCTTGGTGCGGTATTCGCCGCGAATCCATTTGGTCACGCGGCTCATGGTCTCTTCGTCGCCCCCGGATGCGGCCATGCGATAGCGGCGGAGCATGCGGGTGAAGTCGAAGCCGTGGACCATCTCCTCGAGCGGGGCCAGTTGGGCATTGACGACCGACTCGTCGACGTCGGCACACGAGGCGACCCAGCGATCCAGAATAAGGTTGAGCGCACCGCCCTCGGGGCGCGTCTTGGTCGATATATTGCGGATGAGCTCGCGGTAGGTGGCAAGGCCCTGTCCCTGACCGCCCTGCAGGCGGCGCTCGGGCGACAGGTCGGCATCAGCGACGACGAACCCCTCGCCCATGGCGTGCGTGCGGATAGTCTGGAGCAAAAAGCTCTTGCCGGCGCCGTAACGACCGACCAGAAAGCGGAAGCTCGCGCCACCGTCGGCGATGAGACTCAGATCGGTGAGCAGGGCGCGGATCTCGACCTCGCGCCCTACGGTGATGTAAGGAAGGCCGATGCGCGGGACCACGCCGCCCTTGAGCGAGTTGAGAATGACGGCAGCGACGCGCTTGGGCACGCGAGATGCTGCGGATGCGGTATCACTCATGGTCTAGGTATCCTCTCACGTCTGCTTCGTAGTCCTCGATAATCTGCGGCCCTGCTGCGCTAAATTCAATTACGGTGTCGCCCACCAGGTCAAAGAGCGCCTCGTTGATGGTATCGACGAGCATGTCCTCGCTCTGCTCCGATTGCACTACCGCCGATTCCGCCTGTACTGCGTTGTGCTCGAGCAGAGCGCGGAGATAGGCGTTTGCGGCGGGCGCGAGTTCGTTTGTGGCGTCAGCGGGCGTAGCAGCTGCGAACGTGGGCGTCGGCGCGAGAAGCGGTGCCACGACACCAAACTGTTCGGTGGATATGGTCGGCTCGTCGGACTCGTCCTGCCCTGCAGCCGCCGCGACCGCCTCGACCATCGCGTCGGCTACGGGCTCGGCTTCCGGTTGCCCTGAGTCCGCTGCCTCGGCTTCTGCGGACGAGCCGTCCTCGCGTTCCTCGTCAATCAAAAGCGCCTCGCGCGTTTGTGCGGCGGCGCTCCGAATATGCCCCAGCTGACTCAGATCGATATCGATCTTGACGGGCTGGTGTGCGGCGTCCCACGAAAGCCATGCCACAATCTCGTCATCGATAATCTTGGCCAGATATTTGGGGACCTTTTCTTCCTTAAGGGGATGGGCAGGGTCCAGCGCCAGGCGCAGGCGTTGGTCGCAGGCGCGCATCATTTCACCGAGCTTGCTGCTCTTTTGCCTACTACCGTGGATACGCATGCATTCCCAAAAGCCGTTTTGGCAACGGTAGATATGGATGGGGTCCAGACGGTATTCGCAGTCCTCGTGGCGCTCGGGCGCAAAGAATACGGCCGAGGCAAACATGGTGTAGGGCATTGCCGTCTCCTCCCCAAATAAACTTGCCACGATGCCGGTCTTTCGGTGCGTGTCATAGTAGCGCGCCATGCGGACATACACGGCGCACGCCACGTGGCGCAGATCGCGGTGGTGGCTGCGGTCGAGCCGCGAGCTACTTAGGTTGTACGTGGAGAGGGCGTTGATGGCGGCCATGAGTCGCTCCTCGCGCACCTCATCGGGCGGAAGGGGGAGCGTGGGCTCGGAGGTTTTGCGACGCTTAGGGGTCTGGCCGGACGGTGCCGGTACAAGGTCTCGTGCCGCGCGCCGCAGTTCGATAAGGGCGTTATCGAACATGACGGTTTTAGAGTCGCGAAGCAGCTTGGGGTCGAGCCCGTGGAACACGGCGTAATCTTGCAGCCACACGCGCGCAAACCGGTCGATGCCGGGCTCGAAGGCGCGATAGACATCCCAAAAAGCCCTGATCTTGTTAAAACCATCGAGTGGATCATCTACGCCAATGCCGCAGATCAGCTCATAGAGATACAGAAAGGCAAAGGACGTAGACGTTTCCTCGACGGTTCCGCGGCGCACTTGGGCACGCCAGGTAAAGTAGCCGCGCAGCTGCCGGTCGCTCATGGCGTTGTAGGTGGGAAAGTACGACTTAAAGGTGCCGTTGTAGGGACAGTCGTCCTCAAAGTCGGCCATCAGCAGGCCCTGGCGGTAAAAAAGCTCGGCTTCCGAAAGCCAGCGGCCCGCACCGCCCTTGGGGTCATCCTGCCAGCGCGATATCTCGCGCATTTTACGGTACTGGTCGGGGAGGAAATTCTGCATCTGTCGGCCGGTTTTGAGAATCGGCTCGTCTGCGTAGGTTTCGTTTGAGAAGCGGGCGGACTGATGGGTCCGGGCCTCGGCCATGATGCGCTCGATGAGCATCTTGATGTCCTGGTCGGCCACCGCTCCTCCTCTCGAACACAGCTACGGTGACCTCATATCATAGCACAGCATCAAACAGATGTTCGAGATGCCGCTGCGTTGATAGATTTAGAACAGGAGGGCGTAGATGACGGCGATGACGACGGAGGGAAGCATATTGGCCGTGCGGAAGGTCTGAGGACGGATGAGGTTGACGCCGACACAGAAGATGAGCATGGAACCTACGAGCGAAAGGCTGTTGAGGGCAGCTGTGGTCATGATGGGGGAGAGCGCGCCGGCAAACAACGTGATCGTCCCCTGGAACACGGCGACGGGCAGGGCCGAGAAGATGCAGCCGCGGCCAAGCGAGGCCGTCATGGTGCAGACGATGATGCAGTCCAGTGCGCCCTTGAGGGCAAGCGTTGACCAGTCGCCGAGCAGACCGTCCTGGATCGATCCCACAATGGCCATGGCGCCAATGCACACGGTGAGTGAAGTCGAGACAAAAGCGTTGGTGAACTCGTTATCGCCCTCACTGCCAGTCTTGCGCTTGAGCCATTCGCCAAGGTTCTCGATGGCGGCTTCCAAGTTGACGGCCTCGCCGATGAGCGAGCCGAGCGCAAATGAGACGATGAGCATGGTGGTACCGGTGGTCGCTAGCGCCTTTCCATCGATGATGAGCATCTTTTGCATGGTGCCGCCCAGGCCGATAAACAGGACGCACAGCCCCGATGCTTTCATGAGCGTGTCTTGGATGCGCGGTGTAATGAAGCGGCCGCCCGCTAATCCCAAAAGACCGCCCGCAACTAAAAGCGCAACGTTGATGATTGTTCCCAAGCCCGGCATGAGCCCTCCTGTATTGATGCCAACGTGGCAATCGTAGCAGAACGAAATGCGAGGCACATCGCGACTCATCTAATACGTTATATAAGTGGTATTAGGAATGATGCGCAGCATTTAAGCCTCAGGTGGTTGTCGGGACATAGGGGTAGTAGTCAAAGCGCAGTGTCATAAGCCGCTGCGGGGATTCAATAGCCGCGGCGATGATATTGGCATCGCGGGCACGATCAAACCCTTCGAGTTCGATCTGATACGAGACGTCTTGCATAATGTCCAGACGTCGCCAGGCTAGAAGTGTGTCGCCATCGAATTCCAAGGTCTTGCCTCCGTCTGGGGCAACGGCGTATAGACGCAGTTTAGCGGTGGTTGCAGGGTCGACAACCGTGACCTTTTTAATTTCGTTTCGAGTATTCTTGGCGCCCAACAAGGTGAGCAGTGTTGGGGCCACGACCTCGCCCGATGGCAAAAAGACGACTTCGATGGATTCGGGAAATGCGATGATGGCCGACTTGCGGACGGGCTGATTGGCGGCGGCAACTTCGATGTTTGCAGCATCGATGACCTCTGTGTGGTCGAGGGCGGCAAGCACGCAGCAGTTACCTTCATCGATCTCCTGAGGATCAGCAAGCCCCAGACTGTCCGCGAGCTCGGGATCGTTTGGACCGGTAGCGGGCTCATTCGGTGCTTCGAAAGAAGCTGGGACGCTGTTTGTCGGCGACGGCGTGTCGCCCGCACCTGCTTCTTTGTCCGTGCTCTCTTCTTGTATGGTTGCGTTGATGGGTTCGTCGTTTGAGGGGAGCGTCTTGGCGTCAAGCGCGGAGGGGACAATCCCGACGGCTCCGGATCCGTTCCACTCCATCTCGAGAAGCGCCGGGTCGGCAAGAATGCGTTGCCTGCCTAGCGTGTGGGTATCGATCGCAATAGGGCCTGCCTCCGTCCCGCGCGTAAGGCTGAGCGATCCGGCTGGCTTCTCGAAATGAATGTCTGTGTCTTCGGTGCTGGCGGCGTAGAACAGCAGGGATGCTTCTCCCGCCGCGATGGCATCGGTGCCCGCCTTGGTCAGCCGCAGCGATGCCGTGAATGAGAGGGTGGGCTGCACATCGTCTGCATTCGCGGCGGCGCAGCCCAGACATATACCGCCTCCTTTCTCGAAAAACGCACCGTCGAAGGCGACCTTCGCTCCGTTCGCCGAGTCATCGACCGAAGCGATATCGATGCGCAACCCCAAATCGCACGGATCGCCATCTGCATCGAGCACAATCGAGCGCCACGTGCAGACGGCGCACCCCGCCTGGGAGCCGTTTGCCTTGTTCGAACGATTGATATCCACGACTATCGAGCCGTCCGTATTACGACGAAGGCATCCCGAGGTTGAGATTGCGGCCTGTGCGAACGAAAAACGCTTGCACGCAATGGCGCTCGACGGATTTGGTGCGGAGCTTAGGGCTGCTGGTAAGGAGTCTGCCATGACGGGAGTCGCCCAAGCGGCGACAGGCGTTCCGGTTGCGAGCGCGCCGCAGAGTGCGACGACGGGCAAAAGGTTCTTCGATGCCATGGGGTCTCCTTAGCTAATTTAGTGCGGCCTGTCCGTGTTTCGTTTCTGGCTGCGTTTGATGTGCAGACCGAGGCCGGCGGTTCCCGCGCCTGCTGTCGTGGCGCCTGCTGCCAAGAGCCATCGTCTGTCGTCTGTCTGTGCCAACGGTTCCTTGCAGTTGCCGCGGTCGAGCTCCGAGAGGTCGACCGTCACCTGCGTGGCGGCCTGCGCCTGTTCTTGCTGGGCAAAGGCCATGGCTGGCCCAAACGCTAGGATACTGACGGCGGTGGCCAGGGCGACGGCCTTATGCCGTGTGCGCACCGGGCTCGACCGTCCAGGTGATCGTTGCAACTTGATCGCCTTCGCCGGTTACGCGGAAGATGTCGCGCGTGACGCGGGCGACGTTTCCGCTTGTCTTGAGCTTAATTTTGTCCGTGCCGCCGGCAATGCCCTGGTAGCCCATGTCGAAGGCTGCATTCTTGGAAAGATCGAGGCCCGTCTCCTGCATTGCGGCGCTGGCGTTCTGGAGTGCGCCGTTGGGGCCGACCTTAAAGTCGATGGAATTCTGCGCGGTTCCGGCCTTGGCGTCGGCGGCAATGGTCCAGGTGTTCATGGCGTCGATCTTCATGTTGGTGACATGGATGCCGTAGGCCGAATGATTGTCGATGGTGGTCGCGTCTTCTGAGGGGCCCTGAAGCGTGCCGTCGGCCTTGGCGACGAAGGGAATAACCGTCGGAACTTTGAACTCTACGTTGTCGATCTCGGTCCTGACCATTACTTTTGTGGTTCCAACGCGCCCGGCTGCCAGAGCTGGCGTCGGGGCGGCGCCCATTGCGAGCGAGAGCGCGAGCCCTGCGCCCACGACGAGCGCTCTGGCTCCGTTCATGTTCCTGGTGATGTCCATGGTCGTTCCTTTCTATTCGCCGCGGGCCGTCCCCGCGATGATTGGACGAATGCTGGTGAATTGCGTGCGGTGCCGCGTCGGTCGAAAAAGCTAGTTCTCGGCTTGCTCAACCCGTACCTTGACACGTGTCGGATTGCCGTGGCTGTCGAGGGTCTTGGCATCGAGTGCCTGGATCTCGATGTATGCCTCGCCTTCTTTGATGTCGCCGGCGGGGCACGTCTCGATTGTCTTGCCGGTCTCGACCACACCGGATTCGTACATGGTCTCGTCGTTTTGGATGACGCGGAATCGCTGGGGAAATTTATTGTCTTGGACGTTTTGCACGTTGACGCGCAGCTTGCCGTCCTCCTGTAGCTGAGCGACCGGCGCGACCGAAATCGTCATCATGTTGTCGCGGACGATGGCATCGAGCTCATCTTGGATTTCTTGTCGCGATTTACCCTCTGCCGTCGTGACTGAGGCGCCCGCTTCGGGCACGGGCTGCGACTGCCAGGCGTATAGTCCTACGGCGACAAGGGCGCAGACGATAGCCAGACAGACAACGACGAGTTTCTTGCGACGCCCCAGTCCTGCGAGGCGGGGCGGCTTCTTCGCACTCATGCGGCGTCCTTGGTGGTGTAGACACGTGCGAACGTGGACGGGTCCGCTCCAAAGAGCATGTGAAGCATCAGGCGGCGCGAGTAGATGAGCTCGTCAAAGTCGTGAGGGAGCTCGATGTCGTGGATACGCGCGATGTGGTGGGCGAGCGCCGAGAACGACTCGGGGTCGCAGATAACATCGGTGGTGACGTGGTAGACCGCCGTTTCGGGGAACGCCTCTTCGTCGAAAGGCAGGAGATAGGGATCGTCGTCGACCTCGATGGCGACGCCGTACTGGGGCCAGTAATATGCCATGGGAACCTCCCTGCTTCTGGGGCCAAAACTTCTATCGGTTTTGGCTGTCGACGCCGACCGTATCAGCCGCTACTTGACCAATTTCTGACCAAATGCTTGACGGATTGACATCTCCGCAGGTAAAAGATGGAAATAATTACTTCAACTTTTTTCGAGCGACAATCGAGCGGTCGGCGACGGCGGGGCGATATTTGTCAAAAGCATCGTCTGCCGAGGAAATCCAGCCGCTCGCCGAATTGCGCAAACGTAAAAATCGCCAATTATGGAGACGGTTTCGAACACGTCGACGAAACGATGCGGTAACATCTCCCTGCAAACACTGTAGTTAGATAAAGGGGGAGTTCGCGTGTCTGCAACCATCAAACCCTTCACCGACGAGTTCGAAGAGTATGGCCGCGACGAATCTCGCGCATCGGGCGAAGCATCGAGCATCTCGTTTCCGACAACGGAAGACGAGGTCCGTGCCATTTTGGAAACGCTCCATGCCGAGCGTGTCCCGGTAACGGTTCAGGGCGCCCGAACCGGCCTTGCCGCCGGTGCCGTGCCCCACGGTGGGCATATCCTCAATACTTCCCGTATGAATCGCTACTTGGGCCTTCGCCGCGATGAACAAGGCCAATTTCTGCTGCGCGTGGAGCCGGGCGTTGTGCTCTCGGAGCTGCGTAAGCAGCTGAGCAAGAAGGTACTGCCGACCGCTGGTTGGGACCAGGCATCGCTTGAGGCCTACGAGGAGTTCCAAGAGTCCCCCGAGCAGTTCTTTCCCACCGATCCCACCGAGGCATCTGCCTGTCTGGGCGGCATGGCGGCATGCAACGCCTCAGGCGCCCGCAGCTACGCTTACGGTCCCATGCGCCCGCATATCACGGGACTCCACGTCGCGCTGGCTGATGGCGATTTGCTTGAGCTTCAGCGCGGCGAGGCTTTTGCCCAGGACCGCCACCTGTCGCTCGTGACGGCAGCGGGCCGTACGCTCGAGCTCGATCTTCCCGGCTATACCATGCCCGAGACAAAAAATGCCTCAGGCTATTTCGTTGCGGACGATATGGACGCCATCGACCTCTTTATCGGCGCGTGCGGCACGCTCGGCGTCATTACCGAGCTCGAGATCGCCCTGCAGGCGGCACCTTCGGTCGTATGGGGTGTGAGTTGCTTTTTCGATAGCGAGGACAAGGCGGTGTCCTTTACCGATTCCGTGCGCCCTGTCCTGTCCCATGCGGCTGCCATCGAGTACTTCGATGCTGGCGCCCTGGATATTCTACGTCGCCAGCGCGAGCAGTCGACGGCGTTTGCCTCGCTGCCGGCGCTCGACGACGAGGCAAAGGTCTGTGTCTACGTGGAGCTCGACTGCGACGACGAGGCGCAGGCGACCGAGGAGCTGTACCACCTGGGATGGGTGCTGGAGCTTGCGGGCGGCCGCGACGATGCGACATGGGTCGCCCGCACCGAAGTCGATCGCGAGTGCCAGCGGTTCTTCCGCCACGCGGTGCCTGAGAGCGTCAACATGCTTATCGACGAGCGCCGCCGCACGGATCCCACTATCACCAAGTTGGGCTCGGACATGTCGGTGCCCAATGCATGCCTTGCCGATGTCATGGCCCTCTATCGCCGCACGCTGGCCGAAAGCGGGCTTGAGTCTGCTGCCTGGGGACACATCGGGAACAACCATCTGCATGTGAACATCCTGCCGCGCGATGCGCAAGACTACCGTCGTGGTGGAGAACTCTTTGCCCAGTGGGCTTCCGAGGTCACGGCCATGGGCGGTGCCGTTTCTGCCGAACACGGCGTCGGCAAGATCAAGGCGGGCTTCTTGGAGACGATGTACGGCCACGAGGCCATGGTCGAGTCGGCGCGTCTCAAACTCCAGCTCGATCCTGCCGGCCAGCTGGGTCGCGGCAACCTGTTTACGGAGAAGCTCTTGGATGAACTCGTTCAGAAAGGGGGCGCGTGAAGATGAGTGATTTCCATATGGTGGTGTGCGTCAAGGCGGTGCCCGGAAGCACCGAGGTCAAGATGGACCCCAAGACCAATACTATCGTGCGTGATGGCAAGCAGGCGGTCATTAATCCCTTCGATGCAAGTGCCCTCGAATGTGCGCTAGCGCTGAAGGACGACTTTATCGGCTTTGGCATGGACGTGCGTGTGACGGTGGTGTCGATGGGCATCCCCGCGACCGAATCGCTGCTGCGCGACTGCATCGCCCGCGGTGCCGACGACGCGCTGCTGCTGACCGACCGAGCCTTTGCGGGCGCCGATACCCTAGCCACCACCTATGCCCTCAAATGCGGCATCGAGGCACTCGATGAGGATTTTGACCTGCTCATCTGCGGCAAGATGGCAGTGGACGGCGATACGGCCCAGATCGGCCCCGAGCTGGCCGGCGCCTTTGGGGTCCCCTGCGTGACCGACGTGAGCTGTGTGCAGAGCGCGGGATTTACGACGTGTGGCTCGCTGGCGCTCGTTCACGGCTGCGATGCCGGCGAGGAGACGGTGTACCTGGAGATGCCGTGTGCGATGACGACTGCCAAGGAGATTGGCCAGCTGCGCATGCCGAGTATTGCCGGTATTCGCGCGGCCGAGGATGCAGACGTGCGCGTGGCCAGCGCTGCCGACGTAAACGCCGACCCCTCGCGTTGCGGCCTTGCCGGATCACCGACGCAGGTCGTGCGCTCGTTTGTGCCCGACCGTGACCAAACGTGCGAGGCCGTCGAGGGAACGGCGTCCGGGCAGGCGGTAAAACTTGCCAAGATTATTGAGGGGATGGCATAGATGAGCGGGCTGATTATCGATAGCGAAGCCTGTATCGGCTGCGGTCGCTGCGTTCGCGCCTGCGCCTCGGGCGGCATTGTGGTGGAGGGCGAGCGCCCCAATCGCTGTGCCCGCGTAACCGACGGCTGTATCCTGTGCGGCGGGTGCGTCGACGCCTGCCCCGTCAACGCCATCTCGATCGAGCGCGACGAGGCCGCCGGCGCGGTAGACCTTGACGCATATCGAGACATTTGGGTCTTCGTGCAAACTGACAAGCACGATGCCGTGGCATCCGTGGCCTTCGAGCTCATGGGCAAGGGACGCGAGCTTGCTGATGCCCGCGGCTGTCGCCTGGTGGCACTGGTCGGCATGAGCCCCGAGGGCTCGCTCGAGGACCTCGAACACCTGGTTTGTGCCGGCGCGGACGAAGTTCTGGTCTGTCGTGACGAGCGCCTGCGTCAGAACGACGCGGAGGTCTATGCTCGCCTGATCTACGATTTGGTGGCCGAGCGCAAGCCCGAGGCCATTCTGTACGGCGCGACCGCGTTTGGCCGCGAACTGGCACCCGGCGTTGCCGTGCGCCTGCAGACGGGCCTTACGGCTGATTGCACGGTGCTTTCGGTGGATACGGAGACGGGTCTGCTGCAGCAGACGCGCCCGGCGTTTGGCGGCAACCTGATGGCCACCATTATCTGCCCCAACCACCGTCCTCAGATGGCAACGGTGCGCCCCGGCATCTTTAAGGCGCCCGAGTTTGACTATAGCCGCTCCGGCACGATTACCCAGGTAGTGCTTGCGGATGACGTTAAGGCCCGCGTCGAGATCTCGATTCCCGCCGAGGAGTGGGGACAGCAGGCCTCAATTGCCGATGCCGAGCGTCTGGTCGTGGTGGGCCGCGGCATCGGCTCCAAGAAGAATCTGCCCCTGATGCGAAAGCTCGCCGATGCCCTGGGTGCCGAGCTTGGTTGCACGCGTCCCATTGTGGAGGCAGGCTGGTTGGAGTATCGCCACCAAATTGGCCAGACGGGTGTATCGGTCTCGCCCAAGCTCCTCGTGAGCATCGGTGTCTCGGGTGCTATCCAGCATCTCGCCGGCATCGGTGGGGCGGAGTGCATTGTTGCCATCAATGAGGACCCGGATGCCCCCATCTTCGGTGCCGCCCAGTACAAGGTCGTCGGCGATGCCGTTGAGATCGTTGAGGAACTGCTGGCTCAGCTCGAGTGCTAAGCGCTTGCCAGCCAGCGGCGCAGCTCGTCCTTAAGGCGGCTCCAGGTTGCCTGCGCGGCGGGGTCGGTAAAGGGTCGCGTAATGCCAAAGGGCGCGTCGAGCAGGCGATAGATATCGCCTTGCTCGCGCGCCAGTGCACGGCTTGCCGGATGGACGAGCTCAAACATAAAGCAGATGAGCCCCACCAGGTAGTCCGCCGGCTCGTTGCGCTCGTCACGCGCGACGCAGCGATGCTCGTCAAAGGCGGTAAGCGCCGGTGTCGAGAAGTGGCTGGCGAGAAACGTGTCCTCATCCACCTTGAGGATGGTGTCGACGGTGCTGTCGGCGATGGTGCGCATAATGTCAATCTTGTCGCCATCGCGCACGATCTCGCAGAAGCTCCGTGTACGGGTGTCGAGTTCCGTGGGCAGGCGAAAATCACTGTGGTGGGCGATGCTCGCGCGGATCAGTTCGTCCTCTGCCGGGTCATCGATAAAGTCGCGGATGCTCGTTACGGCGGGTGCATCGGCGGGATTCTCGCCAAAGAGGACCTCGATGCCCAGCGCTGCATGGCTCATGCTCTCGGCGTCCTTAAAGGTGTCCCAGCGCCGCAACTGCTCAAAGCGGCCCATATCGTGTAGCAGGCCGCAAAGCCATGCCAGGTCAATATCTTCTGACGACCAGCCCTGCTCGCGCGCTACGGCATCGCATGCCTCGGCCACGTGGTACGTATGCTCGATTTTGAGCGCGATGCGTGGGTTGGTGGCGTCGTAGGCATCGGTGTAGCTTTTGAAGGCCGCGCGCGCCCGGTCTCGATCGATAACTGTCATAATGACTTCCTAAAAAGTTGTGTCTTTCGATCCGGTGGCAATTGTAGGTGAACTTTATTGCCACCGGTTGATATTTCTGCTGCGTTGCAAGGCGCGCTGCAGACGACTTACCAGAATGGGAGTGGCATGGTCCTTAGGATCTTTAAAATCGTCTGGCCAGTGATGCTTACCTATGTTGCAATAGGCGCGCCGTGCGGAATGATCATGGGGCAGACGGGAATGGAGCCCTGGATGGTCTTTGCTCTGAGCAGCACGTTTGTGACGGGCAGCGGCCAGTTTATGATCTGCAACCTGTGGCTGGCGGGCGTGCCTGCAGCATCGATCGTCGCGAGCGTCGCCGCCATCTCCTCGCGCTTTGCGCTTTACTCGGCATCGATCGCACCCCATCTGGCGGGCGCCTCGAAGCGTCAGACGCTGGCTGTTGCCGCGACACTTACCGAGGAGGCATATGGCATCTCGCTTGCCAAGTTGGTTGAAGGGGAGGATTGGGGCCCGCGCGAGTCCTTTGTGCTCAACGTGATCCTTATCGCAACATGGGGCGTATCGTGTACGACGGGCGCCATCGTCGGCGCCGTTGTCGATGTTCCCACCGCTATTGCGAGTTTCGTCTGCACGTCGCTCTTTATCTGTCTACTCTTTTCGCAGCGGTTGTCGCGCGGCAACGTTGTCGCGGCGGTTTCGGGCGCGGTGTCCGTCGCCGTATGCAAGTTCTTGGGCCTCATGAATATTACCGTGCCGGCAAGCGTCGTGGTCGGCATTGCCATTGCGCTGGCGTGCGATGCTGTATTTGACGGAAGAGGTGCCCGCGATGCCCGTTAACGAGTTCTTGGTTCTGTGGCTGTCGTCGTGGGCTGCTATCGCGTTCTTTCGCATCGCGCCGGCGTTCGCCTTGCGCGGGCGGACCCTGTCGCCCCGTATTACCGAGGCCCTGGGCTATATCCCGCCCGCTGCCTTTGCCGCGCTGGTCGCCAACGACTTGGTGAGTCCCGGCGCGTTCGACGCGGGGCTCTGGCCTGCCTTGGTTCCCTGGATTGCGGCCGCCGGCGTCGTGGTCGTGGCGGTCAAGACAAAATCGATGCTGTGGTGCTGCGTCTCGGGCATCGTACTCTATATCGTCTTGAGCCTTATATAGGGGTGGCGTCGCGGGCGCCGAATCTCGTTCCATCCCAACTTGTCGAGTTTTTCACCGAGCTGGTCTATTTCTTCTGGTACCATGGTCAAACTTTACTGTAGCAAAGCGTGACGTGGGCTTTTGTATCCCGTCAGCGGAAATGGGGGTTTCATGGCACAGGAAGCAACCACCAACGAGCAAAAGAAATTCAAGGTCCCGCGCATCCCGGGCGACATCATGATTTATCCGATGATCGTCGGTCTTTTGCTCAACACCTTCTGCCCGCAGGTTTTTGAGATCGGCGGATTCTTTACGGCTGCCTGCCGCGGTGGCTCCAATACCATTGTCGCCGCGATCCTGCTGTTTGTGGGCGCCGGCATCAGCTTTAAGTCCACGCCGGGTGCCATCAAGACCGGTATCGTCGTGCTGATCCCCAAGCTGGTCGTCGCAGCGGCTCTCGGCCTGGGCGTGGCATATTTCTTTAACGACAACTTCCTGGGTCTGAGCTCCGTGTCTATCATCGGCGGCATCACGTTTTGCAACATGGCGCTCTATACGGGCATCATGGGCGAGTTCGGCGATGAGTCCGAGCAGGGCGCCGTCGGTATCCTGTTCTTTACGGCTGGCCCCGCCGTCACGATGATCATCCTCGGTGTTTCCGGCCTCGCCAACATTCCCATTGGCACCATTATCGGCTCCATCTTGCCACTCGTTATTGGCATGGTTCTGGGCAACCTGTTCCCGTTTATCAAGAACCTGCTGGTTCCCGGTGCCAATCCCGCGATTGCCGTCATCGGATTTCAGCTCGGTGCGTCCATGAGCCTGTCGAGCTTTATCACCGGCGGTATTTCCGGCATTCTGTTGGGCCTCATCACCCTCTTTATCGTTGGCCCCATCACCTTTGCCTTCGAGCGCTTGTGCGGCGGCAACGGCAAGGCCGCCGTTGCTTGCTCCACCATCGCCGGCACGGCTATGACCACGCCGGTTGCTCTTGCTGAGGTCGCGCCGCGCTATGCCGAGCTTGCGCCCACCGCGTATGCGCAGATCGCCACCGCCGTCATCATCACGGCCATCATGGCCCCGATTCTGACCGGCTGGGTCGATAAGAAGTTCTGCCACGGCGAAGAGGATCTGTCGGTCGAAGGCGTCGAGGCTATTGAGGAGGCCGTCGCGACCGACATCGACGGCGAGTAATCGTCGACGCGAGTCAATCAAGCCGGCGTGTGCAATTCGCGCCGTATGGGCGCCCGAACGAGAGCTGTCTTGCAGTGACGTTCGGGCGCTCTGCTATTATTCCCTATACCCCTGCGGAGTAGGGGTGTTTATTGCCCAGGCACGAATCGGGCGATTCTGACCACTTGGATATTGAAGGGATGGCGTCTAGTGGTTAAGGCACTCAAGATCGAGATATTCCTGCTATGCATGATTGTTCTTATCGGGCTTGCCGCGCGAAGTCGCCACTCCTTGTTCTCGAGTACCCAGCAGTTATTGTTTAGTACGCTCGGCTACACCTCTGCCGCGTACATGTTATTCGATATAATCTGGACGCTTTCGGACGGTGTGGGCGGCACGCTGGGCATTGCTGCCAACTGGATTTCCAACGCGGTTTCGTTTTCGCTCTTTGCCGCCGCGTGCCTTATTTGGTTTATCTATTCCGAGACGGTGCAGGGTTCTCGCCTTTTGACCGCGCGCTCTAGAGTGGCGCTTGTAACGCTGCCTGCGGCGCTGGTAGTCGTACTGGCGTTTTCGAGCTACTGGACGCATGCCCTGTTCTATATCGATGCGCAGGGCGCGTATCGTCGTGGTTTTGTCTATATGATCCAGCCCATCGTCAGCTACTGCTACGTTATATATACGTCCCTGCATGCGTTTATACAATCTTGCAAGGTCGAGAGCCTACAAAAGAAGGCCATCTATCAAACCTTGGCATTTTTCGCCATTCCGGCCCTGGTAGCTGGTGTCTTTCAGGTCTTTTATTCGGGTCCTTGCCTTAGTGTCGGCATCATGTTAAGTATGTTGCAGCTCTACATTGTTTGCCAGGAGCAGATGATCTCGACCGACCCGTTGACCGGTCTCAACAATCGCAACCGCTTTGAGACCTATATGCTGTCGCTCTTCTCGAATATGGATCAGGCCGAAGATGTGTATCTGCTCATGATGGACGCTGACGGCTTTAAGCAGATTAACGATCGCTATGGACATGTGGAGGGCGACCATGCCCTCCAGGTCGTATCTGCTACGCTCAAAGAGGTCTGCTCAGCGTCTGGTGGCTTTATCGCACGTTATGGCGGCGATGAGTTCGTGGTGCTTCAAAAGGCAGCGGCGGAGCAGGACATCATGGACCTGTGTTCGGCGATTAACGACGAGCTCGCTCGTGCCGAGGTGCCGTATGCATTGCGGATGTCCATTGGTTACGCGCGGGTCGGCGATAGTGTTGATACCTGGCAAGACTTACTTCGCGCTGCCGATGCGGAGCTCTACCGCGTCAAGGCCGAGAAAAAGAAAGCCGGCGTTCAGATACGCTAGAAAAAGGGGCGCACGCTTGCGTGCGTGGCGGCCCTCAGCTCACCGATGTACTCCAATAAGCTAAAGTGTGCGAACAACCTCTCAAAAAAGTGAGCTCGCTAGGCCTTTTTGGGTTTGTTGACGATGATGATGCCGCCGCAGACCAACAGCAGGGCAACGATGACGGTAACGGGGCTCGTGCCAGCGCCCTCGCCGAGCAGCAGCGCGCTCAGCAGCACGCCAAAGACTGGGTTCATAAAGCCAAAGACCGAAACGCGGCTTACGGGGTTGACGGCAAGCAGGCGCGACCACAGCGAGTACGCGACCGCGGAGATAAGCGCCATGTAGATGATGAGCGCGATGGCGGGGGCAATCGCTGTGGGGGAGAGCGTGCCGCCCATCAAAAAGCCGATGGCGGTGAGGACCAGGCCGCCGACCAAGAACTGCCACCCGGCAAGCAAGACGCCGCCGTGCTCGCGCGAGAAGATGCCGATCAGGCAGGTCGAAAGGGCACCCGCGACGGTGGAGGCCAGGATAAAGCCCTCGCCGTCGAGCGTAAAGCCAAAGGTACCGTCCGCGCCCGAAAGGTTGACGAGCGCGACGCCGGCAAAGCCCAGTACGCAGCCGAGCACCTTGGCCGCATCGAGCTTTTCGGTGTGAAACGCCAGGGCGGCAAAGAGGATGGCCAAGAAGTTGGCGCTGGCCTCGATGATGGAGCTCGACATGGCGCTGGCGCGCGAGAGTCCCAGGTAGAAAAAGAAGTACTGCCCGATAGTCTGGAAGAGCGACAACGTGAGGATAGACTTGATATCGCGCGCTTGCGGAACGAGCGGGCGGCGCTGGGCCACGCTCATGCCGACAATGACCAGCATGCCGGCAAGGGTGAAGCGCAGACCCGCGAAGAGCAGCTGCGAGGCGCTGTCGTGCGCGGGAATGCCAAAGAGGCCGTAGCCGATCTTGATGCAGGGAAAAGCCGACCCCCAGAGCGCGCAGCAGACGAGGCAGCCCAGGATGAGCCCGGGCAGGGTGGCGAGATACGGCTTGCGGCTTTCCATGATGTCCTTCCTGTATGCGCGAAGCAAAAAAGAACCCGCCACCGGGCGTGCCGGTGGCGGGTGTTGTTACCCGAGGGGATTGTACCCGATGGGATAGCTTTAAGCGAAGTAGGCCACGCCGCTCTCAAAGATCGGCATGAACTTATCGCCGGGGACATGCTCGGGCACGTTGCGGTACAGGTTGTCGCCGCGGCGCTCGGCATGACCCATCTTGCCCAAGACGCGGCCGTCGGGGCTCGTGATGCCCTCGATGGCGAGTGCGGAGCCGTTGGGGTTGACGGAAAGGTCCATGCTCGGCTTGCCGTCCTCGCCCACGTACTGCGTGGCGACCTGGCCGTTGGCGATCAGCTGGGCGAGCACCTCGTCGTTGGCGACAAAGCGGCCCTCGCCGTGGCTGATGGCGACGGTGTAGGGGTCGTCGAGGCTGCACTGCGACAGCCACGGGGACAGGTTGGACGAGATGCGGGTGCGCACCAGGCGGCTCTGATGGCGACCGATGGTGTTGAACGTCAGCGTGGGTGCATCCGGCGTGGCGTCGACGATGTCACCGTAGGGCACCAGGCCGAGCTTGATCAGGGCCTGGAAGCCGTTGCAGATGCCCAGCATCAGGCCGTCACGGGCCTTGAGCAGGTCGCGGACTGCCTCGGTGACCTCAGGAGCGCGGAAGAACGCCGTGATGAACTTGGCGGAGCCGTCGGGCTCGTCACCGCCCGAGAAGCCGCCGGGGATCATGACAATCTGGCTTGCACGGATGCGGCGGGCAAGCTCGTGGGTGCTCTCGGCGACGGCCTCGGGCGTGAGGTTGTTGATCACGAAGGTGTCGGCCTCGGCACCGGCTGCGCGGAAGGCACGGGCGCTATCGTACTCGCAGTTGTTGCCGGGGAACACGGGGATAACCACGCGCGGGCGGGCGATTTTGGCGCCGCCGTACACGTGGATGTCCTTGGCGCGGAAGTCGATGGTCTCGACCTCGGGGGTCTCGCCGGCGCTGCGGTAGGCGAAGACGCCCTCGATGCCGCTCTCCCAGGCCTCCTGGAGCTCGGAGAGCTCGATGACCTCGGAGCCGGTGTCGATGACATAGCCCTCGACGGTGGTACCCAGGGGCTCCACGACAACGCCGTCGGCGACCTCGGGCAGCTCGGCGTCCTCGGCGAGCTCGACGATAAAGCTGCCGTAGAGCGGGGTGAAGAGGCTCTCCACGTCCACGTCCTCGGCAAGTTCGATGCCAATCTGGTTGCCGACACACATCTTAAAGAGGCTCTCGGCGCCGCAGCCGTAGCCGGGCGTAGAGACGGCCAGGGCGTCACCGGTGGCGGTGAGCGCCTCGACGGCGTCAAACGCGGCGAGCAGCTGCTGGGCGTCGGGGCGGTAGTCCTCGCCATAGGTGGCGGGGGTGATGCGGACGACGCGGTGCGTGAGGCCCTTGAACTCGGGCGAGACGGCGCGGGCCGCCTTGCCCACGGCGACAGCGAAGCTGATCAGGGTCGGAGGAACGTTGAGCTCGCCGGCTTCGTCCTCAAAAGAGCCGCTCATGGAGTCCTTGCCGCCGATGGCGCCGGCACCCAGGTCGACCTGGGCCATAAGGGCGCCCAGGACGGCTGCCATGGGCTTGCCCCAACGCTCGGCCTCGGTACGCAGGCGCTCGAAGTACTCCTGGAAGGAGAGGTAGGCGCGCTTGTGCTCAAAGCCGGCGGCCACGAGCTTGGCGATGGACTCGACCACGGATAGGTAGGCGCCGGCAAACTGGTCGGCCTCCATCAGGTAGGGGTTGAAGCCCCATGCCATGGCGCTTGCCGTGGTGGTCTCGCCGTCCACGGGGAACTTGGCGACCATGGCAGAGCTCGGAGTGAGCTGCGTCTTGCCGCCAAAGGGCATGAGCACGGTCGCGGCACCGATGGTGGAGTCGAAGCGCTCGGAAAGGCCCTTGTTGGAGGCGACGTTGAGGTCAGTGACAAGCGAGGTCATGCGCTCGGCAAGCGTGGCGCCGGCCCAGCTGGGCTGCCACACGCTGCGGGCACAGACGTGGGCGACCTGGTGCTTGGGCGCGCCGTTGGAGTTGAGGAACTCACGGGACAGGTCGACGATGGCGACACCGTTCCAGGCCATGCGCATGCGCGGCTCGGCGGTAACCTCGGCGATAACGGTCGCCTCGAGGTTCTCCTCGGCGGCGTAGCCCATGAACTCCTCGACGTCACCGTCGGCGACGGCGCAGGCCATGCGCTCCTGGGACTCGGAAATGGCGAGCTCGGTGCCGTCCAGGCCGTCGTACTTCTTGGTCACGGTGTCCAGGCCGACATACAGGCCGTCGGCAAGCTCGCCCACGGCGACCGAGACGCCGCCGGCGCCAAAGTCGTTGCAGCGCTTGATCAGGCGGCAGGCGTCGCCGCGGCGGAACAGACGCTGCAGCTTGCGCTCGACCGGGGCGTTGCCCTTCTGGACCTCGGCACCCGAGGTCTCGATGGACTCGGTGTTCTGGGTCTTGGAGGAGCCAGTGGCGCCGCCGATGCCGTCACGGCCGGTGCGGCCACCCAAAAGGATGATCTTGTCGGTGGGGGCGGGGCACTCGCGACGCACGTGGTTTGCCGGGGTAGCGCCCACGACGGCGCCGACCTCCATGCGCTTGGCCACGTAGCCGGGGTGATAGAGCTCGTTGACCTGACCGGTGGCAAGGCCGATCTGGTTGCCGTAGCTGGAGTAGCCGGCGGCGGCGGTGGTCACGAGCTTGCGCTGCGGAAGCTTGCCCTCGAGCGTCTCGGAGACGGGGACCGTGGGGTCGCCGGCGCCGGTGACGCGCATGGCCTGATAGACATAGCTGCGGCCCGAGAGCGGGTCGCGGATAGCGCCGCCCACGCAGGTGGCGGCACCGCCGAAGGGCTCGATCTCGGTCGGGTGGTTGTGGGTCTCGTTCTTAAAGAGGAACAGCCAGTCCTGGTCCTCGCCATCGACATCGACCTTCACCTTGACGGTGCAGGCGTTGATCTCCTCGGACTCATCGACATCAGTCATGACGCCGGTCTTCTTAAGGTACTTGGCGCCGATGGTGCCCATGTCCATGAGGCAGACGGGCTTGGCGTCGCGACCGAGCTCGTGGCGCATCTCCATGTAGCGGTCGAAGGCCTGCTGCACCACGGCGTCGTCGATCGTCACGTCATCCAGGACGGTGCCGAAGGTGGTGTGGCGGCAATGGTCGGACCAGTACGTGTCGATCACGCGGATCTCGGTGATGGTGGGGTCGCGATTCTCATCGCGGAAGTACTGCTGGCAGAAGGCGATGTCCGCCTCGTCCATGGCAAGACCGCGCTCGGAAATAAAGGCGGCAAGGCCGGCCTCATCGAGCTCGCGGAAGCCGTCGAGCACTTCGACGGGCTGAGGCTCGGGGGTCTCCATGTACAGCGTCTCGGGCAGGTCGAGCGAGGCGATGCGCGCCTCGACGGGGTTCACCACGTAGTGCTTGATGGCCTCGATGGCGGCTTCGTCCAGGGCGCCCGAGATCATATAGACCTTGGCGGAGCGCACGGCGGGGCGCCCGCCCTGGCTGATGAGCTGCACGCACTCGCTGGCGGAGTCGGCACGCTGGTCAAACTGGCCAGGCAGGAATTCGACGGCAAAGACGGCGCCGTCGCTTGCGGGGAGCTCGTCGTAGGTCACATCGACCTGGGGCTCGCTAAAGACGGTCGGCACGCAGGAGCGGAAAAGCTCCTCGTCGATGCCCTCGACGTCGTAGCGGTTGATGATCCTCAGGGCCTCGATGCCCTTGATGCCGAGAATCTCGGTCAGCTCGCCCTTGAGCTGCTGAGCCTCGACGTCGAACCCGGGTTTCTTCTCCACGTAGATACGAGAGACCATTGGTTCCTGCCTTCCTGATCGGTTGGGCGTACGGTACGGTATGCGGCAGCGGTCGGTTTGCGGGGCCTGCCCTGCGGTCGCCTTGAGCCACATGTTTGTAAACCTCACTATGATACGACAGCTCGCGGCGCGTAGAGGACGGCGAGGGTGCTACAGTGAAGCGCAAACAAGAGAAAGGCATCACATGGCATTCGTTTCGCTCGCCATCATCGCACTCGTGGCCTTTGCAAGCCCCTTCATCGCTTCGGCGATTCCTGGAAAACCCGTTCCCGAAACGGTCTTTTTGCTCGTGTTCGGCGCGGTGTTGGGACCTCATATGCTTGGCGTCATCCATGTGGATGCCGAGGTCTCGCTTGTGTCAGAGCTCGGTCTGGCATTTTTGTTCCTGCTTGCCGGCTTTGAGATCGACCCAAAGAACATCACGGGCGTCGAGGGGCGCTACGGTATGGCCACGTGGGTTGTCACATTTTGTATCGCCTGGCTTGCCGTGCGCTTTACCCCGTGGTTCTCGGTCAGCCATTTCGACGGTATCGCCGTGACGCTCGCCTTGACCTCGACGGCGCTTGGAGCGCTCATGCCCATCTTGCGCGAGCGGTTGCTTGCCGGAACGCGCGTCGGTGATTCGATTCTCGCCTATGGTACGTGGGGCGAGCTCGGCCCCGTGCTCGCCATGTCGGTACTGCTGTCTGCCCGCACGGGTATCGAGACGCTGCTGATCTTGGGCCTGTTCGCCGTGGTGTGCGTGCTGCTTGCCGTGGTCCCCAGCCGCTCCAAACGCGTCGGCAGCCGCTTCTTTGCGTTTGTCGAGGAGCGCGCCGATACCACGTCGCAGACCTTCGTGCGCCTGACGGTGCTTATTTTGGTCACGCTCGTGGCGTTCTCGGCCATCTTTAGCCTCGATATCGTGTTGGGCGCTTTTGCCGCCGGCTTCGTCCTGCGCTATATCATCCCCGAGGGCAACCATACGCTTGAGACCAAGCTCGACGGCCTGGCCTACGGCTTTTTGATCCCGGTGTTCTTTACCGTGTCGGGCGCAAAGATCGATCTGACGGCCGTGGTGTCGCGCCCCGGGCTGCTCGTGGGCTTTATCGTGGCGTTGTTGATTATTCGTGCCGTACCCATTCTTATTTCTATGAGCATTTGTCCTGCGACGCGCGATGTGTCGGCGTATGGTCGCATTACCGTGGCCCTGTACTGCACCACGGCGCTGCCGATCATCGTTGCCGTGACGAGCGTGGCCGTCAACGCGGGCGCGCTGTCGCAAGATATTGCGTCGGTCATGGTTGCCGCCGGTGCCATCACGGTGTTCTTGATGCCGCTGCTCGCGCAGCTCTTCTACCGCGTGGTCGATGCCGCGCCGGTCGCCGCCGTGGCAGAGGTTGCCGAGCATCCTGCCGAGGCACTCGATATCCTGCGTGCCCATCACGATTTGGCGAGTCTGCTCGCACGAGAGCACGAGCTGCTGACCTCGCATGGCCATGGTCGCGTATTCGAGGGCCTGCCTACGCTCGATACGATTGCCGAGCGTCTTTCCGCCGAGGCGGCGAGCGGCCACATCG
Organism: Collinsella sp.; assembly: GCA_019414445.1. Taxonomy (GTDB): domain Bacteria; phylum Actinomycetota; class Coriobacteriia; order Coriobacteriales; family Coriobacteriaceae; genus Collinsella. The sequence continues at coordinate 47,978 of DXMA01000012.1, forward strand.
ATGCCCGCATCGTGGACGCGGCGCATCTTCTTGCCGATAAGACCTATGGCGACGAGATAGATCCGTCCGAGCTCACCCCGCGTGAGCGTCGCCGCCTAGAGCGCGCCAAGCTCGCTGTGCGCGAATACCGCCGCCGCATGCTGGAGCTCTATGCGCGCGAAGAAGCCGAAGACGACGACGGTAAGTAGTCGATACTTTCTCGGGGAAGCCGCGTCCCGCTTTGAAGGCTCGGAACGGGATGTGGTTTCCGAAACGGGGGCCGTTGGGAAGCTGTGTCCCGGAATGGGCGCTCAGAGTGGGATGCAGTTTCCGCAAGGAAGTCCTGGGGGAAACCGTGCCCCGTTCTGATCCGAAATACTGGGACATAGTTTCCCTTTCATAACAGGAGAAGGCGCGCTGTCTGCAGTTGATTCAGACGGCGCGCCTTTTTGGTTGAGCTATGTTGAAGCTTGAAGCCAAAGCTTGTGGCTCCTTAGGAGCGGGCGGCTCCGTCGACGGGGAGCACGGCGCCCGTGACATAGGAGGACATGTCGCTCGCCAGGAAAACAAAGGCGTTGGCGACATCCTCGGGCTCGCCCATGCGACCCAGCGGAATGGTGGCGATGATGGGCTTGATGACCTCTTCGGGCAGGTTGGCGACCATGTCGGTCTTAGTCACGCCGGGGGCGACGGCGTTGACGCGGATGCCCATGGGGGCGAGCTCGCGCGAGAGCGACTGGACCATACCGTTGACGGCAAACTTGGACGTGGGGTAACCGACGCCGGAGGGCTGGCCGTACTTGGCGACCATCGAGCTTGTGGTAGTGATGGTGCCGCCGTGGCCGGCCTCGGTCATGATCTTGGCGGCAGCCTGGTGGCCATTAAAGACGGCGACGACGTTAAGGTCCATGACCTTTGCGAACTCCTCGGCCGTGTAGTTAAGGAGCGGCGAGCGCTGGGAGATGCCGGCATTGTTGACGACCGTGTCCAAGCCGCCCATGTTAGCGGCAGCCTGGGTAAAGGCCTCGGTCACGGCTTCGAGCGAGGTGAGATCGCAGGAGCGACCCCAGACCTTGGCGTCGGGATAGGCGGCTGTCAGCTTCTCAACGGCCGTGTCGGCAGTCTCCTGGCGCGAGCCAAAGACGGTGACGGCAGCGCCTTCCTCGATAAAACGGCAGGCGATGGCATAGCCGATACCGCGTGTGCCTCCGGTGATGATTGCTTTCTTGCCCTCGAGCAACATGGTGCTTCCTCTCATCGCGGGCGGACATTCGCAGCACAGCGTAGCGGTAGTCGGAATCGGCCGCGTTTGCATATCGGTGAACGGTAGCCCGCGTTACCGATGAGCGGCTCGCGCAAATGTGCTTTGCCGTTGTGCTTAGGGCAGGTGACAAAAGGGCTCCCATCCCACATCGGACGGGAGCCCTCAAGGCGCGTATTGCTAGGCGAGCGTTGGGCTAGTTCGCCATGACGCCTTCGGTCCAAGCCTCAACGTCCTCGATGCGCAGGACGTTGGCGACCTCGGCCACGCAGCCGACGCTGGCAAGCTCGGCGGCGGCAGCCTGGACGTCCTTCTCGAGCGCGCGGTGCGTCAGGAAGATGACCGAGCAGGCATCGCTGACGCCCGATTTGCCGTCCTCGACCTGGTTGATGAGCGAGATCGAGATGTTGTGCTTGGCAAAGATGTCGACCGTCTCGGACAGGGCGCCCACGCGGTCGGCGACTTTCAGACGCACATAGTACTTGGTCTGGAGCTCGTCCATGGGCTTAAAGGTGAGGTTGTGGCCATAGGGCTCAATCTCGGGCAGCGGAGCCACGCCGCGGCTGATCTGCTCGGAGAGCGACAGGATATCGCCCACGACGGCGCTCGCGGTGGGGAAGGAGCCTGCGCCCGCGCCGTAGAACATGGTCTCGCCCACGGCGTCGCCTACCACGTAGACGGCGTTCATGGCGCCGTTGACCTTGGCGAGCATATGGTCTGCCGGGATGAGCGTGGGATGCACGCGAACGTCGACGCCGGCGTCGGTGTTGCGGGCGATGCCGAGCAGCTTGATGGTGTAGCCGAGCTCGCGGGCCTGGGCGATGTCCTCGGCGCCGATGGTGCGGATACCCTGCTGGTACACATCATCGGTGGTAACGCGGGTGCCAAAGCCGATGGAGGCGAGGATGGCCGTCTTGCTGGCGGCATCGAAGCCGTCGACGTCGGCGGACGGGTCGGCCTCGGCATAGCCCTTGGCCTGCGCGTCGGCAAGTACGTCGGCGTAATCGGCGCCCTCGGCGTCCATGCGGGACAGGATATAGTTGGTGGTACCGTTGAGAATGCCGGCGATGGTCAGGATCTTGTTGCCCACCAGGTCGTGCTCGAGCGTGCTCACGATGGGGATGCCGCCGCCGCAGCTGGCCTCGCACTTAATCTGCACGCCGCACGCGCGCGCCTTCTCGGCGAGCGTCTCGACATGACGGCCCAGCAGGGCCTTGTTGGCAGAGACGACGTGCTTGCCGTGCTCAAAGGCGGTGGTGAAGATCTCGGTCGCGGGGTGCTCGCCGCCAATCAGCTCGACGACGATGTCGACGGCGGGGTCGGTGACGACGTCATGCCAGTCACTCGTAAAGGCCTCGTGCTCAATACCGGCTGACTCGGCCTGCTCCCAGGCAAGCGCGCAGGCGCGGGTCAGCTTAAGGTCGATGCCGTAGGCTGCCAGGTACTCATCGTGGTGGCTCTTGATCAGACGGGCCACGCCGCCGCCGACGGTTCCCAGACCGATCAGACCGACGTTCACGGTGCGCAGGGATTCGCTCATAGATAGCTCCTTCGTGCATCTTATGGATGGATTAACCGCTTAAAGGTTGAGTGCATTCTAGCGTGAACCGAGGGCGCGTGCTCGCCAGGCAACAGGAGTCGCACAAAACGGCACCCCCGAAACGCTGCGGAAACATTGGAAACATGCTCGCTACAAACGGAACTCCGTAACAAACTGTCAACGTTTGCGCCATAAGGTTTGCCCCGTACCGCAAGACGGCCGCACTGCGGCCAGCGAAAAAGGGGGACACCATGTTCAACATCAACAGCACGCTCAGCCGAAGGAACTTTCTCGCCGGCGCCGCGGCGCTCGGCAGCACCGCGGCACTCGCTGGTTGTTCGTCGGGTGGCTCGGACGGCGGCTCCGCCGATGACGGCAAGACCTTCAAGATTGGCGTTATCGGCCCTCTGACCGGCGCCGCGGCAACCTATGGCGTCTCGGCCGAGAAGGGCGCCAAGCTCGCCGCCAAGGATTTCTCGACCAATGACCTCAAGCTCTCGCTTAAGTCCGAGGACGATGTCGCCGACGGCGAGAAGGCCATCAACGCCTTCAATACGTTGTGCGACTGGGGCATGCAGGCGCTCGTCGGCCCCGTCACCACCGGTGCTGCCGTCGCCGTCTCGGGCGAGATTGCCGACGATATGCTCATGGTCACGCCTTCGGCCTCGTCGCTCGACGTGACCAAGGATAAGACAACGGTCTTTCAGGTTTGCTTCACCGATCCCACCATGGGTGCCAGCGCCGCGAAGTTCTTGGCCGAGAAGTATGCAGACGCCAAGATCGCCCTGTTCTACAACTCCGGCGATACGTATAGCTCGGGCGTTGCCGACGCTTTTGCCGAGCAGGCCAAGGCATCCAAGCTCGACATCGTCGATACCGAGACCTTTAAGGACGACTCTTCCACGAGCTTTACCAACCAGCTCACCAAGGCCAAGGAGGCCGGCGCCACGCTTATCTTTGCGCCGATCTACTACACGCCGGCGTCCGTCCTGCTCAAGAACGCCAAGGACATGGGCTACGACATGACCCTCATGGGCACCGACGGCATGGACGGTCTGCTCTCCGTTGAGGGCTTCGATACCTCTCTTGCCGAGGGCGTGCTGCTCATGACCCCGTTCTCTGCCGACGATGAGAAGAACGCCGACTTCGTCAAGGCCTATAAGGACGCCTACGACGAGACGCCCAACCAGTTCGCCGCCGATGCCTATGACTGCGTCCATGCGATTGTCGAGGCTATCGATAAGGCAGACATCGACATTACGGCCGACGGCGCCGACATTGCCGGCGACCTTGCCAAGGCCATGCGCAAGATCAAAATCGAGGGCCTGACGGGCGAGCTGACGTGGAACGACAAAGGGCAGGTTGAAAAGCCCGCTACGGCCTATGTGATTCAGGACGGCAAGTACATCGCCGCCTAGGTGCGTACAAAACGCGACCGGTGAGGCTGTTTTAATCAGGGCAAGGGCGCTTGTAACGGAATGGAAACATTACTTTCACACAATAAAGTGGCTAAACTGCATAAACCAATAGAAATACGCATAATTATGGATAAACGGACAGAACAAAAGAAAAGTTGAAATAATCGCCACTTTTCTCAACTAAAGCGTCTACTATTTTGCGAACGCCGAACACGGCGAAGGATGGCCTGTTGGGTAACCGAAACCCGACGAGATTTGAGAGGAGAGCCGCATGTCGAGCCTCACCGGTAAGTCATTGAACCCTGTTATGAATCGCAGGAGCGTTATCGCGAGCGCAGCAGGTCTGGGGGCGATGTCCATTCTAGCTGGCTGCTCCTCCAACGGCGGCGACAGCGGTTCCGCTTCGGGCGACGCTTCGTTTAAGATCGGCACCATCGGACCGCTGACCGGCGCCAACGCGTCCTACGGCAAGTCCGTTACCCAGGGTGTCGAGCTTGGCTGCAAGGATTTCTCGACCAAGGAGCTGCCGCTTGCCAGCAAGGCCGAGGATGACCAGGCCGACGGCGAGAAGGCCGTCAACGCCTTTAACACCCTGCTCGACTGGGGCATGCAGGCCCTCGTCGGCCCGACCACCACGGGTGCGTCGGTTGCCGTTGCCGCCGAGTGCGGTAACGACCCCGAAACGTTCATGATCACTCCGTCCGCGTCCTCCGAGGACGTCACCAAGGGCAAGGATTGCGTCTTCCAGGTTTGCTTCACCGATCCCAACCAGGGCGTCAACGCTGCCAAGTTCCTGGCGCAGAAGTATGCGGACGAGAAGTTCGTGCTGTTCTATAACTCCGGCGACGCCTATTCTTCGGGCATCGCAGATTCCTTTAAGGTTCAGGCCGCTAAATCCAAGCTCGAGATTGTTGACGAGGAGACCTTTAAGGACGACTCCGCCACGAGCTTTACCAACCAGCTGACCAAGGCCAAGCAGGCCGGCGCCACCATGATCTTTGCGCCGATCTACTACACGCCAGCGTCCGTCCTGCTCAAGAACGCCAAGGACATGGGCTACGACGTCAAGATGATGGGTTGCGACGGCATGGACGGCATCCTGGGCGTTGAGGGCTTCGACACCTCTCTTGCCGAGGGTCTGCTGCTCATGACCCCGTTCTCCGCCGACGACGAGAAGAACGCCGACTTCGTCAACGCTTACAAGGATAAGTACGGCGATACCCCCGACCAGTTTGCCGCCGACGCCTACGATGGCGTGCACGCGGTGGCCGAGGCCCTCAAGGAGGCCGGTCTTGGTGTCGACGCCGACCCGACCGAGGTCGCCGAGAAGCTGCCCAAGGCTATGCTCAAGATTACCGTTGACGGTCTGACCGGCAAGCTCACCTGGAACGATAAGGGCCAGGTCCAGAAGGAGCCCACGGCGTACGTCATCACCGACGGCAAGTACGTACAGGCCTAATAAGCCGCCTTACATAGAGCGGTTTTGATCCCAAGCAGGGGAGGTTTGGCCTTCCCTGCTTGCTTGGTATCTAGGGACAGTGTAACGTCCCTGTTTCATACATTAACTGGAAACCTATTCGAAAGGGGGATGTGGAACATGACGGTCTTTATCCAATACCTGGTCAACGGCCTGTCCATGGGCAGCGTCTACGCCATCATCGCGTTGGGCTACACCATGGTCTACGGTATCGCCAAGATGCTGAACTTCGCTCACGGCGACGTTATCATGGTCGGTGCCTATGTCTCGTTCTGTGCCACGTCGTATCTCGGCCTCCCGGGCTGGGCATCTGTAATTCTCTCTTGTGTGGTCTGCACCGTTCTCGGTGTTCTCATCGAGGGTCTGGCATACAAGCCGCTGCGTCAGGCGGGCCCGCTGGCCGTTCTGATCACGGCCATCGGCGTGTCTTACTTCCTGCAGAACGCCGCGCAGCTTCTGTGGGGCGCCACGCCCAAGAACTTCACTTCGCTCGTCACCTTCCAGGTGCCGGAGTTCTTGGCCAAGTTCAATGTAAGCGCCGTTTCGCTCGTCACCATCGTCGCCTGCCTGGTTATCATGGCCGGTCTGATGTTCTTTACAGGTAAGACCAAGATGGGCAAGGCCATGCGCGCCGTGTCCGAGGACAAGGCAGCCGCTCAGCTCATGGGCATCAACGTCAACCGTACCATCTCGATGACGTTTGCCATCGGCTCCGCCCTTGCCGCCATCGCCGGTGTGCTCCTGTGCTCCTACTCGCCGGTCCTGCAACCCACCACGGGCGCCATGCCTGGCATCAAGGCCTTCGACGCCGCCGTCTTCGGCGGTATCGGCTCCATCCCCGGTGCCTTTGTCGGTGGCATTCTCATCGGCATCATCGAGGCGATGGCACAGGCTTACATTTCCACGAGCCTTGCCAACTCCATCGTCTTTGGTGTTTTGATCATCGTCCTGCTCGTCAAGCCTGCCGGCCTCTTGGGCAAGTACGTCCCCGAGAAGGTGTAGGTGAGCGTTATGAAGTTTCTTAAAGACAAGCAGACGCGTCACGACTTTGTTACGTACGCCATGTGCCTTGTGGCGTTCGCCATCGTGTTCTTTATGCAGTCCAACCATATGATTCCGCGCATGATCGCCGGTCAGCTGGTTCCCATCACGGCCTATATCGTCATGGCCATCTCCCTTAACCTCGTCGTCGGCATCGCGGGCGACTTGTCGCTGGGCCACGCGGGCTTTATGAGCGTCGGCGCCTATACGGGCATCGTTACCGCGGTCGCGCTGGAGAGCGCCGTTCCCTCCGATCCGGTGCGCCTTATCATCAGCATCGTGGTCGGTGCCATCGCTGCCGCCATCCTGGGCTTCTTGATCGGCATCCCGGTCCTTCGCCTGAGCGGCGATTACCTGGCTATCGTGACGCTGGCCTTTGGCGAGATCATCAAAGAGATCGTCACCTGCCTTATCGTGGGCGTCGACTCCCGCGGCCTGCATGTGATCTTTAACATCACAGGTAACTCCACGATCGACGACCTGCACCTGCTCGAGGACGGCACCGCCATCATCAAGGGCGCGCAGGGCGCATCGGGCGTGTCGACGTACTCGACCTTCCTCGCCGGTGCCATCCTGGTCTTGGTCGCACTCGTGATCGTGCTCAACCTGGTTCGCAGCCGTACCGGCCGTGCCATTATGGCCGTGCGCGACAACAAGATCGCTGCCGAGTCCGTGGGCATCTCCGTCACCGAGTACCGCATGATCGCCTTCGTGGTTTCCGCCGCTCTCGCCGGCGCTGCCGGAGCCCTCTTCGGCGGTAACTTCTCGCAGCTTTCCGCCACCAAGTTCGACTTCAACACGTCCATCCTCATCCTGGTGTTCGTGGTCCTGGGCGGTCTGGGCAATATGCGCGGCTCCGTCATCGCGGCGGCGTTGCTCACGGTGCTTCCCGAGCTGCTCCGTCAGTTCTCGGACTACCGCATGCTCATCTACGCCATCGTGCTGATTCTGGTCATGATCTTTACCAACAACCCGCAGCTCAAGTCGTTCTTCGCACGCATTAAGGACCGCTTTGCTTCCAAGAAGGAGGTGGCAGCCGATGCCCAGTAAGTTTGAGTTCAACAAGGGCAAGATGGTCCCGTATCCTTCTGGCGCCATCGTTCCCGACCGCGACCTGGGCCAGCGCCCGGCGCTCGAGTGCATCCACTTGGGCATTGAATTTGGCGGCCTTAAGGCAGTCGACGACTTTAGCCTGACCATCGGTAAGACCGAGATCGCCGGTCTGATCGGTCCCAACGGTGCCGGTAAGACCACGGTCTTCAACCTGCTCACCAAGGTGTACCAGCCCACGCACGGTACTATCCTGCTCGACGGCGAGGACACCTCGGGCAAGTCGGTCTATCAGGTCAACCGTATGGGTATCGCCCGTACGTTCCAGAACATTCGCCTGTTCAACACCATGACGGTGGAGGACAACGTTAAGGTCGGCCTGCACAACCAGGAGCGCTACTCTGGTTTTGAGGGCGTGCTGCGTCTGCCGACGTACTGGAAGCACGAGAAGGCCGCCCACGAGCGCGCCATGGAGCTGTTGTCCATCTTTGATATGGAGCACCTGGCAAACGAGCAGGCCGGCTCGCTGCCTTACGGCGCCCAGCGTCGTCTGGAGATCGTCCGCGCGCTTGCCACCAACCCCAAACTGCTGCTGCTCGACGAGCCTGCCGCCGGCATGAACCCGTCCGAGACCGCGGAGCTCATGGAGAACATCGTCAAGATCCGCGACACCTTTGGCATCGCCATTATGCTTATCGAGCATGATATGTCGCTCGTCATGAACATCTGCGAGGGCATCTGCGTGCTCAACTTTGGTAAGGTCATCGCCAAGGGCACGGCCGAGGAGATCCAGAACAACGATGCCGTAATTGAGGCATATCTGGGCAAGCAGGATAAGGGGGAGAACTAAATGGCAGAGCCGATGCTTTCCGTCTACAACATCAACGTCTGGTACGGCGCTATCCACGCCATCAAGGACATCTCCTTTAACGTCAACGAGGGCGAGATCGTGGCCCTGATCGGCGCGAACGGCGCCGGTAAGTCCACGACGCTTAAAACCGTCTCGGGCCTGCTGCGTTCCAAGACCGGCTCCATCAAGTTTATGGGCGAGGACATTACCCATACGCCTGCCGATAAACTGGTGGGCAAGGGCCTGGCCCAGGTTCCCGAGGGCCGTCGCGCCTTTTTGCAGATGACGGTCGAGGAGAACCTGGAGATGGGCGCCTACACGCAGCCCAAGTCCACGGTGGCTCCGGGCCTTGAGCGCGTCTACGAGCAGTTCCCGCGCCTTAAGGAGCGCCGTCGCCAGGTCGCCGGCACCCTTTCGGGCGGCGAACAGCAGATGCTCGTTATGGGGCGCGCCCTTATGAGCAACCCCAAGCTGCTCATGCTCGATGAGCCTTCCATGGGTCTGGCGCCGATTCTGATTGAGCAGATCTTCCAGATTGTCGAGGACCTGCACAAGGCCGGTACCACGGTGCTTCTGGTCGAGCAGAACGCCCAGATGGCGCTTTCAATCGCCACGCGCGGCTACGTGCTCGAGACCGGCAAGATCACCATGACCGGCACCGGCCAAGAGCTCCTGCACGACGACAACGTCCGCAAGGCTTACCTGGGCGGCTAGGGACTTCCGCCGTTCTGCCGAACGGCGGACCGGCCGACGCTGCGCGGGCGCCCTGATCGACGTGCCGAAGCTCCTCACCCTTGGGGCTATGCCGCGGTACGAGGCCAGGTGGTCATGGTCCGGGAACCTCGCGATGTCGAATGACACCGCGAGGTTCGCCGCCGTCCTCGGCGGCCTCGACCCCCGAGTGGGCGATCCCCACGCGTTAACGCCTGCAAACAAGGGGATTGCCAAGACGCCGCCGGGCACCTCCGTCATAGACGTGGAAGTGCGGCCGCGCTGAAGCACTGCGCGGTGTCTGCTCGCTTATGTGCGCATCACGAAGGAAGACCAGATCGGTGAGCGGGATTGGCCCGAAGTCGAGAGATTCCCATCAGCCTCTCGTCGGTCGATGACCGGTTCACCACGCAGGAAGAGCGTGACGGAAGGTCTCGCAAAAAGGCTCCGAGCGCGGCGTGCTCATGCCCGTCGTGGTGCGCCCGAAGGGGGGGGACGGCTGCTACGAGCTCGATCATTTGCGAGGAGAAGACGAACCAGTCGTTGCAGATCCAATATGGATCTCGCCGACCTCGGCAAGCTGCTCGATGAGTGGAAGCCCTGTCGGGTCGTCTATTTCAACACCACCCAGAATGATGGTGTCATCGCGCAGGTCGATCTGCGTGTTGAACACAGCGAGGTTAAAGCCGGAGGCCACAAATCCGATAGCAGCCAGGACGAGCCCCGTGGCAACAAGCCCACCCGCTACGGCAAGGTAAATCTTTTTTACGCTGGACATGTTTGCACTCCTTCCTATGCCGTGAGCGGCGCCGCTTCAGCGCCCATGCGGCTCTTATTGCCTCGATCTTTCCAGAAGGGCGAAACGGCTTTCTTCGCCCAAAGGGCAGAGAGGCGCGCGATCTGCTTGGACGCCGTCCAGGCGCCGGCTCCCGTGAGGAGCGCCACACCGATGGAAGCGAATCCCATTCCCATCGAGGCCAAAACGTACGGAACATGCCCGATAATGATGCCGTCCACGGCGAACAGGAGCCCTACCAGGCCCGCGCCCCCGAATGCCGCGGCCACGATCCACACGCAGAGCGCAAGAACCCAAATACAGATGTAGACTGCAGCGGCAACGGCGACGAACGCGAGCAGCAGCGGAATCCATACCGGAGAGCCCACGATGGCGAGCGCCCATAGAAGTGCCGTGCTCTTGCGCTTGGTCCTCGCGATCGCGCGCGGCACGGCGGGCAGTTCGTCGAGCGTTGCCTCGGCGACCTCACCGGGCGTGCCCATGGCGGCCACAGCCTCGGCCTCCGTCATGCCGTCCTCCATACGGTCGGCGATGGCCTCCGCGTAGAACTCCTGCGTTTCCTTTACCTGATCTGCCGGCAGGCAGGCCAGAAGCTCGCCCAGCCGGTTCAAGAACTCATCGCGCGTCATGGTGCGCCCCCTCCACGTAACGGTAGATCTCCTGCACGGATGGCCATTCGGCGAGGAACTCGGCGATACGCTCGCGCCCGGCGTCCGTGATGCGGTAGTACCTCCGCAGCCGCCCGTTGTGCTCGGCGGAGCGCGCGGTGATGCAGCCCGCCTTCTCCAGGCGCTTGAGCAACGGATAGAGCGTGGATTCCGTGAGCCCCATACTCGCGGGCACGTCCTTCACGATCTGATAGCCGTAGGATTCCTCGCCCGAGACGGCCGCGAGCACGCAGGCCTCGAGGAAGCCGCGCTTCATCTGTGCCTCCATCCGCACACCTCCTTTCGTAGTATACTGTGTAACACCTACTATATGACACATAGTGTATGATGTCAACAGTTGTCGTATAGGGAGTCCGGTCTGTCTGTCCCCTGCGGGTACTCATTGGGGACGTACTTAAATGAGTACCCATCGCTCAAGGTGGCACCTGGGGACGTTCTTTATGTGCCGGCACTTTGGGACACTCCTTGTCAAGGTTTTGTTCCATCGTGCGGGTTGCTATTTAACGTGCGACAATGCCGTGTGGAAATCGAAATGTCTCCTGGGGGCTATCTATGCTGTACGAGTTTTGTGCCGAGAACTTTGAGCGTGTGCCGGCGGCTATCGATGCCGGTGCTAAGCGCATCGAGTTGTGCGACAACCTTGCCGTCGGTGGTACCACGCCCTCGGCCGGCGTTATCAGCACTACGGTCAGCTATGCTCACGAGCATGACGCGCGAGTGATGTGCATGATTCGCCCGCGTGGCGGTGACTTTCACTACAACCAGGACGAGCTGCGCATGATGGAGATGGACTTGGGTCTTGCCGTGAGCGCCGGCGTTGACGGCCTGGTCTTTGGCTGCTGCAAGCCCTGTGCCGGCGGCTGGGCGCTCGACGAGCTCACCCTCGGCGCCCTCGTGATGGCTACGGGCTGCGCGACCGAGGAGTGCAAGCGCGGGGCCATCGATATCACCTTCCACATGGCCTTTGACCAGCTCTCGCCCGAGGCTCAGCTGGACGCCATTGACACACTCGCCGACTGCGGCATCACGCGCATCCTGACGCATGGTGGTGCTGCCGGAACGCCGATCGAGGACAACCTGGAGCACCTGTCGCGTCTTGTCGAGTATGCGGGCGACCGCCTGACCATCCTTCCCGGCGGCGGCATTTCTACGGCCAACCGCGATGCCGTGGCGGCAGCACTTGGCGTCTCCGAGCTCCATGGCACCAAGATCGTGCCGCTGGGGGTATAACCCGTGGCGCTGGTATTTGACGTCCAGCAGGCGAGCGGCAAGCCCGACGATAATCGGCGCCCTGGCACCGCGTGCCCCTTTTGCGACACGGAGGGGCTCGCCAACATCATCCAGCGCGATGGTGACTGCATCTGGCTCGAGAATAAGTTCAAGACCTTGCGGGCCACCCGTCAGACCGTATTGATCGAGTCGGCCAATCACGACGCCGACCTGGCGACCTATGAACCAGATGAGCTGCATCATGTGATGCGGTTTGCCCTGGGCTGTTGGCAGCAGATGATCGATTCCCAACAGTACCGCAGTGTGCTCATGTACAAGAACAAAGGCCCGCTTTCGGGCGGCAGTCTCGTCCATCCACACATGCAGATTGTGGGCTTGGAACAGGAGGACGGCTATGCGGCGCTGACTTCCGCCAATTTCGAAGGCGTCAATGTCTGGCAACAGGGGAGAGTCTCGGTCAACATCTCAACCGAACCGATCATGGGGTTCTTTGAGGTCAATGTTTCAGTCCCACAGGGAATCGCCGCCAGCGACGACGCCCGCGACCAAGCCGAAGCGGACCTGTTTGCCGATGCGATTCAGGTGGCCCTGCGCTATATCCTGCACGAACACCACGGCGGTCGCGCGGAGTCGTACAACTTGTTCTTCTACCACATGGACGGCCGGACCATTGCCAAGGCGTTGCCACGTTGGGTGGTATCGCCCTACTTCGTGGGCTATCGTCTGGCCCAGGTTAATGCCGAGACCACGCTCGATATCGATGCTGAGCGCCTACGCGCGCATCTGGAAACGCTCGTATAGCAAGGCGAGCGCCTTCGAAAAGTGTGCTGCCTAGCGTGCCATCGCGTCGCGCCCAGCCTTGACCCGCTTGCGCTGTTTGGCGCGCTCCTCGCCGGTTAGGCGCTCAAAGAGGTGCCCGATAATCGAGGCCAGCACCTGCTGAAACAGCGTTCCGCACATGACGGGAAACACGACTTCGCCTGGAAAGTACTGCGTGGCGATGACGGCGCCCGAAGAGATGTTACGCATGCCGCAGGTAAAGCACATGGTAGTCGTCTCGCTATATGGCAGATGCAGCGCGCGGGCGACCAGAATGCCGACGACAAAGCCGCTGATGGCGAAGGTCAAAATAAAGAGGGCGACTTCCAGGCGCACCGCATTCATGTGCAGCACGTACTCGCTCATGGCGGTGGAGTTGGAGGCGATGACACCCATCATCATGAACTTACAGGCGGGCGAAAGCGCGGGGGAGAGTTTCTCGTGTCCCCATCCGCGCGTGAACTCGTTGATCACGATGCCGAGCACGGCGGGGATGGCGATCATAAAGGCCATGTTCTGCATCATGCCCGGAACATCGATTGCAACGGTGGCACCCAGCAGGAGCTTAAGCGTGAGCGGAATCGTGACGGGCGAGATGACCGAGGACGTCAGGATGATGGTGAGCGCGAGCGGGCCGTTGCCGCCGAACATGCTGATCCACATAAAGGCGGTGACTGCCACGGGTACGCTGTACTCGAGCACGATGCCGCAGACAAGGTTTGGGTTGGAACCAAAGAACAACGATCCTGCGGCATAGGCTGCAAGGGGGATGAGCGCCGCCGAGACGAGCAATGCCGCAATCAGATGCAGCGGACGGCGGAACACCTCAGTAACCTGATGGAAAGTGTTGCTGAGCGCACCTTGGAACGTCATAAAGGCAAACAGGGCGGGAACGATTGGCTTGAGCACGCCGATCTGCTGGGGAAAGAGCACGCCGAGCGTAACGCAAATCGGAACGATGACCTGCATGTACCCCGCGAGAAACTTACCCAGTCCAACCCATTGCTTCATATGCTCTTGTGACTCCCTTTGCTCGTGAATCCGTTTTGAATGGATATGCTAGACGCTCGCATGCGTCCGTGTGTCAGAAACGCTTGAATATTTCGAGGCTATTACCGGCATCGTTTACCGAAACCGCGGCGTGCCGCGAGGTTCTGCGTCCGTGCCGCACGGTATAATAAATCCGTTCAACAGATCTGCCTGCCGAAGCGGGCATACACAGAGGACTCATCGCTATGAACCGTGAGAGGTATCGCGGCGACCTGCCCCTATCGGGGGTGGGCGCCTATGTCATCGCTTAAGACGACGCATCGCTGGGCGGTCGCTCGGCAAAACCCCGAGCTCGAAAAGGAGCTTTCGGCTGGCCTGGGCATACCCGGGCTGGTGGCGCGCATTATGGTTGCGCACGGCATTACATCCATCGAGGAAGGCCAGCTGTTTTTGACGCCTTCGCTCGATCGCGACTGGGCGGACCCGCTCGTTATTCCGGGCATGGCGGTCGTCGCTGACCGCGTTGAGCGTGCTATTCGCAGCCACGAGCGCATCGCCGTCTTTGGCGATTTTGACGTCGACGGCATTACGTCGACTTGTCTGTTGACCGAGGCGCTACGTTCGTTTGGCGCCAACGTCACGCCGTTTATTCCGCATCGCTTTGACGAGGGCTACGGCCTGTCGCGTGCGGCGCTCGACCGCGTCAACGAGCTCGCCCAACCCAACCTGATCGTGACCGTCGATAACGGCATTGCCGCCAAGGAGGAGGTCTCCTATCTGGAGAGCCTGGGGATCGATTTGGTGGTCACGGACCATCACGAGCCGTCCGACCAGGTGCCGCAGGGCGTGCCCCTGACCGACCCCAAGCTCGAGGACGAGGGCCCCTCGCGCGAGCTTGCCGGTGCCGGCGTGGCGCTCAAGCTGGTGCAGGTCCTGGGCGAGCGTTTGGGCAAGCCGTCGTATTGGCGTTCGCTGATCGAGGTCGCGGCGCTGGGCACCGTGTCCGACATGATGCCGCTCACGCCCGAGAATCGCGCACTGGTCGCCGAGGGCATCCAGCAGATGCGCGTGACGGCCCGTCCCGGCTATATCGCGCTTGCCGCACTTGCCAAGGCCGACCTTTCTACCATTACGGCCGACGGCCTGTCGTTTTCGCTCATCCCTCGTCTGAATGCTGCCGGCCGCATGGCTGATCCCAAGCTGGCGCTCGACCTGCTGCTTGCCCGCGATCCTATCGAGGCAAGTGCACTGGCAGCCGAGCTCGAGGAAATCAACCGTCAGCGCCGCGAGATCGAGGCCGAGCTTACGCGCGATGCCATGGCGAAGGTCGAGGAGACTTATGACGGCGGGCGCGCAATCGTCGTGGGCGGCGAGGGCTGGCACGAGGGCGTCAAGGGCATCGTGGCGAGCCGCCTGACCAATCGCTATCACGTGCCGGCGCTGCTCTTCTCGATCGAGGACGGCGTTGCACGCGGATCGGGTCGCTCGGTGGGCAAGGTCAACCTGTTCGATGCCGTCGAGCGTTGCTCCGATCTGCTGATTCGCCGCGGCGGGCATGCCGGTGCGGTGGGTGTAACCATCGAGGCATCCAAGCTCGATGAGTTCCGCCGTCGCCTTTCGGCCGTGCTATCGGAGCTTCCCGCCGATGACTTTGAGGACACTGACGAGGTTGCCGCCACCGTTGACCTCTCCGAGCTAAATATCGAGACTATCGAGCAGATTTCTCGTCTTGAGCCGTTTGGCCAGGGCAATAAGGTGCCGCTTCTGGCTGCCGAGGGCGTGACGATGTGCGATCGCGCCGTGGTGGGCAAAACCGGCGAGCACATGCGCTTTGTGGCGACCGATGGCGCCGCGAGTGTGCCGGCCATCATGTTCCGCGTGCCGCAGATCGATAGGCTCATCAATTGCGACAGCGCCGTCGACTTGGTGTTCGAGGCCGTGGCCGAGCATTGGCAGGGACGCGTGAAGCCCAAGCTCATGATCAAAGATGTCTTGGTGCGCGATACCGCGGCGTCCAATATCGACGATCCGGCATGCGAGCTTCGCCGCGGCGTGCAGCCGGCGGATTCTGGCCTGCGCCTGGAGTCGCGTAAACGCGAGACGCTCGCCCAGCTTTCTTATACCGAGCTCACGCGCTCGCTTATCCATAGCTTTATCGGCTCGAACCAGCCACATCGCGCGCAGGTCGAGGCACTCGACGCGCTCGCCGACCACCAGAGCGTTTTGGCCGTTATGGGGACGGGACGTGGTAAGTCGCTCATCTTCCATGTGCACGCCGCGCGCGAGGCGGTCCTTCGAGGGCGTGCGAGCATCTTTGTCTATCCGCTGCGCGCGCTCGTTGCCGACCAGGCCTATCATCTTTCATCGACGATGGCTGCACTCGGGATTGGCGTGGGCGTGTTGACCGGCGAGACCGTGGAAGCAACGCGCGATGACGTGTTTGCCGGCCTGGCTTCGGGCCGCACCGGCATCGTACTCACGACGCCTGAGTTCCTGTCTATTCACCGCGACCGCTTTGCGCGCTCGGGGCGTATCGGATTTGTCGTTATTGACGAGGCGCACCATGCCGGTCTTGCCAAGGGCGGCGACCGAAGCGCATACCTCGACATGCCCGATATCCTCAAGGCCCTGGGCGATCCGGTCGTTATGGCGGCGACGGCCACCGCGACGGCTCCGGTCGTGGCGGAGCTTGCCCGCGTGCTGTCGATTGCCCGTACGGTGGTCGACGAGACCGTGCGCGAGAACTTGCGGCTCGAGGACGACCGCGATCTTGCGAGCCGCGAAAACCGCCTGGTGTCCATCGTCGCGACGGGGGAGAAGACCGTCATCTACGTCAACTCGCGTGATCAGTCCGTGGCGCTTGCCAAGACGCTACGCAAACGCGTTCCCGACTACGCGTCGCATATCGCCTTTTACAACGCGGGCCTTACGCGCACCGACCGCCATCGCGTAGAGGAGGCGTTTCGTGACGGATGCCTCAGCTGCATCGTCTCGACCTCTGCCTTTGGCGAGGGCGTCAACCTTCCCGATATTCGCCATGTCGTGCTCTATCACATGCCGTTTGGCGCGATTGAGTTTAACCAGATGAGTGGCCGCGCCGGTCGCGATGGACAGCCCGCCGTGATTCACCTGCTCTATTCGTCGCGCGACGCCCGCATTAACGAGCGCCTACTCGACTGCTATGCGCCTGAGCGCGACGAGCTCGTCACGCTCTATCGCGCGCTGCAAACCATGTGGCGCTCCAACCGCGGCAAGACCGGGGACGATTCCTTTAGCGCGAGCGATATCGACATCGCGCAGATGTGCCTTGCCATCGATGCTCGCACGCCGGTCGACGAGCGCTCGGTGGAAAGTGGCCTGGGAATCTTCGAAGAGCTTGGCTTCTGTCGCGTTTCGGGGTTTGACGACACCCGTCGCATCGCGATGGCCGAAAACCCCGGCCGTGTGCAATTGAGCAGGTCAATTCGCTATTTGGAGGGCTTGCGTTCGCGCATGGAGTTCTCGGCTTTCCGGAGTTGGGCGCTCGATTCGTGCGCTTCTGATATGCTAGCCAAAGTTAACCGCCCGATCGTACCGCGGGCCTAGGGGAAGGGGACCTCGATGGATGCCGCAGCCCGTACCGCCCATGATTCCGCCCTCCAGCCGTTCTCGGAGATGGAGCACTATAAGCATGCCGATGAGCTGCCGCCCGAGATTATGGCGGACAGCTACGACAAGCTGGAGCGCCTGTGCCTCAAATATATGAATGAGGACGACTTTTCTAAGGTGGAGCAGGCCTATTGCTTTGCTGCCGAGAAGCACTGCAACCAAAAGCGCCGCTCGGGTGAGATGTACATCAACCATCCCGTCGAGGTGGCCATCATTTTGGCCGATCTCAAGATGGACTGCGATGTGGTGTGCGCCGCGCTGCTGCACGATACCGTCGAGGATACCGAGACCTCGCTTGCCGATGTTTCCGGCCTGTTTGGCGATACGGTGGCCGAGCTCGTCGATGGCGTGACCAAGCTCACCAACATCGAAGTCGACAGCATGGACGAGAAACAGGCGCTCACGCTGCGAAAGATGTTCCTCGCCATGTCCAAGGACATCCGCGTCATCATCGTTAAGCTTGCCGACCGTCTGCACAACATGCGCACCCTTGCGGCCCTGCGTGAGGACCGTCGCCTGTTTAAGGCCCGCGAGACCATGGACGTGTATGCGCCCCTGGCCGACCGTCTGGGCATGAGCTCCATTAAATGGGAGCTCGAGGACCTGTCCTTCTTCTATCTTGAGCCCGACGCCTACCAACGCATCGCGCGCATGGTGGCGGAGTCGCGCGAGGTCCGTGAACGCTATCTGGCCGAGACCATCAAGACGCTCACCGACGAGCTCAACCGCATTGGCCTGGAGGACTTCCAGATCAACGGCCGTTCCAAGCACTATTGGTCCATCTACCAAAAGATGAAGCGCAAGGGCAAGGAATTTTCCGAGATCTACGACCTGGTGGCACTGCGCGTCATCACGCATTCGGTACGTGATTGCTACTCTACGCTCGGCGCGGTGCATACGCTGTGGCACCCCATGCCTGGTCGCTTTAAAGACTATATCGCCATGCCCAAGGTCAATAACTACCAGTCGCTCCACACGACGGTTATCGGCCCCACGGCCCGCCCGCTCGAGATTCAGATTCGTACCTACGAGATGCACGAGCAGGCCGAGTACGGTATTGCCGCTCACTGGCTCTATAAGAAGTCGGGCGGATCGTCTGCGTCTAAGACCAATGATGCCCAGCGCTTGGACGACCAGATTAACTGGCTCAAACATTCGCTCGATTGGGCTGCGTCTGATGAGATCACCGACGCCAAGGAATACCTGCATTCGCTGAAGGTCGATCTGTTCGATCAGGAGATCTTCGTCTTTACGCCCAAGGGCGAGGTCATGGCGCTTCGTGCCGGCTCCACGCCGCTCGACTTTGCCTATGCCGTTCACACCGAGGTGGGCAACCACTGCGTCGGCGCTAAGATCAACGGTGCGGTGGCCCCGCTCACGCACGAGATCAAGACGGGCGACCGTGTCGAGATTCTGACCAACAAGAGTTCCAAGCCGTCGCGTGATTGGCTCAAGATCGTTAAGACACCTTCCGCCAAGTCAAAGATCCGCCGTTACTTCGCCGCCGCGACCAAGGACGACGACGCTGCCGCCGGCCGCGATATACTGGCTAAGGACCTGCGCAAGCGCGGATATGGCATCTCTACGCCACGATCCACGCGTGCGCTCAACGCCGTGGCGGAGCAGTTTAACTATAAGCAGCTCGAGGACCTGTTTGCCGCCGTTGGTGCGGGCAAAGTCGCCCCACGTGCCGTTGGCAATAAGGTCGAGCAAATCTTGGACCCCAAACCCGAGGAACAGCTCACCAAGGCCGAAGCCATTGCCGAGGTCGTCAAGCAGCCTGCCCGCGGCTCCAACCGCAAGCCGCAAAAGCGCGGCAAGAGCGCCAGCAACGGCATTATCGTCAAGGGCGAGAGCAACAGCGGCCTGCTGGTCCGTCTGGCCCATTGCTGCAACCCCGTGACGGGCGACGACATCGTCGGCTTCATCACGCGCGGTCGCGGCGTCTCGGTGCATCGCGCCAACTGTCCCAACGTCAAAGGCCTTATGGAACATCCCGAGCGCATGATCGACGTGGAGTGGGACGGCGCTGCCGACACCCTCTTCCAGGTCGAGATCGTGGTGGAGTGCCTGGACCGCATGGGCCTGCTCAAGGATGTCACCATTGCTATTGGCGATGCGGGCGGCAATATCCTTTCTGCCGCCACGTCGACCAACCGCGAGGGTATTGCAACCCTGCGCTTTATGGTCGAGATCTCGGACGCGAGCGGCCTGGATCCGTTGCTTGCCTCTATCAGCAGCGTTGACTCGGTCTACGACGCGCGTCGCTTGATGCCCGGCGAGGGTGGAGCCCAGCTTAAGCGCCGCGTTTAGTCGCGACGAACGTGCCACATTATCGATATTCGCTACACTCGAGGCATCGTTTGATGCCTCGAGTTCTATAGAGAGGAGAGGGGCATGAGTGCTGTGTCCTTGGATTTAACTCCCAAGGGATCGGTCGAGATCGAGACGCTCGTAAACGGTCCCATTCAGACCAATAGCTATGCTGTTATTTCGGACAATGAGTGCGTGATTATCGATCCCGCATGGGAAGGCGAGCGTTTGGTGGAGCATATTCGAGCCGAGCATCCCGGCGTACGCGTGCTTGGCGCCGTATGCACTCATGGCCATGCCGATCATGTTGGTGGTGTTGCCGGCGTGCGAACCACCGTTGGCGAGGGCTGCCAGTATGAGCTGTGTGCTAAGGATGTGACGGTGCCGCATGCGAACATCGAGGAGCAGCGAGCTATGTGGGGCATTGAGACGCCCGACCCCGGGGAGCCGACGCGCCTGCTCGCCGAGGGCGATGCTATCGAGGTGGGCGATATCTGCCTGCAGGTGATCGAGACGCCGGGGCATACGCCGGGCGGGATCGTCTTGTTTGCTGCCACCGAGCAGGGGAACATTGCCTTTGTGGGCGACACCCTGTTTCCGGGTGGGCACGGCCGCACCGATCTTTCTGGAGGAGATGGGGCGGCTATTCTGCGCTCGCTCTCCAAGCTCGCCCGGCTTCTTCCGCCCGATACCGTTTGCCTAACCGGCCATGGCGATTCGACCACCATGGCACGCGAGCTCATACAGAACCCTTTCATGCAGATGTAGCTTAATGGTCGGCTTTTGAAGCACGAGAAGCGTCCAGACGTCAAGCTATTTTTCCCCAACGGGTCGATTCCGTAGGGCAAACGGTCAAAAAAGTCTGTTTGGACGATATTCGTGAACAAACGAACGTTTATGCTCGGGTGCGCCGTGGTAAAATCTCAGGCGTTATCGGAGCAACCTTACAGGAGGTTTCTTTTATGCTCGTCAACGCAGCAGACATGCTCAAGAAGGCCGAGGCCGGCAAGTACGGTCTCGGTGCCTTCAACACCAACAACCTCGAGTGGACCCTGGCTATTCTCCAGGCCGCCGAGGAGGCCAAGTCTCCGCTGATCCTTCAGTGCACCGCTGGTGCCGCTAAGTGGATGGGCGGTTTCAAGGTCTGCGCCGACATGGTCAAGGCTGCCGTCGAGGCCACGGGCGTTACCGTTCCCGTCGCCCTTCACCTCGATCACGGTTCTTACGAGGACTGCTTCAAGTGCATCGAGGCCGGCTTCACGTCCATCATGTATGACGGCTCTCACGAGGAGACCTTCCAGCTTAACCTCGACCGCACCAAGGAGCTCGTTGAGCTTGCCCACTCCAAGGGCATGTCCATCGAGGCCGAGGTCGGCGGCATCGGCGGCACCGAGGACGGCGTGACCTCCAGCGGCGAGCTCGCTGATCCTGCTGAGTGCAAGCAGATCGCTGACCTGGGCGTCGACTTCCTCGCCTGCGGTATCGGCAACATCCACGGCGTGTACCCCGCCGACTGGGCTGGCCTTTCCTTCGAGCGTCTGGGCGAGATCAAGGCCCAGACCGGCGACCTGCCCCTCGTCCTGCACGGTGGCACCGGCATCCCCGAGGATCAGATCAAGAAGGCCATCTCCCTGGGCATCTCCAAGATCAACGTCAACACCGACCTGCAGCTCGTCTTCGCCAAGGGCGTCCGCGAGTACATCGAGGCTGGCAAGGATCAGCAGGGCAAGGGCTTTGACCCCCGCAAGCTCCTCAAGCCTGGTCGCGACAACATCGTTGCCCGCACCAAGGAGCTCATGGAGGAGTTTGGCTCCGTCAACAAGGCGTAAGCGTCGCTAAACTTCCCGCCGGAAGCCCCGTCCCCCTACACTGTTTCCTTTGCGCTCACCTGGCTTTGCCAGAAGTCGCGCCAAGAAAACAGCTCCGGGGGACGGGGCTTCCTTCGTTTAACGCCGCAGGGTTACGAGTCTGAATTAAGATGGCTACTGGCTTTGCCAGAAGTCGCGCGACGGAATCAGCTCCGGGGAAACGGGGCCTCCTTTGTTAACTTGCTACAGGGTTACTGGTCTGATTTTAGTTATATGGTTACCGTTCAGCGGTGTTGATGGCTCCCTTGTTGGGGCTTTCTTTTTATCTCGCTACAATGGGCTTCAAGCGTTCTAGTGACTTGGAGTTTTGGTATGGCTGTTATTAATGTGCTGCCTTCGGATGGGAAGGTTATTGACGAGGGTCCAGTTGGTTGCTCTGCTGATGTTTGCTGTGATGACTTTCGTCATCTCGATGTTGGACTGCCGCCCGAGATTCTTCGTCTTATGGATGCCGGGTATTTGACGCAGGCTGTTGCTGCCTGCGATCGCCTTTTGGAGCAGAACTCCGAGCCTTCGCTGGCTGCTTGTGTTCGTGCCGAGCGGTATCGCATGCTCGAGACGCCGCTTCATTTTTCGGTGTCGCGCGACCAGGCTATTGCGATGATTCGCGAGGAGTGGCCAGAGTTTACCGAAGAGCAGTTTGATGACCTGATTAATCGTAAGCGTATTGACTGGCGCTTTATCGATGGCGAACTGTTCGTTCTCGACAACTTCCTCGATTCGCTTCGCGTATATCCCAAAGAGGTTCCCGGCATGCGGCCCGATTCTACGGACGGAATAGCACTGCGCAACGAGATGCTCAAGGAGATGGAGTCACAAAACGGATTGGCTCGCGTCATTACGCTTAAAGCGTCCGTGTCTGTCCCCGGCGCTCTGGAAGGGGAGACCGTTCGCGCGTGGCTACCCGTTGCCGCCGCCTGTCGTCAACAGTCTCATATCGAGGTTCTCGATATGACGCCGGAGGGTGCTGTTGCCCCCGCGAATGCTTCGGCGCGTACCGCCTCGTGGTCTTCTTCGAGTGAGCGCTCATTCTCGGTGACCTATCGCTATCAAATTGATGCCGCTTATCGTGATGTCTATGGGGGTGCGCTTCCGGTGCATCCTTGCATGGACACGCCACTGCCCGTGGACACCTCCGAGGACCGTCCGCACATTGCATTCACGCCGTATCTACAGCAGCTGACAGCCCGTGTCATTGACGGGCTCGAGGATCCGCTCGATCGCGCCCGTGCTATCTATGATTACCTGACGCAGTACATCGACTATCGCTATCAGCCGCCGTACTTGCTTTTGGGATCTATTGCCGATGACTGCGCGCATTCGCTCCGCGGCGATTGCGGCGTTATGGCGCTCACGTTTATCACCATGTGCCGTATCGCGGGCGTGCCTGCCCGTTGGCAGAGCGGCCTGTATGTTGCGCCCGATTCGGTGGGGTCGCACGACTGGGCAGAGTTCTATACGCCGCAGACCGGATGGCTCAACGCCGACGTGTCATTTGGATCTTCTGCTCGCAGGATGGGGGAGGAGTGGCGCCGCCGTCACTACTTTGGCAATCTCGACCCGTGGCGTATGGTGGCCAACAATCGATTCCAGGCAGAGTTTGAGCCCTCTTTCGACGGCATGCGCGAGGACCCTTACGATAACCAGATGGGTGAGGCTTCGGTCGACGGTCGCGGATGCCGTCGGCGCGAGATGCTCCGCACGGTCGAACTCATCGAAATGCTCGAAGTTCCATTTTCGGACTAATCGGTAGAAAGCTGTGATAAACTAACTCACGCATTGCGTGCCCGAGTGGCGGAATTGGCAGACGCAGTGGACTCAAAATCCACCGTTGGCAACAACGTGCGAGTTCGAGTCTCGCCTCGGGCACCATACATGCAAGTGAGCGTTCAAGGGGGTTGCGGCCCCCTTTTTCGTGCCGAACTCGCGTGAGCGCGCGAAGCGTTAAGCAAACAGGCCTGTGGCCTGTTTGTAGCGGAGCGTGGCGAGGGCGCCACGCGCCCGAAGCCCGGGGCTTCGCGAAGCGAAGGCCCTTCGAGTCTCGCCTCGAGCACCATACATGCAAGCGAGCGTTCAAGGGGGTCAAGGTCCCTTTTTCGTGTACGTAATGTGATAACGCGCTGTACGTGTTATTATTCGCAAGGCGTTGTTCCCGCAATGCCCTAAAGAGGAACCTGAGGGTTCCCACCTTTTGGCGCCAATGAGCAGCTGACTGGTCATACAACTTAGATTCCCTTCCTCAAATCGAGGAAGTCTATGTGTACGACCTGGTTGCTGAGAAGCGCCGGGTTATTTTTTTATGAATGGAGGTAGGGAAAATAGCTAAGTCTGATGACACCCGCATCAACGACGAGATCACTGCATCTTCGTGTCGTTTGATTGGCGTCGATGGCTCTCAGCTCGGCCTGTTCGCCATCCGCGATGCCCAGCGCGTCGCCGACGATCAGGGTCTCGACCTGGTCGAGATCGCTCCCAACGCGGAGCCGCCGGTCTGCAAGGTCATGGACTACGGTAAGTTCAAGTACCAGCAGGCCATGAAGGCCAAGGCTGCTCGTAAGAACCAGTCCAAGGTCGAGGTCAAGGAAATGAAGTTCCGACCCAAGATCGACGTTGGCGACTACGAGACCAAGAAGGGCCACGTTCTGCGTTTCCTCAAGAAGGGCGCACGCGTTAAAATCACCATCATGTTCCGCGGCCGTGAGATGGCTCACCCGGAGCAGGGCCTTAACGTTCTCGAGCGTCTCGCCGAGGATCTCAAGCCTTACGCTACGGTCGAGTCCAAGCCTAAGATGGAAGGCCGTAACATGCTTATGCTGCTCGCCCCGATTAAGGGCGCCTTCGATGAGGATAAAGCGGCAAGCGATAGCAAGTAACTAGTGTTCTGTAACCGATTAAGGAGTATTTCATGCCTAAGATGAAGTCCCACAGCGGCACCAAGAAGCGTTTCCGCAAGACTGGTACCGGCAAGCTTATGCGCGCCAAGGCTTTCAAGAGCCACATCCTGAGCAAGAAGTCCACCAAGCGTAAGCGTGGCTTCCGTCAGGAGACCGAGATCGCCGCTGCCGACCGCAAGGTCATCAAGTCGCGTCTCGCCTAAGTTCGCGTTCCCGTTTTTCGTTTTACCGTCTAGGAGTTGATAGAACATGGCACGTATTAAGCGCGCTGTTGCCGCCAAGAAGAAGCGCCGTACCGTTATGCACCGTGCGAAGGGTTACTACGGTGCCGCTTCGCGTACTTACAAGCATGCTAAAGAGCAGGTCCAGCACTCCCTGCAGTATCAGTATCGTGATCGCCGCAACAAGAAGCGCGAGATCCGTTCTCTCTGGATCACCCGTATCAACGCTGCTGCTCGCCTGAACGACATCTCTTACTCTCAGTTCATGCACGGCCTGAAGGTTGCCGGCATCGAGCTCGACCGCAAGGTCCTGGCTCAGATGGCTTACGAGGACATCGAGTCCTTCAACGAGCTGGCTGCCATTGCCAAGAAGGCTCTCGAGGCCTAATAGATTCTCTTGAATCGCTAGGGGAGTGTCGCGTTGTGCGCGGCGCTCCCTCTTTTTATCTGAAGCGCGGTTTACATTGCTAAAAGCGCGGGTAGATAGACACTTACAGGTGACCGATCTCTATATATTTCTAAACCAAAGGGTCATCATCTGATACGTGCGGAAGATCCGCACCAGTCTTTCTATTAGCTATAGAAAGCGATATGTTGTGTAGGACTTGTGAAGAGTGGAATTAACGACCCACAGGGCTTCGCGGTCTGGCAATATATCTCCTTGCCGCGCGGCCCGGTCGGACCGGATCAGCCGCC
>DXMA01000013.1:0-18583 GCA_019414445.1 Collinsella sp.
CCTCGCGGTGACATCGTTTTTATGTCAACCTTGGTCTAACAGAGCCTTTTCTTTTCTAGTTCGAATAAATCGGCTATCGTTTTATTGTTTGCGTTGCAATGCCTTTTATAGGGGAGATAAGAGATGAAAATTGACGAGCTGGTTCGTGACCATTACGTCGATTTGGGCGACATAGATCGTGACATTTGGCGCTATATCTCAATGCATCGCTACGAGGCTGCTAATTCGACGCTTGTTGATCTAGCGGCCAAGTGCAACGCATCAAAATCTGCCGTTCTACGTTTTGCTCAGCGTCTAGGGTTTCGTGGATTCTCTGAGTTCAAATACGCCCTCAAGGCTGAAGTAGAAGCTGATGCTCGCGATATAGTCGACGCTGCGGTTCTCGATCGTTATACCGCCATTGTCTTAAAATCGCTCAAAGACTTTCTTTCGCGTGATTTCACGCCTGTATTCAAGCTTATCGAGCAGAGCTCAAAGGTGTTTCTTTACGGCACGGGAACGCTCCAACGTGCGGTTGCTCAAGAGATGCGTCGCGTGTTTTTGGCTGGTGACGAATATTTCTACGTCGTGGAAGGCGTTGATGAGACCGCAGCTCTTACGGGCGCTTTGACTCAAGACGATCTTCTCTTCGTCTTTTCTCTAAAAGGACAATCCGATAATGCAACTACGCTTGCGCGAAATCTCAAAGCCAGAAACGTTCCTTTTATTGCGGTGACGAGTTATCTGGATAACGATATCGCTCATCTTGCCGATGAGAGCATCTTGGTTGGTACCGAGAGCCTACCGATTGGTGGCGGACATAGTTACGAAGTGCTCGACGCCTATTTTCTTCTCGTCAGCATCTTGTTCTTGAAGTATTCCGAATACAAACGAGCGCATCGATAGGTTTCCGCAGGTAAACGAGCTGTGGAAATTTCCCAGCTGGTGGGAATTCGTCCCAACCACGGACGATGTACCTATATCGTCTTTCTCAGGTCTTTCTGGGATATTCGCCTCCTACACTTGGCCTCGTTAAACGAGACTGCGAACGAATGCGAGTCTCGGTGAATCGGGAAGGGACGAAATGGATTCCTTGAAGATCACGGACATCCGTCCCATCTGCACTGCTCCCGAGGGTATTAACCTTGTTGTGGTGAAGGTGGAGACGAATGACCCGTCCATCTACGGTGTTGGCTGCGCTACGTTTACGCAGCGTTATGAGGCGGTTGCCCATGCGGTTGACCGCTATCTGAAGCCCTTTTTGCTAGGTAAAGATCCTGCGCGAATCCAGGATATCTGGCAGACTGCTCATGTTTCTGGATATTGGCGAAACGGGCCGATCTGGAACAATGCACTTTCCGGCATTGACATGGCACTTTGGGACATTAAGGGCAAGATGGCCGGCATGCCGCTCTATGACCTATTTGGTGGTAAATGCCGCGATGCTGTTCCGGCGTATATTCATGCCGATGCACAGACGATAGAGGGCGCAATCGATTTGGTCCAGCAGCGCGTCGATGCGGGCTGGAATCGAATCCGCGTTCAAATCGGTGGCTATGGCGGAAACGTTCCTGTTGAGAATAAGCCTAAAGATGCGCTACCCGGTGCATACTATGATCCCAAAGTGTATATGCGCACGGCTATTGAGGGCTTTGCTGCCTTACGTCGCGAGTTTGGTGACGACATTGAGCTGTGCCATGATGTCCATGAGCGTTTGACGCCTTCCGAGGCAATCCGCTTCGCGCAGCAAATGGACCAATTCGACCTGCTGTTCCTTGAGGACGTGCTCGCTCCCGAGCAAATCGCATGGTTCGATCAGGTGCGCGCTCATACGACTTGCCCGCTTGCCATGGGCGAGCTCATCAATAACCCGCATGAGTGGATGCAGCTTGTTCAGAATCGAAGCGTTGACTATCTTCGTCTCCACATCAGTCAGGCAGGTGGAATCACGCCCGTTCGCAAGATCATTGCTTTCGCTGACGTTAATGGAGTTCGCACCGCTTGGCATGGTCCTGGCGATATGTCCGGTATTGGGCATGCGGTCAACACGCACCTTTCTATTTCCTCACCGAACTTCGGTATCCAAGAGTGGAGCTGCAGCATTAAGGAGAACACGTATCGTGTGTTCCCGGGCATGCCAGTCGTTGAGAACGGCTATGTGTATCTGAACGATCAGCCCGGTATCGGTGTGGATATCGATGAGAATCTCGCAGCAGAGTTCCCTCCCGTCGATAAGGATTTGAGTTGGCTTCTTTGCAGACTTCCGGATGGTTCCGCTGCTCGACCGTAATGCGACCCGGAGTTATTTGTATTTGAGTTCCTTGAAAGGGGATAGACCATGAAAACTGCTGATAAGGCCATTGCCGACGGCATTGTTGCTGCAGTTGGAGGCGTAGACAATATCAGGGCCGTGGGTCATTGTTCGACCAGGCTGCGTTTGACGCTTCATGATAAGACCAAGGTCGATGAGAAAACAATCGAAGATATTGAGGGCGTCAAAGGCCAATTCTTCGCCGGCGAACAGTATCAGGTGATTTTGGGCACCGGTCTTGTTAACCGTGTTTACGATATTGTCGCGGGCGAGAATCAGGGCGGTGTTAACACCGATATTAAGGCCGACCTGTATGCCGGCATGTCGCTCCCCAAGAAGCTCTCTCGTATTTTGGGCGACATCTTTATTCCCGTTATTCCCGTCCTGGTGGCAACAGCCCTTTTTAGCGGCTTCATTAACTGCATCAACTCGTTTGGCGTTCAGATGGACCCCAACGTTTTGACTATCGCGACCATTCTGATGAAAACTGCTTTTACCTTTCTGCCCGTGCTTATTGCATGGTCGGGCATGAAACAGTTTGGTGGTAGCCCCGTCATCGGCATCGTCCTTGGTCTCATGCTGGTGAACCCGCTTCTTCCTAACCCGAATGATGTGGTTAAGGGCACGGTTGAGGCAATCACTTTCCATCCGTTTGGTCTTGAGTGGAATGTTGTAGGTTATCAGGGCTCTGTGCTTCCCGCTCTTGTTGTTGCGTATATCGCTGCAAAGACCGAGAAGACTCTTAAGAACGTTGTTCCGGATGTTCTGGATCTTATCATCACTCCGTTTACTACGATCCTCATTGCCGGCTTGCTTGGCATGCTTGTTATTGGCCCCGTTTGCCAGACCGTGGAACACGCTGTTTTGGCTGCCGCTAAGTTCGTTATCGCGTTGCCGTTCGGTCTGGGCGGACTAATCCTTGGCGGAACGCAGCAGGCGATTGTGGTTACCGGTATGCACCACATCTTCCTTGCGCTCGAAACTGACTATCTTGCTACCACCGGTTTCAACCCCTTCAATGCCATGATTTCCGGTGGCATTATGGCCCAGGCTACCGCCGCCTTGGTTACCGGTCTTAAGGTAAAGAACCCTAAAAAGCGTGGCTTCTATATGGCTGCATCGCTGCCTGCATTCCTGGGCATTACCGAGCCGGCAATCTTTGGCGTGAACCTCAAGTTTGGCAAGCCGTTCCTGTTCGCTCTTTGCGGCGGTGCCTGCGCTGGTTGGTGTGGCGCAATGCTTCATGCTGCCAGCACCGGTATGGGCGTTGCTGCTATTCCGGGAATCGTTACCTACCTGTACAGCCAGCAGGCCATCATCAACTACTTTATCATCCATGGTGTTGGCATCGCGTTTTCCGGTCTGCTCACTTGGTTCTTCTTTGACCCTAACAAGGCCGAACAGGCTGAGCTTGAGAACTAGGTTTTGTTTGATCTAACTCAGATGGGTATATCGTTCATTTCATGAGGCTTTGATGGCTCATAACCAATGAAGCGTGCTTTCCCTGTACATACTCTTTTTAGATAAAGCGAGATGCCTGCAAGTCGCAGACATCTCGCTTGTTGTATTTGCTATCATCAGTCAAGTTAACCTTAGGGTCGGGCGGTTTAGCTTTGTTCGCTACAAGTTCCGCACGCAAAGAAGAGCACTTAATGTGCTCTTCGTCTTGCGCAGGACTGTCCGCAGTAGCGAACAAAGCTAAGCCGACCGACCCCATTAAAGATTAAAGGAGCTGATATGTGCGATTGCACAGATCATAAGGATGAGATCCCTGCCTACGACGCGCAGGCCATTGAGTCCAAGTGGATGAAGGCCTGGGAGGACTCCAACCTCTTTGCCGTCGACACCGACGCCAGCAAGCCCAAGAAGTACGTGCTCGAGATGTTCCCGTATCCGTCGGGTGACCTGCACATGGGCCACGCGCGCAACTATACCATCGGCGATGCCATGGCCCGTCAGGCCCGCATGCGCGGCTACGACGTGCTGCATCCCATCGGCTTTGACGCCTTTGGCCTGCCCGCTGAGAACGCCGCCATCAAGCACAATACGCAGGCTGCCGCCTGGACGTATAAGAACATGGACCAGGCACTCGCCACGATGAAGCGCATGGGTTTCTCCTACGATCTGGATCGCATGGTCAAGACCTGCAGCCCCGACTACTACCGCTGGGGTCAGTGGATCTTTGAGAAGCTGTGGGAAAAGGGTCTGGTCTACCGCAAGAAGAACCCTGTCAACTGGTGCCCCACCTGCAAGACTGTTCTGGCTAACGAGCAGGTCACCGAGGGTAAGTGCTGGCGCTGCGGCACCGAGCCCGAGAAGCGCGACCTCGAGCAGTGGTACTTCAAGATCACCGAGTACTCCCAGGAGCTGCTCGACGATCTGGAGAAGCTCCCCGGCTGGCCCGAGCGCGTCAAGCAGATGCAGGCCAACTGGATCGGTCGCTCCGAGGGCGCCGAGGTCGACTTTACCCTGTGCGATCCCGATGGCGAGCCCATCGAGGGCGACGAGGGCAAGATCACCGTCTTCACCACGCGCGCCGACACGCTCTTTGGCGTCTCCTTCTTTGTCCTGGCTCCCGAGTACGCGCGTCTGCACGAGCTCGTCGAGGGCACGGAGTACGAGGCGGCCGTCACCAAGATCGTCGAGGACTCCAAGCACATTTCTGCCGTCGAGCGTGCCCAGGGCACCCTCGAGAAGCACGGTGCCTTTACGGGCCGCTACGTGGTGAACCCCGTCAACGGCGAGAAGGTCCCCGTGTGGGTTGCCGACTATGTCGTGGCCGACTACGGCACCGGTGCCGTCATGGCCGTTCCCTGCGGCGACCAGCGCGACTTTGAGTTCGCCCGCAAGTACGACTTGCCGATCGTGCCGATCATCCTGGACGATGACGACCGCGCTGCCGTCGAGGCCAGCGGCGAGACCATCGATACCTTCCATGCCGAGACTGTCGACTGGGAGTGCGCGCACGCTGCCGAGGGCACGCTGGTCCAGTCGGGCAAGTACACCGGCATGCGCGGCGGTAAGCACTCCGAGGGCGAGTCCGCCATCGTGGCCGACCTCGAGGCCATGGGCTGCGGCCGTCGCAAGGTCGAGTTCCGCCTGCGCGACTGGCTCATCAGCCGCCAGCGCTATTGGGGCAACCCCATCCCGGCCATCCACTGCGAGCACTGCGGCATCGTGCCCGTGCCCGAGGACCAGCTGCCGGTGACGCTGCCCGAGAACCTGGACCTGGGCGCCGGCGAGACCCTCGCCGAGTGCAAGGAGTTCTACGAGACCACCTGCCCGGTCTGCGGTCGCCCGGCCAAGCGCGAGACCGATACCATGGACACCTTCACCTGCTCCAGCTGGTATTACCTGCGCTATACCGACCCGCACAACACCGAGCTGCCCTTCTCCAAGGACGCCGCCGACCGCTGGATGCCCGTCGATAACTACATCGGCGGCATCGAGCACGCCATTTTGCACCTGCTCTACAGCCGCTTCTTTACCAAGGCGCTGCGCGACCTGGGTCTGCTGAGCGTGGACGAGCCCTTCACCAACCTGCTGTGCCAGGGCATGGTCAAGGACGAGAACGGCGACACCATGTCCAAGTCCAAGGGCAACGTCGTGCCCCCGAGCTCGGTTATCGAGCCCTACGGCGCCGACACCATGCGTCTGGCGATCCTGTTTATCGCCCCGCCCGAGAAGGACTTCGACTGGGATCCCAAGGCCGTCGAGGGTGCCAACCGCTTTATCAAGCGCGCCTGGCGTATCGTGTGGCAGCTCGTCCAGTCCGGCGATGCCAACGTGGCCTTTGACAAGTCCGTGCTCGACGAGGCGACGCTCAAGCTCTATCGCGAGCGTCACCGCACCATTGCCAAGTGCACCGAGGACTATGACCGCGGCCAGTTCAACACCGCGATCTCGGCCGTCATGGAGCTCGTCAATGCGGCGAGCGCCTACCTCAACGCCACCGAGGGTGCCACCCGCGACAAGGCGCTGTGCTACGGCGTTGCCAAGGATATCGTGAGCGTCCTTGCCCCCATCTGCCCGTTCTGGGCCGATGAACTGTGGCATGAGGCACTCGGCTGCGAGGGCAACGCCTACACCGCCGCTTGGCCCGAGTATGACCTGGCCGAGTCCATCGAGGACACGGTGCAGATCGTCGTCCAGGTTCTCGGCAAGGTCCGTGGCCGCATCGACGTGGCCCGCGA
Source organism: Collinsella sp. (assembly GCA_019414445.1). GTDB lineage: Bacteria > Actinomycetota > Coriobacteriia > Coriobacteriales > Coriobacteriaceae > Collinsella. The sequence goes on from DXMA01000013.1 coordinate 6,484, forward strand.
CGCCTCCAACGAGGAGATGCAGGCTGCCGCTGAGGAAGCCGTCGCCAAGTGGCTCGAGGGCAAGACGGTCGTCAAGGCCATCTGCGTGCCCGGCAAGCTGGTCAACCTGGTGGTCAAGTAAGCGCTGCGCGCTTAACTGACGCATAAAAGACGAGGGGCGATCCGGTTGGGTCGTCCCTCGTTTTGTTTAGCCTGGCCGCGGTCAATTGTCCTATTCTTGTGGAGAAGCTGTGCGCACGCTGACCTGCAGATTCGTACTGTGCTTGCACGTTTTCGCAGGTATTGGTATAGTTTGCTTGCAAATGAAGTTGTAATTGAAAGAAGTGGGGTTTCGGCCCCGCTTCTTTTTTGTATGGATGGAGGTGCCGCAATGGTCAAGACCAAGACCGAGCAGGCGATCATCGACGCGCTCGAGGCCGTCGCTCCCCAGCACGATGTCGACATCGTCGACGTCGAGCTCGTGGGCGCCACCAAGGCCCCCTGCGTGCGCGTGCGTATCGAGGGTGCCGAGGGTCAGAGCCTGTCTCTCAACGACGTCACGGCCAACACCAAGTGGGTCGGCGATGTGATTGAGGAGCTCGACCCTATCTCTTCGAGCTATACGCTTGAGGTGTCGAGCCCGGGCATGGCGCGCCCGCTGCGCCGCCCGTGCGACTTTGCCCGCTTTGTGGGCGAGAACTGTGAGCTCACCTCCACCGCCACTGAGGGCCGTCGCAAGTACGCCGGCAAGATTGCCGCTGCGACCGAGACCGACGTGACCCTCGAGCTCGAGGACGGCGAGTCCGTCACCCTCGATTTCTCTGATGTTAAAAAGTGCAAGTTGAAGCCCACCTACGACTTCAAGCCCGCGAAGGAAGGAAAGTAAGATGGCAGCATCCGACATGATGTCCGCCCTGATGGAGCTTTGCCAGGAGAAGCACATCGACCAGCTCTACCTGATCGACCGCCTGGAGCAGTCGCTCGCCAAGAGCTATGCCGAGATCCTGCATCTTGAGTGGGGCGCCAAGGTGACCATCGACCGCACCACCGGCAAGATCTACGTCTACCGCCTGGAGCCGATCGACGATTCCATGGACGAGGAGGGCAACTTCACCGAGTTCGAGGAGATCGACGTCACCCCCAAGAACACGAGCCGCATCGCCGCCCAGCACGCCAAGGCCGAGATCAACGCCATCGTGCGCAACTCCGCCCGCGAGCAGATCTACGAGGAGTTCTCCGGCCGCATCGGTGACCTCATCAGCGGTACTGTGCTGCAGTCCACGCCCGACTTCACGATTGTCAAGATTCGCGAGGGCGTCGAGGCCGAGCTTCCGCACTTCGACCAGCGCCGTTACGAGAACGAGCGCAACGAGCGTCCGATGGGCGAGCGCTACCTGCACAATCAGCACATCAAGGCCGTGATCATCGACGTTCGCGACCCCAACTCCAACCTGCAGCCGGTTCGTGGCGAGCACAGCCGTCCGCCGATTGTCATCTCCCGTACCCACCCCGAGCTCATGCGTCGTCTGTTTGAGCAGGAGGTGCCCGAGATCTATGAGGGCACCGTCCAGATCAAGTCGATCGCCCGCGAGCCCGGCCAGCGCTCCAAGGTCGCCGTCCACTCGCTCGACGATCGCCTGGATCCCGTTGGCGCCTGCGTCGGCCCCAAGGGCAGCCGTGTTCGCGCCGTCGTGGGCGAGCTCCGTGGCGAGCGCGTCGACGTCATCCTGTGGGATGCCGATCCGGCCGTCTACGTCGCCAACGCCCTGTCGCCTGCTAAGGTCACCCGCGTTCTTATCGACGAGGAGAAGGCCTACGCCGGCGTTATCGTGCCCGACGACCAGCTGTCCCTCGCCATCGGCAAGGAGGGCCAGAACGCCCGCCTCGCCGCGCGCCTGACCGGCTGGCACATCGACATCAAGTCCGAGACCCTTGCCGCCGACATCCTCAAGAACGTTCCCGTTCACGAGGAGCCTGCCGCCGACCTGATCGGTGACGAGGAGGACGAGGACGTCCGTCGCTGCGAGTTCGTGTCCGAGGACGGCATCCAGTGCCGCAACCAGGCCCGTCCCGGCTCCCGTTTCTGCGGTGTCCACGACACCGACGCCTTCGATGATGCGGAGGACCTGATCTAGCGCGCGGTCGCGCCGGGCAGGTCCCGGCGCATACCCCACGCTCGTTCAGTCTCTAGGCACCTAAGGTGCCAGAAAGGGTAGGTGAAGTCATATGGCAAAAGTCCGTGTGTCCACCCTGGCCAAAGAGTTCGGCATGACCTCCAAGGAACTGATGGGTCATCTCGCCGAAATGAAGATTCCCGCTAAGTCCGCTTCCTCCGCTCTGGAGGACGCCTACGTCGCTATGGTCCGCAAGCAGCTCGCCTCGGTGATCGAGGCCCGCGCCCAGGAAGTCGAGGCCGCCAAGCAGGCCGAGGAGCAGGCAGCCGCCGCCGAGGAGGCCGCACGCGCCGCCGAGGCCGAGCGTGAGCGCATCGCCGCCGAGAAGGCACGCGAGGAGGAGCGCCGCCAGTTTGCCGCAGCCCAGGCTGCCGAGGAGGCTGCCCGCGCCGAGGCCGAGGCCAAGAAGAAGGCCGAGCAGGAGCGCCTTGCCCGCGAGAAGGAGGAGGCTGCCCGCGAGGCCCAGCGCCGCGCCGTTCCCGCTTCCGACTCCGGTTCGCGCTTCCGTTCGCTGCTCGACCAGATCGCCGCACAGGAGACCGTGCTCAAGGAGAAGAAGGACGCCGAGCAGAAGGCCAAGGCCGAGCGCGCTTCCGAGCGCGGCAACCGTCGTGGCGGCAACAACGACCGTCGCGGTGGCCGTCGTAACGATCGCAACGCCTCCGACAACAACTCCGAGCGCAACGTCTCCGAGAGCCGTCCCCACAGCCATCGCACCAATGCCAGCAACAACGTCGCTGCCGGCATGGACTTCCCCAACCCCGATAAGCAGGGCAAGGGCAAGAAGCGCAAGGGCGGTCACAATAACGAAGAGGACCACTACAGCCGCATGGCTCGCGAGGCCGAGGAGTACAGCCGCGAGAAGGTGCTCGAGGAGGCTCGTGCCGCCGTCGAGGAGGCCTCTCGCGAGTCCACTGGTCGCCGCAAAAAGCGCAAGGAGAAGCGCGAGCGCGAGGCCGCAAAGGCTCAGGAAGAGCGCAAGATTGAGGAGGCGCTGGCCCAGGGCGTGAACCCCGAGGACCTCGACGCCATCAAGGTCTCCCAGGGTGTTACCGTCCAGGAGCTCGCCGAGGCGCTCGACGTTCCGGCCAACGACATCATCAAGCGCCTGTTCCTGCTGGGCACACCGCTTACCATGACGCAGTCCATGTCCGACGACCTCGTCGAGCTCGTTGCCGACGACCTGGGCCGCCAGATCAAGATCATCACTCCCGAGGAGGAGAACACCTTCTCGTTCTACGACGATCCCGCCGACCTTAAGCCGCGTGCCCCGGTCGTCACCGTCATGGGTCACGTCGACCACGGCAAGACGAGCCTGCTCGACGCCATCCGTCACACCGGCGTCGCTGCCGGCGAGGCGGGCGGCATTACGCAGGCCATCGGCGCTTCGCAGGTCATGATCAACGACCGCAAGATTACTTTCATCGATACCCCCGGTCACGCCACGTTTACGGCCATGCGTGCCCGCGGCGCCAAGGTGACCGATATCGTCATCCTGATCGTGGCTGCCGACGACGGCGTCATGCCCCAGACCATTGAGTCGATCAACCACGCCAAGGCCGCCGGCGTCCCCATCGTCGTCGCCGTCAACAAGATCGATAAGCCGGGTGCCAACCCCGACCGCGTGCGCCAGGAGCTCACCGAGTACGGCATCATCCCCGAGGAGTGGGGCGGACAGAACATGTTCGTCAATATCTCGGCCAAGCAGAAGATCGGTATCGACGACCTGCTCGAGACCGTCCTGCTCCAGGCCGACGTGCTCGAGCTCAAGGCCAACCCCGATACGTTCGCTTCGGGCAACGTCCTTGAGGCTAAGCTCGACAAGGGCCGCGGCTCGGTCGCTACCGTGCTCGTGACCCGCGGTACCCTGCACGTGGGCGATACGCTGGTCGCCGGCCTTACCTACGGCCGCGTCCGCGCCATGCTCGACCCCAAGGGCAACGCCGTCACCGAGGCCGGTCCCTCCGACGCCGTCGAGATCCTGGGCCTGCAGTCCGTCCCCAACGCCGGCGATGAGTTCCGCGTGTTCGAGGACGAGCGCGAGGCTCGCGCCCTGGCCGATGAGCGTTCGCTCAAGGCCCGCATCGAGGAGCAGAGCCGCGTGAAGCATGTGACGCTCGAGAACCTCTTCGAGACCATCGCCGACGCCGAGGTCAAGGAGCTCAACCTGATCATCAAGGCCGACGTCCAGGGTTCTATCGAGGCCCTTCAGGACTCCCTCGACAAGATGGACCAGTCCGAGGTGCGCATCAACACGATCCACTCCGCCGTTGGCGCCATCAACGAGACCGACGTCGTTCTGGCCGACGCCTCCAACGCCATCATCATCGGCTTTGGCGTCCGTCCCGACGGCAAGGCCCGCTCCGCCGCCGAGCGCGAGGGCGTCGAGATCCGTTGCTACGACGTCATCTACAAGTGCCTCGAGGACCTCGACGCAGCCCGTATCGGCATGCTCAAGCCCACCGAGGTCGAGGTTTCCACGGGTACCGCGACCGTTCTGGACACCTTCAAGGTGCCCAAGGTCGGTATCGCCGCCGGTGTCCGCGTCGAAGAGGGCGAGATCGCCGCGACCGATTCCGTGCGCCTGGTGCGCGACGGCATCGTGGTCTTCAACGGTAAAATCGCCTCGATGCGCCACTACAAGGACGAGGCCAAGAGCCTCAAGAGCGGCTCCGAGGGCGGTATTGGCCTGGAGAACTTCCAGGACATCAAGCCTGGCGACACCATTGAGGGCTACCGCATCGACCAGGTTGCCCGTACCGAGTAGGGGGTAGCGCTATGAAGCAAACGCAGGCAACCCGCCGTCTGGGCGAGCAGCTTCGCGAGAAGCTTGGTTATATCCTGCTTTTTGAGGTTTCCGATCCGCGTCTCGACCTGGTTACTTTGACCGCGGTCGAGGTCGCGGTGGACCGTTCGTTCGCGCGTGTGTACGTGTCGTGCGATGCGAGCCGCTACGACGAGGTCATGGAGGCGCTCGCTAGCGCCAAGGGCCGTATTCGCAGCCTGTTGGCTCGCTCGCTCGATTGGCGTGTTACGCCCGAGCTCGATTTTCGCATCGATCGCTCGACCGATGAGGCCGAGCGCATCACGCGTGCGCTGGAAAACGTTCCCGCCACGCTTGCGATCGAAAAGGACGAGGACGGCTATCCGATAGCGGATGCCGCCCAGGAGGCAGCTTTAGATGACTAATTCCGCCGACCTCGCCTCGTGCGAGTCTGCAGATATTCAGCGGCGCATCCTCGAGCTCATCGAGGATGCGTCCTCCATTGCGATTTCGGGACATACTTCTCCCGATGGCGACGCCCTGGGCTCCGTGTTGGGTCTGGGCCTTTCGCTCATGAAGTTTTTTCCCAACAAGGACATTGCGCTGCTGTTGGCAGACGATGACCCGGTTCCGCGTATCTACCGCTTTATGGAAGGCTCCGATCGCCTGGTGCCGGCATCTGCGTACACCGGCAATCCTGACCTGTTCATCTCGGTGGACGTACCGGTCGTAGAGCGTCTCAATAATTCCGCCGAGGTGCTTCGTCGCTCCAAGCATGTGGTGTGCTTCGATCACCATCCGGCGCGCGAGGAGTTTGCCGAGCTCAGCCTGAGGCGCGTCGAAGCTGCAGCCTGCGCCATGATCATCGACCGCTTCTTGGACAATTGCGGCATTGTCGCACGTGATGGCGTTGCAACCTGCCTGCTGTGTGGCTTGGTTACCGATACCGGCCGTTTTCAGTACCAAAACGCCGACGCCGCCGCGTTCCATGCAGCCTCGCGTCTGGTTGCCCACGGTGCCGATCCGGCGCGTGTGGCACTCGAGGTCTACCAGAGCATGCGCGTTGAGTTTTTGCACCTCAAGTCCATCGTTATGGGCCGCATTAAGACGGTGGCCCACGGGCGCGTCGCGTATAGCTACGCGTACCAGAGTGACCTTGAGGCGTGCGGTGTCACCTCGGATGAGTGCGACGGTCTGGTTGACGTGGTGCGCTCGGTGATGGGCGTCGAGGTCTGCCTGTTCCTGAAGGGCATTGAGGGCGATACCAAGGTGCGCGGCAACCTGCGCTCCAAGGGTGACCTCAACGTGTCCGAGATCGCTGCTGCCTTTGGCGGAGGCGGACATCCTGCTGCCGCCGGTTTCTCCAACAACGGAACGATTCTCGAGACGCTCACCGTGGCACTTCCCATGCTGGCCGAACTGGTAGGGGAGGATCCCGCTTCGGTGACCGTCGAGCTTTAACTTTTTGGATGGTACATGGCTCGTCGTACGCCTTCTCAACTGAATATGCTGCTCGCCGTCGATAAGCCGGTGGGCTGCACGTCCCACGATGTGGTTTCGCAATGCCGGCGCGCCCTCCATGAGCGACGCGTCGGCCATGCCGGCACGCTCGACCCCATGGCATCGGGTGTCATGGTGGTGGGTGTGGGCCAGGCCACCCGTCTGCTGGGCATGCTCACGCTCGATACCAAAAGCTATGTCGCCGACATCTCGTTTGGCGCCGAGACCAATACCGATGATGCGGAGGGCGAGGCGGTCCGCACGGTGGCTGTTGCCAACGAGCTCCGCGATCCTGCCTATGCCCGTGAGCGCCTGGCCGCTATGCTGGGTCCGCAGATGCAGGTGCCGCCGGCGTTTTCGGCTATCTCGGTCAATGGCGTTCGCGCCTACAAGTCTGCTCGTGAGGGCAATGCGGTGGACCTACCTCCGCGCCCCGTCGAGGTCTATGCCGCCGACCTGATCGCCGTGGGCGGCGAAGGTGATACGTGTGTGTGGACCGTGGCGTTCTCGGTGAGCAAGGGCACCTATATCCGTGCGCTCGCTCGCGACTTGGGCCGCGCCTGCGAGAGCGCCGCGCACATTTCCGCGCTGCGCCGCACGGCCTCCGGTGTTGTTTCCATTGGCGCCTGTCATGCGGTCGAGGAGCTTTCTCCCGAGTCCGCGCCCGGCTTTGCCCTGGATCCCATTGCGGCCCTGGGCGCCACGCGTGTTGACTTGCCGGACAATCTTGCCGAAGACCTGCTCTGCGGCCGACGCATTCCCGTTGAGCGTGCGCTTGCCGATTTCGATGCTTCGAAAGCGCCGTTTGCGCTGGTGCTCGATGGGGGACTCAAGGCGCTCGCCCGCATCGAAAGTGGCCGTTTTGTCATGGAGCACGTGTTTCCGCAGGCAATCGGCGGTGTTCGATGATGTTGTCCGCTCGCGAGCTCGCGCGTATCTTTTTTGAAGGCGAGTCGGACGAGGCTCGCATCGACACTGCCGATGCGTTTGATGAGTGCGAGCACTTGGGTGCTGCCTCGATCGCCATTGGCGTGTTCGATGGCGTTCACCGTGGACACCGGGAACTCATCGAAGCGCTTGTCCGTGATGCCCGTGCCCATGGCTGCAAGGCGGTCGTGGTCACTTTCGATCCCGATCCGGACGTTGTGGTGAGTCCTTCGCCCGCTCAAAAATTGATGACGACGGCCGACCGTCTACATGCCTTGGCTCAGACCGGGGTCGATGCAGTGGTGGCCGTTCCCTTTACGCCTGAGGTTGCGGCACTCGACCATGTCGGTTTTCTCACACTGTTGTCACGCGTGGTCGACATTCGTTCGATTCGCGTTGGCAGCGATTTTAGGCTGGGTCGCGGCGGTGCTTCTGGTGTTGCCGAGATGCGCGCCTGGGGTGCCGAGCGCGGCGTTGACGTATACGGGCACGACTTGCTTTGCGAGGGCGGTGAGGCCATTTGCGCCACCCGCATTCGTCACGAGCTGAGACAGGGCCATGTGGGGCTTGCTGCTGGGTTACTCGGACGCCCGTATATGGTGCGCGGCGGTGTTATTCGCGGCCGTCACGAGGGCTCTGGCATGGGCTTTCCCACGGCAAACCTACAGGTTCCCGACGGCATTCAGGTGCCTGCCGATGGCGTGTATGAGGGCCTGTTGCTGGTAAACGACATCGTGTGGCCCGCTGCCGTTAACGTCGGACTGCCGCCGACGTATGCCGACGATGCGGCATCTGCGCATCTCGAGGCTAATTTAATTGGTTATACGGGCGACCTGTACGGCGCTTCCGTTTCGCTGGCGTTTACGCGCTGGCTGCGTCCGTCGCGCGTGTTCGATTCGCTGGATGAGTTGATCGCGACCGTCGAGGGTAATATCGAAGATATTCGTCACAACTTGGGCGAGCAGGGGGTGAGTGTCCGTGATTAGCGATGAGGAAAAAGACCAGGTACGCGCTGCGTCCGACTTAGTCGCCATCGTGCAGGAAACGGTTGAGCTCAAGCCCCGCGGTCATGAGTTTTGGGGTTGCTGCCCTTTTCATGGCGAAAAGACTCCGTCCTTCCACATTATTCCCGCCACGCAGGTGTGGCATTGCTTTGGCTGCGGCGAGGGTGGCGACGTCTTCACCTATATCATGAAGCGCGAGAACCTGAGCTTTCCCGAGTCAATCCGTTATTTGGCCGATCGCGCGGGTATTGAGCTGCACGACACCGGAGACCGCCGCGAGCGCGGTACCAAGCGTGCCCGCATCTACGATCTGTGCGCCGAGACCGCCCAGTTCTATCACACCATGCTTATGCGCGGTAAGGACGGCCGTCCGCGCGAGTACTTTGCCAGCCGCGGCATGGGTGGCGACGTCTGCCGCCGCTACTGCCTGGGCTTTGCGCCTGGCCGCAACGCGCTGGTGTCGCACCTGTCCCAGGCGGGTTTTACCCCGCAGGAGATGATCGATGCCAACGTTGCCGTGAGCCGCGGGCGCGGGCAGCTTGCCGACCGCTTCTACGACCGCGTGATGTTCCCCATTTTTGATGAGCAGGGTCACAACATCGCCTTTGGCGGTCGCATCATGGGAGACGGCCAACCCAAGTACCTCAACACCGCCGAGACGAGCGTGTTTCATAAAAAGCGAAACCTCTACGGCTTTAATTGGGCCAAGGAGTTTATCGTCGCGCAGGATACCGCCATCGTGGTAGAGGGCTATACCGACTGCATCGCCTGTTGGGAGGCGGGGATTAAAAACGTCGTCGCCACGCTGGGCACCGCGCTCACGGAGCATCACGTCAAGACGCTCACCCGCTTTGCCAAGCGCATCGTGTATATGTTTGACGGCGATGCCGCCGGTCAAAAGGCCGCTCGCCGTGCGATTCAGTTTATCGAGCAGGATTCTATGGACCTGCGCTGCGTGGTGCTGCCCGACGGTAACGATCCCATGGAGTTCATCACGGCGCACGGCGGAGGGGAGCTGCAGAAACGCATTGACGCCGCCGAGCCGCTCATGGACTTCGTGTACCGTTCGCTGCAGGAGTCGAGCGACATCTCCACGCCGGGCGGTCGCGCCAAGGCGCTGGAGGATGCGCTGACGCTTATCTATCCGCTGCGCGACAGCTATATGATCGACACGTACTTTATTCAAATTGCCGACCTGTTGGGTTTGGATCTGGAGACAGTGCGTGCGAGCTCGGGCCGTGTGTTTCGCGATGTCGCCAAGCGCGAGGATGCGGAACGACGTCGTGAGCAGAACTATGAGCGCCAGCGGGCACAGGCTGAGCGCTCTGGTAGCGCGGGCGGTCGGACGTCTGGTTCGCAGGGGGCATCTAGCGGTGCTTGGGCATCGGGCGCGACGCCGCCGGTGTCCGCGCCGGTCGAAGAAGAGCCGTATGACTACGTCCCGCTCGATGCCTACGGCGCCGCGCCCGTGGAGGTCGTCGACGACCTGCCGCCGATCGACGCGCCTGATGGTATGGGTGCTGTACCTGCGACTGATGGTTCGGGTGCTCCGGCTGCGGCGGCGCCGATGGTTCTTACTGATCTTGAGCGTAAGTCCTTGGCAGGGGAGCGTGAGCTGCTGACCATGCTCACGAGCTACCCCGACCTGTTCCGCACGTATGCCGACCGCATCTGCTCTATCGAGTGGGTTGACCCGCGTCACGAGTCCATCGCATGGGCCGTTCTGGCAACGCCGCCGGGAACCGATCCTGCAGCCTGCATGGATGCGGCGCGCTCGGTGTGTCCCGAGGCGGCAACGCTTGTGAGTGCCGGGCGCATCTCGGCGACGAGCAAGCACCCCACCGAGACGAACATCGTGTTTATGCTCGATACGCTCGAGCTCTACACCATCAAGCGCCGTATGCGTGCCGCACAGGCCAAGCTGCGCCAGGACCGTTCGCTCGACGATGAGGCCCGTCGCGCGCTGACCGTGCAGGCCGCGCAGGATTCACAGCGTCAACGCGAGCTGCAAAAGTCGATCGGCGGCGTGGCGGACCCGTTCCGTTTGATCGGCCTGGAGGCCGCGGGCACCGAACAAGCCTAGATGTTGTGGTCAACCAGCGTATTCTCGCCTATATCCTGTCCTCTTTTTGGGTATAGACGTCGATGTGTGTGCTAAAGTATTGAGTCCTGTGGACTATGAAGGGAGAATCTGTGCCAAAAAAGACTGAGAGCACGGGTACTGGGCTGGAATCCTACGTTGCAAAGCTCATGGGCAACGGCTCAAACAGGACTTCGGTAACCGAGGACGAGATTCAGGTCGCCCTGAAGGATATCGATGTTTCTGACGAGCAGCTCACCGCGGTGTATTCCGCGCTGCGCAACAGCGGCATCCAGATTATCTCCGCGAGCGGTAACGACGACGCCCCCATGGACGTCGACGATGACGATAACGATACCGATACCGACGATTTCGATGACGACGACGAGCACGATTCCGGCTCGCTCGACGATCACGAGCTCAAGATGGCCCGTCAGGCCGATGCCGAGATGGGTTCTTCCAAGAGCAAGAAGAAGCGCACCGTGCGCACGTCCCGTTCACGCTCGCGCGTGCGTGGCATCGATGCCTCCACGGTGATGCTGACCGGCGATCCTGTTCGTATGTACCTCAAGGAGATCGGCAAGGTCGACCTGCTGACCGCCTCCGAAGAGGTCGATCTGGCCATGAAGATCGAGGCCGGTCTTGAGGCCACCGAGAAGCTCGAGGCCGCCGATGCCGGTGAGCTCGAGCTCACGCGTGCCGAGATGCGTCGTCTTACGCGCATTGAGAACGTCGGCCTCGAAGCTAAGCAGGCACTCATCAGCGCAAACCTGCGTCTGGTCGTCTCCATCGCCAAGCGCTATGTCGGCCGCGGCATGCTGTTCCTTGACCTGATCCAGGAGGGTAACCTCGGTCTGATTCGCGCCGTCGAGAAGTTCGACTACCAGAAGGGCTTCAAGTTCTCCACGTACGCCACGTGGTGGATCCGTCAGGCCATTACGCGCGCTATCGCCGACCAGGCCCGTACCATCCGTATTCCCGTGCATATGGTCGAGACTATCAACAAGCTCGTCCGCGTGCAGCGCCAGCTCCTTCAGGACCTGGGTCGCGACCCGACCCCCGAGGAGATCGGTGCCGAGATGGACATGAGCGCCGACCGCGTCCGCGAGATCCAGAAGATCTCGCAGGAGCCCGTGTCGCTTGAGACCCCCATCGGCGAGGAAGAGGATTCCCAGCTGGGCGATTTTATCGAGGACTCCCAGGCTATCGTTCCGCCCGATGCCGCCAGCTTCTCCATGCTGCAGGAGCAGCTCACTCAGGTGCTCGACTCGCTTTCCGATCGTGAGCGCAAGGTTATCGAGCTGCGCTTTGGCCTTGTCGACGGGCATCCCCGCACGCTCGAGGAAGTCGGCCGCGAGTTTGGCGTCACGCGCGAGCGTATCCGCCAGATCGAGTCCAAGACCTTGGCCAAGCTCCGCCACCCGAGCCGTTCGAGCAAGCTAAAGGACTATATCGAAAGCTAGTCAAGCAAGAGGCGCCCTCAAGCACATTCGCTTGGGGGCGCTTTCATGTAGTCATTGGGGACGTTCTTGAATGACTAGTCGTTTAAGAACGTCCCCAATGACTAGGGCGGAAAATTTCTTAAAAAAGTTCTTGCCCTGAGCTGATTCGTCCGTATAATAAACTTCGTTGCTTGAGAGCACGCACCTATTCCTCGGTAGCTCAATGGTAG
>DXMA01000013.1:18683-71668 GCA_019414445.1 Collinsella sp.
AGCACGCGGCTGTTAACCGCGCTGTTGTAGGTTCGAGTCCTACCCGGGGAGCCAGAATTTTCCAGCCCTTTCCGTTGGGCTTTTAAATTCCTCGGTAGCTCAATGGTAGAGCACGCGGCTGTTAACCGCGCTGTTGTAGGTTCGAGTCCTACCCGGGGAGCCAGGTTGTAAAACCCGTCGCTTATGTGGCGGGTTTTTTCATACCGCGATCGCCTGGCGCGAACGTTACCATATCAACATTTCGTGTCGAGGATGTAATCCCGCGACCCACCACCTCAACATGGCGCGCTCGTTGTAGAATATTGCAATGATTGCTCCCACGAGATGGTGCCGCGAGCACCAGATAAGGAGATTCTTGTGTCTGAGACCATTAACGGCAGCCTGAGCGTCTCGAACGACGTTATTGCCGATATTGCCGGTTATGCCGCGATGACGTGCTATGGCGTTGTCGGTATGGCTGAGCAGCTCCAGGGTGCCGAGAGCGTGCGCCTGCTTGCCGGTCAGCGCCTCCGCAAGGGCGTGCTTGTCTCCGCCGACGAGAACGGCCTTACGGTCGATCTTCACGTCGTGCTCGAGAACGGCGTCAACATGAAGTCCGTCTGCCACAATCTTTCGAGCTCCGTTGCCTTCACTCTGCAGGAGATCGCCCAGATCGATCCCGCCAGCCTTAAGATCGGCATTCACATCGACGCGCTCAAGAGCCGTCTGAACTAGCATCCGAAAACGGAGATTCAAATACCCATGATTGCAAAGACCATTCGCACCTGTTTTCCGATCGCTGCGGCTGCTGTTTCCGACAAGGCCGAGGAGATCAACAAGCTCAATGTCTTCCCCGTACCCGACGGCGACACCGGTACCAACATGTCGCTCACGCTCGCCTCGGTGACCAAGGAGCTTTCCGCCCTTCCCGCCGATGCCGATATGGAGGCCATCGCCGGCGCCATCACCCACGGCTCCCTGATGGGTGCCCGCGGCAACTCCGGCGTCATCACCTCTCAGATCCTGCGCGGCGTGGCCGAGGGTCTCGTCTCTGCTGATGAGCCCATCACGTCCGCCAACATCGCCTATGCGTTCCGCCGCGCCGTCAAGGTCGCCTTCCAGGCCGTCCGTAAGCCCATCGAGGGCACGATTCTCACGGTGCTGCGCGATGTCTCGACCAAGGCCGACGAGTGCGAGAAGAAGAAGTTCTCGGCCGAGGACGCGCTCGATGCCATCGTCGTCGAGGCCTACCAGTCCGTCGCTCGCACGCCCGACCTGCTGCCCGTTCTGAAGGAGAACGGCGTGGTCGACTCCGGCGCCTTTGGCTTTGCCATCTTCCTGGAGAACTTCGTTGCCGCAGCACTTGGCCGCAGCACTGTTGTCGAGGATTTCTCCGCCACGTTTGATTCTGCCGGCTCTGCCCGCGATGCGGCCCTCGGTCGCGTTGAGATCGAGGCCAACGATGACTGGGAGGGCTCGGAGTTCCGCTACTGCAACGAGTTCCTCTTTAAGGCCGACGCCCCGTTTGACGAGGACGAGTGCCTTAAGTTCCTGGGCTCCATGGGTGACTGCGAGCTGCTCGTGGGTGCCTACCCCGACTACAAGATTCACGTGCACTCCAACACCCCCAATCTGGTGCTCGAGCACATGCTGCAGCTTGGTCAGATCTATGAGGTCTTTATCCACAACATGGAGATGGAGGCCCATGACCGTACCGCCAAGATCCACGAGGACCAGGAGAAGGCCGCCGAGCCCGCCAAGGCTCTGGGTTTTGTCGCCGTTGCTGCCGGTTCCGGCGAGGCCGACATCCTCAAGTCCCTCGGCGTCGACGTGATCGTGTCGGGTGGTCAGACCATGAACCCCTCGACTGCAGATCTGCTGGGCGCCGTTGACCAGGTCAACGCGACCTCGGTCATCATCCTGCCCAATAACGGCAACATCCGCATGGCTGCCGAGGCCGCTGCCTCCGCCTGCACCGACAAGAAGGTCGCCGTCGTTCCCACCAAGACCGTTCCGCAGGCCTTCTCCGCGCTGTTCGCGGTCCTGCCCGATTCCGAGCTCGAGGATGCCGTCGCCGCTATGGTCGACGCCATCAGCGAGGTCCGCGATGGCGAGGTCACCCGTGCCGTGCGCGACTCCAGCGCCTCCGACGGCTCGCCGATTCACTCCGGTGACGTCATGGGCATCATCGCCGGCTCCATCGACGTGGTCGGCTCCGACGTGAAGCAGGTCACGCTCGATTGCATCAACCGCATGCAGGAGGAAGAGGAGGGCGACGCGCTGACGATTCTGGCCGGCGAGGAGCTGTCCGATGAGGCCTTCCAGGAGATTGTCGACGCCATTGAGGAGGCTCAGCCCGATTTGGAGGTCGACGCCCATCGTGGCGAGCAGCCGCTCTATCCCGTGATCTTCTCGATCGAGTAGGCAACTGCCCATGTCCGAGCTGTGCTCCGTGCCGCGCGTCTCGGAGCGCTTTGCCCAGAGCAATGCGCTCGACGAGGATATCGCGCGACTCAAATATGTTTCGGGTAAACGTGAGGAGGCCCTTCGCCGTCTGGGAATTCGGACGGTGGGGGACCTCCTTCTCCATATCCCTCATCGATACCTCGACTTTACCCGTTCTTGGTCTATCGAGATGGCGCCCATCGGTACCGTGTGCACCATCATCGCCACGGTCGACCGCATCGTCCAAAAGCAGCCGCGTCCGCGCATGCAGGTGACCGAGGTCTCACTCGTTGACGAGACGGGCGTGCTGCAGGTCGCCTTTTTCCGCCAGCCCTGGATTGCCCAGCAGCTTAAGCAGGGCGACCGCCTGGCCGTGATGGGCAAGGTTGAGTTTGCCTACGGTTTTAAGCAGATGGCCTCGCCGCACTTTGAAAAGCTCGAGGAAGGGCGTGCCGCGGGCACCATTTTGCCGGTCCATTATGTGAGCGATGGCGTGAGCCAGGCGTGGATGCGCCGCATCGTTAGCGGTGCGCTCGAGGTCGTCGGCAATCCCTTTGATCCCATTCCGGCACGCTTACGCGTTAAGCGTCGCCTGATGAGCAATGCTCGTGCGCTTCGATCGATCCACTTTCCCTCGAGCATGGCTGAGCGCGACATCGCACGCCGGCGTCTTGCCTACGAGGAGTGCCTCTACCTGCAGCTGGCGCTGCGCCTGCGCAACGACGGTGGCCTAGTCGATGTGGTGCCCTATGCCCATACCGCGGGCGAGCACCTGGCCGTGCTCAAGCAAGCCCTGCCGTTTTCGCTGAGCGACGAGCAGGAGGCCGCGTTCCAAGACATCCTGCATGATATGTGCGATGGCGGGCGCGTGATGAACCGGCTGCTGCTGGGCGATGTCGGTACCGGCAAGACCGCCGTTGCCGCCTGCGCGCTGGCTATGGCTGCCGATAGCGGCACGCAGGCCTGTGTTATGGCGCCCACGGGCGTGCTGGCGCGCCAATATGCCGATAAGACCGGCCCTCTGCTCTCGCAGGCCGGCATGTCCTGGGCGCTTCTGACGGGTGCCACGCCGGCCTCAGAGCGCGAGCGCATCCATGCACAGCTGGAATCGGGTGAGCTTGACGTGCTCTTTGGCACCCACGCGGTGCTTTCGGATGACGTTACGTTCAAGCATCTGTCGCTCGTTGTCATCGACGAGCAGCACCGCTTTGGTGTGGGCCAGCGCAACGCCCTGCGCGCGAAGGGCCCCGGTGCCGATCTGCTCGTTATGACGGCAACGCCCATCCCGCGTACGCTGGCGCTTTCGGTCTACGGTGATCTGGATACGAGCATCATTCGTCATCGGCCCGTCCCCGGCGCTGGCGTGTCGACACGCGTGCTCACCGAGTCGAGCCGTGACCTCGCGTATGGCGCCATCCGCGAGGCGCATGAAAAGGGTCAGCAGGCCTACGTGATTTGCCCGCTCGTGGAGCCGAGTGACTCGGCCGATGAGCTGGAGGACGTGCCCGGTATCGCCCGCGACGACGAGGGCCGCGTAACCGTCCCCGTGCCGCTGCACGATACGGCGACCGAGCTCGATTGCCTGCGTCTGGCGTTGCCGGGCCTTGCCATCGAGCGCCTTCACGGCCGTATGCCAGCGGGGGAGAAGGACCAGGTTATTGATGCCTTTAAGCGTGGCGAGATTGACGTGCTCGTCTCGACTACGGTGGTCGAGGTGGGCGTCGACGTGCCCAATGCCACCGTCATGGTTATCGAGAACGGTGAGCGCTTTGGTTTGGCTGCCTTGCACCAGCTGCGCGGTCGCGTGGGCCGCGGCAGCGTGTCGGGCACCTGCCTGGTTATGACGCACTCCAAGGGCAACGGCGGCGCGTCGGCGGCGCAAGATCGTCTGCAATCGCTCGAAAAAACCTCGGATGGCTTTACGCTTGCCCAGATGGACCTGCGTCTGCGCCACGAGGGCGAAATCCTGGGGTACCGCCAGCATGGCGGTGTGACCTTGCGCTTTGTGGACCTGGACGCCGATGAGGACCTTATCGAATGGGCCCATTTGGACGCGGTTGAGCTCTTGCGGTATGCTTGCAACCTTGACTCTGTGGCGACGCGTCCTTTGCGCGACGCGGTCGCCATGCGTTATCGACATATCTTTAAGGAGGTCAGCGGAGGATGAGAATCATCGGCGGCGAATGGCGCGGTCGCAAGATCGAGGAGCCCCGTGGTCGCGATGTCACCCGCCCCACGACTGATCGCGTGCGCGAGGCGTGCGCATCTATGGTCATGTCGGCATTCGACTTCGATTTGGACGAGGTTCGTGTGCTGGACGCCTTTGGCGGCTCCGGTGCCTTAGGGTTAGAGATGCTCTCTCGTGGGGCCCGCTCGCTCACGACGTTTGAGATCGATCGCAACGCCGCGCGGCTCATTACCAAGAATATCGAGTCGCTCTGCCGCGACCGTGCGCGTTGGCGCGTGGTCACGGGCGACATGCTGGCGAGTGCCTCGCGCGGTCGTGTACCGGGCGGGCCCTTTGATCTGGTCCTGCTCGACCCGCCCTATGCTTTTGGCGCCGAGCCGGTCGAGGAACTGCTGCAGAATCTGGCCCAGCAGGGTCTGCTTGCACCTGGCGCTTATGCCCTGTTTGAGCATGCTGCCGCCGATGCGGGCGCGCATCCGGCAGACTTTGAGACTGTACGTGAGAAGCGCTACGGCATTACCTCGGTCGACCTGCTTCGTTGGGCCGGCGATGACGATGGTGAGGGCGATAGCGCCGGCGCAGATGCCGAGAACAACGATGCCACGACGTTTCAGGAGGACGTCCATGAATGACACCATCAACTGCGTGATCGTCCCGGGCACCTTCGATCCCATCACGTTTGGCCATATCGATGTGATCCGCCGCGCCCGTCGTATCTTTCCCAGCGTGATCGTCGCTGTTGCCGAGTCGCAGGGTAAAAACGGCGTGGGCACCACGTTTATGCTCGATGAGCGCGTGGCGCTGGCCCGCGAGGCGCTCGGCGATATCGACGGCGTCGAGGTCCTGCCCTTTACCGGCCTCTTGGTCGACTTCGCACGTGAGCAGGGGGCGGGTGCCGTGGTCAAGGGCCTGCGCGCCATGACCGACTTTGAGTATGAGCTGCAGCAGGCCGACCTTAACTATCGCCTGGATAGCGAGCTGGAGTCCATTTTTGTCATGAGTGCGCCGCAGTACGGCTATATCTCGAGCTCGGTCGTTCGCCAGATTGCCTCGCTCGGTAGCGATGTATCGACGTTTGTCCCGTCCAACGTGGTCGAAGCGCTCAAACATCGCTTTTCGTGACGTTTCTTATTGCCTGGTGGCATGTGGTAAACTAGCACGATGATATGTTACCTATGAAAGGAGACCGGATGCCGGGCGAGAATTTTCCTGGCGATAGGATCGTCAGCTTGGTCGATGAGCTCGAAGGGCTGATCGAGGAAGCCAAGCCGCCTTTCGGCAAGAACGCTCAGTTCAAGGTCATCGACGCCGACGTGTTCTTCAACATCCTCGACGAGATCCGCATGAGCTATCCCGAGGAGTGGCAGAAGTCCCGCCGTATCCTTAAGGAACGCGAGGAGCTTATGGCTTCCGCTGCCGCTCAGGCCGATTCCATCATCGCCGACGCTCAGCAGCAGGCCCTCACCATTGCCGGTGAGCAGGAGATCGTCCGCCTTGCGCAGCAGCAGGCCGACGACATCCGCGATCGTGCCCAGCAGTACGAGCGCGAGACGCGTTATGCTGCCGAGGACTACGCAGAGCAGGTCTTTACGCACCTGGAGGAGAACCTCAAGAGCCTGACCGGCACCGTTACCCGTTGCCGTCAGCAGCTCAACGAGGGTGCCGCCCAGCAGAATGGTCAGTGGTAATGGCTGAGTTCCCGAGCGTTACCGTCGATCTTTCCGAGCAGCTCGAGTTTCCTGGAGATTCGTATCCGCTGACCGGTAAGGTCGATGTCGCCACCTACACGGTGGGCGAGAAGGAGTACCAGCTACAGGACGGCATCGACTACGACGTTGTCTTTACCAATGCCGGTACCGGTGTCTTGCTCACGGGCATGGTTCGCGCGCACGCCACCGGCGAGTGCGACCGTTGCCTGGAGCCCGCCTCGTTTGATATCGCCGGCGAGATCGAGGAGTTCTACCTCTTTGAGGAGCCCGAGGATCCCGAGGCCTACGAGGACGGCTACGAGCTCCTGGGTGAGGACCGTATCGTTGATCTGGGTGAGCCTATCAATGACGCGGTCGTTATGGACACGCCGTTTGTGGTGCTCTGCAAGCCCGATTGCCGTGGTCTGTGCCCCACATGCGGTTGCAATCTCAACGTCGAGCAATGCGATTGCGCCGCCCAGGCAGAGGCAGAATGGGCCGCTGCCACGGAAAATCCATTTGCAGCATTGAAGAATCTCAAGCTTGATGAGTAAAACTGTGGTAGTATCGCTACTTGCGCGTAATCGCCACACTGGATAGTTCATAAGGAAGGTCACTATGCCCGTACCTAAACAAAAGCAGGGTCGTATCCGCACTCACACCCGTCGTTCCGCCAACATGAAGATCTCGGCTGCGGCTCAGTCCACGTGCCCCCGTTGCGGTGCTGTCAAGCTCCCGCATCACGTGTGCCCCAGCTGCGGTTTCTACAAGGACCGCGAGGTTATCGTTACCGAGTAACGGTATACTCTGGATGCGATGCCGTTCCAAATGGAACCACAATGGCCGGCTCAATGAGTCGGCCATTTTTGTATAAGGAGCATGTATTATGAGTAACGTTCGCGTTTGTGTAGACGTTGTGGGCGGAGACGAGAAACCTCAGGTTGTTCTTGATGGTATCGAGGCTGCGCTTGCCGCCGATCCCGATATCGAGGTCTTGGCAGCTGGTCCCGCCGAAATCGTCAATCCCTTTGCAGCTTCCCATGCACGTGTTGAGGCCCTTGAGGCGCCTGACGTTATCGCCATGGATGACGATCCCATTCGCGCCGTGATGACCAAGCGTAAGTCGTCGATCGTGCTTTCTTGCCGCGCCATTAAGAAGGGCAACGCGGATGCGTTCTTCTCCGCCGGCTCCACCGGTGCCATGACCGCCGCCGCCACCGCCTATGTGACGCCGTTTAGGTATCAGGCCGAAGGCAAGAAGCAGCCGGTGCGCCCCTGTCTGACCAATGCGCTGCCCAATCGCGCCGGCGGTCTGACGGTGCTGTGCGACATGGGTGCCAACCCCGATGTGGAGGTCGATGACATGGTGCGTTTTGCCCAGATGGGTAGCGCCTATGCCCGCGTCGTCCTGGGCATCGAGCATCCTCGCGTGGGCCTGCTTGCCAACGGCACCGAGGATGAGAAGGGCTCCAACTTTACCAAGGCCTGTTTCCCTGCTATGAAGGCCGCCGTTCCCGGCTTTGTTGGTAACTGCGAGGGCACCGACCTCACCTCAGGTAACTTCGATGTCGTCGTTGCCGATGGCATGTCGGGTAATATCGCTCTCAAAGCTACCGAGGGCGCTGCCAAGTTTTTGCTGCAGGAGCTCAAGGGCGCCTTTATGGCCTCGCTCGGCACCAAGATCGCCGCGCTGCTCATTAAAAAGCAGATGCGCGAGATTAAGGCCAAGCTCTCTGGCGACGCCAAGGGCGGCGCGATTCTTCTGGGCCTGCGCGGCGTGGTCCTGATCGGCCATGGCGCCACCTCAGTCGAGGCTGTCAAAAACGGTACGCTCGCGGCGGCCGAAGCCGTGCGCGCCGGGCTGGTTGAGAATGTCGCCAACTCTATGGACGGTATCGTTTTATAAGAGCGAGTTAGGGCGCTGTTATGTGCTTCGCGGCGCACGTCGTGGGGTAGAATCAGAACCGTGTCTTGGTACCGCCCGGGCGGTACCATTCTTTTGGTATTCATGCACTATGAGAGGAAGCGCTATGGACCGCTCCGAAATCTTCGACAAGATCGCCGAGGTCGCTGCTGACGTTCTGGGCGTCGATGTTGCCGAAATTAGCGAGGAGACCACCTTTGACGACCTCGATGCCAACTCGCTCGAGCGCCTGCAGCTGGTTACGGCTATCGAGGACGAGTTCAACCTCGAGATCGATGACGAGACTCTGCTCTCGCTCAACTCTGTCGCCGACGCCGTCGACGCTATCGAAGCTGCCAAGGAGGCCTAAGTCTTGGCTTTATCCGAACGACTTACGCGCGCCCAGGAAATCTTGGGCCACGAGTTCAACAATAAGGTGCTGCTGCGCGCGGCGCTTACGCATCCCTCGGCAGTCGAGGGCCAGCCGGTTTCTGCCAGCTATGAGCGCCTTGAGTTCTTGGGCGATTCCATTTTGGGCGCTGTGGTCGCACGCTCCCTGTTTGAGTCCTATCCGGAGTTTGACGAGGGCAAGCTCACGCGCCTGAAGGTGTCGCTTGTCTCGGGCGCTACGCTGTCCGAGGTTTCTCACGAGCTGGGCATTGACGACATCATCATCTTTGGTGCCTCCGAGACCGGTACCGGTGCGCGCGGCCTGCATTCGGCCCTCGAGAACGTCTATGAGTCGCTCGTGGGCGCGCTGTACCTGGATGCCGGCTGGGATACGGCGGCGGAGTTCATTCACCGTACGCTTAAGCCGCACCTGGCCACCGAGCGTGCCGAGCACCCCGCGAACCCCAAGTCGTTTTTGCAGGAGTGTGTGCAAGCCGACGGTCACGAACCTCCGGCGTACAAGCTCGTTGGCTCCGAGGGCCCGGCGCATGCGCCCACCTTTACCGCTGTGGTTTTGATCGATGGTATTCGCCAGGGTCGCGGCTCCGGTTCCTCTAAGAAGGAAGCCGAGGGAGCCGCCGCGCTTGAGGCGCTCGACCGTATGGGTTACACCACCAACGGCGTGATTCTCAATAAGAAGCACGTGTAAGCGAGGAACCGTGTATCTCAAGTCCCTCACGCTCAAAGGGTTCAAGTCGTTTGCCGACCGCGCCCATATGACGTTTGAGCCGGGCCTGACCGTCATCGTCGGTCCCAACGGCTCGGGAAAATCGAACATCTCCGACTCCATCCTGTGGGTCCTGGGTGAGCAGAGCGCCAAGCAGTTGCGCGGCCAGGCCATGGAGGATGTCATCTTCTCGGGCTCGTCATCGCGCAAGCCGGTGGGTGTCGCCGAGGTCACGCTTGTGCTCGATAACTCGGACCATATGCTGCCCGTCGATTTTGACGAGGTCGCCATCACCCGTCGTATGTATCGCTCGGGCGAAAGCGAGTACCTCATCAACTCGAGCCCGTGCCGCCTGATGGACATTCAGGACATCTTGCACGATTTGGGCCTGGGCAAGGATACGCATTCCATCATCAGCCAGGGCAAGCTCGACGCCATTTTGCAGAGCCGCCCCGAGGAGCGCCGCGCCCTCATCGAGGAGGCCGCCGGCATCTCCAAGCACAAGCGCCGCAAGGAGCGTGCGCTCAAAAAGATTAAGTCGATGGACGAGCACCTGACGCGTGCCCGCGACATCAATAAGGAAATCGCCCGTCAGCTGCGACCGCTGGAGCGTCAGGTCGATCGTGCGCGCAAGTACAAAGAGTTGTCCTCGCGCGCGAACGAGCTTACGCAGATGCTGGCTGTCGACGAGCTGCGTTCGCTGCAGTCGCAGTGGAACGACCTGGAGAGCCGCTCCAAGGAAGGTGCCGCCGAGCTGGAGCTTGCGCAGTACCGCATGGGCGAAAAGGAGCGCGAGCTCGAGAAGCTCCAGGTCATGCTCGAGGAAAAGGGCCTGTTTGTGGGCGATCTGGGCGAGCAGCGCCGCCATATGCAAGATGTGGTCGGCCGCATTAACTCCGACATGCGCCTGCTCGAGGAAAAGGGCCACAACATGGTGTCGCGCCTGTCTGACATGCGCGGGCAGATTTCGAGCTCCGAGCATCAGCGTCGTCGCGTGGTCGAGGAGCTCGAGGACGCGCGTGCGCAGCTTGAGGAAGTGACCGGCGCGCACATGCAGGCCCAGGAGGACGTTGACGCCGCTGGTCCTGCCGCCGCAGAGCTCCACGAGCGGCGCGTGGCGCTCGACAATCAGATTTCGCAGCTTACGCGTGAGCAACGCGATGTGCAGCGCGTGGCCGACAACGCCGCGCTCGAGCTCGCCAAGGTGAAGGACTCGCTGAGCAATGCCGAGGTCGAGGACAACATGTATGCCTCGCGCCTGGAGCAGATTGACGAGCAGCTCGAGGAGGTCACGGCCTCGCTCGAGAGCCGTCGCAACCGCGCAGAGGAGCTTGAGGGTGCTCTTGAGGAAGCGCGCCAGGCCCAGGCCGATGCGCGTGAGGCCACCGAGGTCGCCCGTGCAGCCCTGAAGGACTTGCGTAATCGTGAGAGTGAGGCGCGCAACAAGCTGTCCGAGGTGCGCTCGGAGCTTGCCAGCCAAAAGAAACTCGATGCCCGCATGGCCGACAGCTCGCCGCTCGTGAGCCGTCTGGTGGGTGCGCTGGGCGACGATGTCTTGGGTCGTCTGGGCGACGTGCTGGAGGCCCCGCGCGAGCTTGAGGGCCTGGTTGAGCAATTGCTCGCCGGCGATATCGATGCGCTGCTGTTTGATGACGCCGCCACGCTTGAGCGTGCCGGTCGTGCGGCTCTGGACCAAAAGAAGGCCTCGGGCGAAGCACTGCTGGTGACGCGCGGCGTGAGCGGCTCTACCGCCGCTGAGGGCGCTGCCGGTACCCGCCTGGTTGATCGTCTGTCCGTGCGTGCAGGCTACGGACCCGTCGTCGAGGCGCTGCTCGGCGGCTATTACGTGGTCGATGACTTGGCTGCCGCGCTGGCTGCGCCTGTCGTTGACGGTGTGACCTATGTGACTCCCGATGGCGCCCGCGTAAGCTGTGGCGGCCTGGTGCGTGTGGGCCTCGATGCCGGCGAGGCGTCGGGTGCTCTGGAGCGTAAGCGTCGCATTCGCGAGCTGGAGGGGCTTGAGCCCGATCTGGCTGCCGTGTTTGAGCATGTGTCGGATCAGGTCGTCGAGGCCAACGTTGCCGTCGAGGAGGCCCGTGCCGCCGAGGGCGATGCCGCCGGTGAGATCGCCCGTCTTGAGGGCGAGCGCCGCTCGCTGCTCTCCGAGATCGGCCGCTTGGAGCAAAGCGCCAACAATGCCGAGGTCGAGCGCGTGCGCATCTCCAAGCGCCGCGAGCAGGCTGCCGAGGCCGTTCGTGCCGCGCGCCCGCGCGTTGACGAGCTCACCCGTTCGCGTGACGAGGCGCGTGCACAGGCAAGCGACCTGGGTCTCCAGATTGCCGAGGCCAACGATGAGCTCGATCGCGTTCGCCGTGACGATTCCGAGGCCGCCGGTAAGCTCGCCGATGCCAAGGTGCGCCTGGCCCAGACGAGTGAACGCCTGCGTTCGCTGAAGGGCCGCGTGCCCGACCTTGAGCATCGTCTTGAGGGCATCGACCGTCGTATCCGCGGAACACGCCAGGCTTCGCGCTCGCTCGAGCTGCTGCGCCTGCGCGTCGACCCCATGCACGAACGCTATTCTGCCCTGTTGGAACGCGCGTCGGATTGGGCAGCGCGCCTGCGTGACCAGGCCTCTCTGGAGGAGGCGGACTCCGCTTCGCTCAAGAAGACCATCGAGGATGCCAAGGCAGAGGTTGCCCGCGCTAAGGAGCGAGTCGATACCGCCTCCGCCGCGCAAAACGAGTTCAAGGTCGCGCGTGGCAAGCTCGAGGTGCAGGTAGAGGCCGCCATTAAGGCCATTACCGCCGATGGCACCACGGTACTCGAGGAAGCGCTCATGCTTCCGGCGCCCACGGACCGCGATGCCGCCGAGCGCGAACTCAACCAGCTTGTGCGCCAGATCAACAACCTTGGTCCCGTTAACCAAGTTGCCATGGAGGAGTACGAGCAGCTCAAGCGCCGCGCCGATTACATCGAGGAGCAGCTGGCCGATCTGGAGAGCGCGCGCAAGGCGCTCACCAAGATCACCGTGGCTATCGACCGTAAGATGCGCAAGGCGTTCCTGGTGACGTTTGAGAAGGTCGATGCGAACTTCCGCGAGATCTTCGCCATGCTCTTCCCGGGCGGTCAGGCTCATCTGGAGATGACCGATCCCGAGCATCCTGCCGAGACGGGTATCGAGGTCGTGGCGCAGCCGCGCGGCAAGCGCATCACCAAGATGATGCTCATGTCGGGCGGCGAGAAGAGCCTGACGGCGCTCGCCCTGCTCTTTGCTGTGTACCGCACGCGCACGGTGCCGTTCTATGTGCTGGACGAGGTCGAGGCGGCACTCGATGACGCCAACCTGTCCAAGCTCATCGGCGCACTCGACGTGTTGCGTTCCGATACGCAGCTCTTGGTTATCTCGCATCAGCGCCGTACTATGGAGGACGCTGACGTCCTCTACGGCGTCTCGATGCAAGCCGACGGCGTCAGTCGCGTCGTCTCGCAAAAACTCGATCGCGAAACCGGAAAGGTCGTGAATGCATAATGGGATTCTTCGATGCTCTCTCGCGCGGACTTGAGCGCAGCCGCGAGGCCCTCAACGAGGTCTTCTACTTTGGCGGCGAGGTCGACGAGGATTTTTGGGAGGACCTGGAGGACACCCTCGTCATGGGTGACATGGGCGCCGAGGTCGCTATCAAGGTCTCCGATGACCTGCGCGATGCCGCGGCCAAGAAGAACCTCAAGACCGCTCCGCAGCTTCGCCGTGCCCTGGCCGAGCAGCTCGAGCAGCACTTTGTGCCCATCGAGCGCGATCCGTTTTCCGATACGCCGAGCTGCGTGCTGTTTGTGGGCATTAACGGTGCCGGCAAGACCACGACGGTCGGTAAGATCGCGAGCGCCATGGCCGCCCGCGGCAAGAACGTCGTGATCGGTTCGGCCGATACCTTCCGTGCTGCCGCTATCGAGCAGCTCGATGTGTGGGGCCAGCGCGCTGGCGTCCCCGTCATCAAGCGCGACCGCGGCTCCGACCCGGCAAGTGTTTGCTACGACGTGCTCGACGAGGCCGACAAGCGCGGCAGCGACCTGGTGCTTATCGATACCGCCGGCCGTCTGCACACGAGCCCTGAGCTCATGCGCGAGCTTGCCAAGGTGGTTAACGTGACGCGTAAGCGCGCCGCCAATATGGCCGCCGGCCCCATGCCCGTCTCAGTCGTGCTCGTGATCGATGCCGCCACCGGCCAGAACGGTCTGAACCAGGCGCTCGAGTTTAACGAGGCGCTGGGCCTGGACGGTATTATCATGACGAAGCTCGACGGCACGGCAAAGGGCGGCATCGCCATGGCCGTGGCCGAGAAGCTCAAGCTCCCGATCCTGCGCGTCGGCGTGGGCGAGCAGGTCGATGACCTGCAGGAGTTCAATGCCAAAGATTTCTGCCGCGCCCTGGTGGGCGAGTCCAATTAAGGAGTGACTAGTGTTTGATTCCCTGAGCGATCGCCTCAACGACACATTTGACCGCCTGCGCGGCAAGGGCAAGCTGACCGAGGCCGATATTACTTCGGCCATGCGCGATATTCGCATGGCGCTGCTCGAGGCCGACGTTAACTTTAAGGTCGTCAAGGAGTTCGTCGCCAAGACCAAGGAGCGCTGCATGACCGCCGAGGTCATGGAGTCGCTGTCGCCGGCGCAAAACGTCGTCAAGATCGTGCTCGACGAGCTCACCGAGATGCTTGGCTCAACCGAGAGCAAGCTCGTCTTTAGCAATCGCATTCCCAATGTCATCATGCTCGTGGGCCTGCAGGGCTCCGGTAAGACCACGGCGGCCGTAAAGCTGGCCTACCTGCTCAAGAAGCAGGGCCGCTCACCGCTGCTCGCCGCGTGCGACGTCTACCGTCCCGCCGCTGCCGACCAGCTGGCCACGCTTGGCGGAGAGATTGGCGTGCCGGTCTTCCGTGGCGATGGCGAGCACCCGGTTGACATCGCCAAGGGCGCCATTCAGGAGGCCGTTGACCACCTGCGTGACGTGGTCATCGTCGATACCGCCGGTCGTTTGCAGATCGACGAGCAGATGATGCAGGAGGCCGTGGACATCAAGAAGGCCGTCAAGCCCGATCAGGTGCTGATGGTCGTCGATGCCATGACCGGCCAGGACATCGTCAACGTCGTCTCGACCTTCGCCGAGCGCACCGACTTTGACGGCGTGATCATCTCCAAGCTCGACGGCGACGCCCGTGGCGGCGGCGCGCTTTCCGTGCGCCAGGTGACCGGCAAGCCCATCAAGTTTGTTAGCATGGGCGAGAAACCCGATTCGCTGGAGCCGTTCTATCCCGACCGCATGGCCAAGCGCATCTTGGGCATGGGCGATGTTGTCGGCATCATCGAGAAGGCCCAGGAGGCAGCCGACGCCGAGCAGCTCGAGGCTGCCGAGCGCATGCTGCGCGAGGGCTTTACCATGAACGACATGCTCGACCAGATGAAGGCCGTCAAGAAGATGGGCGGCATGAAGGGCATTCTGGGCATGCTCCCCGGTGGCCAGCGTGCGCTTAACCAGATGGGTGGCAACCTGGACGAAGGTATCTTCGATAAGAACGAGGCCATCATCATGTCGATGACCAAGGAGGAGCGCCTTCGCCCCTCCATCATCAACGGCCAGCGCCGTGCCCGCATCGCCAAGGGCGCCGGCGTGACCCCCACCGAGGTCAATAGCCTTATGAAGCAGTGGGGCGAGATGAACAAGATGATGGGCCGCATGCGCACGATGGCCAATCAGGCACAGGCCGGCGGCAAGAAGGGCAAGAAGGGTAAGAAGGGCAAAAAGATGCGCATGCCCAATATTCCCGGTCTGGATGCCATGGGGCTGGGCGGCATGGGCGGCCTGGGAACGGGCGGCCCCAAGTCCGATATGGACCTGCTGCGCCAGATGGAAGCGCAGATGCGCAACAAGAAGTAACGACTAGTTGAGTCGTGTATGGCGAAGGCCGCCTGGATGGTATTCCAGGCGGCCTTCGCCGTTTGTTCGCTGGTTGTCGCACGCGTGGAAGCGCGTTCTCGACGAGGTGCTTGCCGCTAGTGGCAGCCGCAGCCTTCGTGCCCGTCATGGTCGTGGTGACCGTGGCAGCCGCAGGACTCGCCATGCTCGTGGATGTGCTCGTGATCATGTCCATGGCAGTCGCAGGTGGCCTCGCCGTTCTGTGCGAGCGTGCCGGCAATGAGGGCCTCGACGCAGGCATCGCAGCTGCCCTGGGCGCCCGCATAGACCGTGATGCCGGCTTGGGCAAGCGCGTTGATAGCGCCGCCGCCGATACCGCCGCAAATGAGCGTGTCAACGCCACCGTTGGCAAGCAGGCCCGCCAAGGCGCCGTGGCCGGTGCCGCCGGTGCCTACGACCTGCTCGTTGAGCACCTTGCCATCCTGGATGTCGTAGATCTTGAACTGCTCGCTGCGGCCAAAGTGCATAAAGATGTTGCCGTTGTCGTACGTCGTTGCCACCCTCATGGTGTCGACCTCCTTTGCTGGCCATGCGGCCGTTGTCGTGGTGATGGGGGAGTATGCGATATTGCCGCCCTCGATAACGAGCGCCCGTCCGTTGACCAGCGCATCGGCCACCTTGCGATGCGCGCGGCTGCAAATGGCCGCCACCGTTGCGCGGGCGATGCCCATCTGCTGGGCGACCGCCTCTTGGTTGAGACCCTCCAGGTCGCACAGGCGCAGCACCTCAAGCTCGTCGACGGTCATGTCGATGGCATCACCGCTGGCCAGGCCATCGGGGGTAAAGCCGCGGTATTCGGGGATGATCCCGACGCGGCGCAGTTTTTCGCGTCTTCCTGCCATGCACACTCCAAATCTGACATATGTCAACAATAGAATAGCGAACGTGCGGATTTGCGCAAGGAATTTCTGGCATATGTCAGAAAATGAGGGCTTATGTTTGGGCTGTGGGGCCGCGCGCGCCTGGGCTACAATAAATCTCGCTTATAGGCGACTGACAGGAGGGTCAATGAGCAAAGCTGATCAACAGTTTGTAACCATGTGCCGCGATATCTTGGACCATGGCACCACCACCGAGGGCCAAAAGGTCCGCCCGGTGTGGGAGGACGGCACCCCTGCCTATACCATTAAAAACTTTGGTGTCACGGCGCGCTATGATCTGCGCGAGGAGTTCCCCGCGCTCACCCTGCGTCGTACGGCGCTTAAGTCTGCCATGGACGAGATTCTGTGGATCTATCAAAAGAAGTCCAATAACGTGCATGACCTCAACAGCCATATCTGGGATGAGTGGGCCGATGAGACCGGTTCCATCGGTAAAGCCTACGGCTATCAGATTGGTCAGAAGAGCCATTACGCCGAGGGCGACTTCGACCAGATGGACCGTGTACTGTACGACCTTAAGCACACGCCGTATAGTCGCCGCATTATGACCAATACGTACGTGTTTAGCGATCTGTCCGAGATGCACCTTTATCCATGCGCCTATAGCGTGACCTATAACGTGACGCAGCGTCCTCAGGACGACAAGCCGACGCTCAACATGATTCTCAACCAGCGCAGCCAGGACATTTTGGCCGCGAACAACTGGAACGTGTGCCAGTACGCCATTTTGCTGATGATGGTCGCGCAGTCGGTCGATATGATTCCCGGTGAGCTGCTGCACGTGATCGCCGACGCCCATATCTATGATCGTCATGTCGATATCGTCCGCGAGCTTATCGAGCGTCCGCAGTTTGCGGCACCCAAGGTAACGCTCAACCCCGATGTGCATGACTTCTATGCGTTTACGACCGATGACCTGATTGTCGAGGGCTATGAGCACGGCCCTCAGGTCAAGAACATCCCCATTGCGGTGTAGGTGACGCGCATGACGTGTAAGCTTTCTGCCATCGTCGCCGTGTGTGACGACTGGGGTATTGGCTGCGAGGGCGATATGGTGGTGTCCAATCGCGCCGATATGCGCCATTTTGTGGCCTGCACCAAGGGCTGCCCGGTTATCATGGGACGCAAGACGCTGCTGAGTTTTCCCGGCGGGCGTCCGCTCAAGAACCGCCGCAATATCGTGCTTACGCGCGATATAGGCTTTACCCGCGAGGGCGTCGACGTGGTGCATAGCGTTGACGAAGCGCTCGCTGCGGTTGCCGATGAGCCCGTTGCCTGGGTGATCGGTGGCGGCGATGTCTATCGGCAGTTTTTGCCGTACTGCGTGGAGGCCGAGGTCACTCATAACCACTGCGTCCATCCCGTGGACACGTACTTTCCCGACTTGGACGCCGATCCCGCGTGGGAGATTGCGCAGCGTAGCGAGGTCGCGACGATTGCCGCCGGTGAGGGTGACGAGGGCGTCGATTATGAGTTCGTGACGTATCATCGCGTTGAGGCGTAAATCGTCTGGCGTGAACGGTATCATCGGGTTGATTGAATGCATGGGGCGGCGCTTAGCGTCGCCTCGTTTGGTATAGATGTGCTGTAAAGAAGGGTGCGGGCTGGCTGCTATGACTGATGCCGTTGAGGTTCTGCGAATTGATTCGCTCGATGACGAGCGGCTCGATGCCTATGTGCGACTGACCGAGCGTGAGCTTCGCTGCGTGCTGGAGCCGCAGAAGGGCATTTTTATCGCTGAGAGTGCCAAGGTCATCGAGCGTGCGGTTCGCGCCGGATATGAGCCGGTGAGCTTTCTTTTGGACGAGCGCTGGCTCGACCAGATGATGCCGCTGTTTGACCAGCTTGTCGTGCGCGAGGGAGCGGGTCCGGTTCCCGTGTTCGTGGCCTCCATGGAGCTCATGGAGCAGTTGACGGGCTTTAACGTGACGCGTGGTGCGCTCGCGGCGTTCCGTCGCCCGCGTCAGATTCCGGTTGATGAGTTCTTGGGCGGTGTCGTCGAGGCGGCGGGGGATCGTCCGGTGCGTGTGTGCGTGCTTGAGGGTATTGTCGATCACACCAATGTTGGCGCTATTTTCCGCTCGGCTGCCGCATTGAACGTTGACGGTATTTTGGTCAGCCCGACGTGCTGCGACCCGCTGTACCGTCGCTCGGCCCGCGTGAGCATGGGCACCGTGTTTCAGGTGCCGTGGACGCGCATTGGCAGCGAGGCTCGTGTGTGGCCGCATGATGGTCTGAGCGCGTTGCACGATGCCGGTTTTTCGTGTGCCGCTATGGCGTTGACGGACGATTCCGTATCGCTGGACGATCCCGTGCTGCAGGAGATTGACCGCTTGGCAATCTTTATGGGTACCGAGGGTGCCGGCTTGGGCGCCAAGACCATTGCCGGCTGTGACCACGCGGTGCGCATTCCGATGGCGCACGGGGTCGATTCGCTTAACGTGGCCGCGGCGAGCGCCGTCGCCTTTTGGCAGCTGTGCCCGCACGTGAGCAATGAGTATCACTACCAGCCGGGTTTGTATCACTAGGCAGATATTTCGCACCTGGCTCTGATTCGGGGTGTTTCGGTCGACGCCAGTCGGTGCTAAGCTGATATTGGCTTTGGTCTTAAATTGCCGTTTTGCTGTTTGACGTATGCGTGTGGGGAGGGCGTGTGGCTAAGAAATCTACGGCGATCGATGTAACGCAAGGTGTCATTTGGCAGCAATTGCTGTCGCTGTGCGTTCCCATCTTTTTTAGTTCGTTTTTTCAGCAGGCCTACACGCTTATCGGTACGTATATCGTCGGCCAGTTTGGCGGCAAGCTCGCGCTGGGTGGCATTCAAGCCACGATGGTGCTCACCGAGCTCTGCATTGGCTTTTGCGTTGGCGTCGGCGCCGGCTGCGCGGTCATTACCGGTCAGTATTTTGGCCAGCACGATGATGAACGACTGAGTCGTTCGGTTCACACGGCCATGACGCTCGCGCTGGTGGGCGGTATCGTCTTCTCCATTCTCGGCATAGTGTTCGTTGAGCCCATGCTGGTGCTTATGAACACGCCGCATGAACTATTGGCCGAGGGCGTGGCCTATGCTCGCTGTTATTTTGCCGCGATGGTTGCGGCACTGCTGCTAAATATGGGAACCGCACTGCTGCGTGCCGTGGGCGACACGCGCGGGCCCGCCGTGATCATTGCCTCTGGCTGCCTTGTTAACGTGGTGCTGGATATCATCTTTGTCGCTGTGTTGCATATGGAGGCGCTGGGCTGCGGCATCGCAGTGGCGCTGACCATTTGCTCCAATGCAACGATGATCGTGTTGCGCATGATGCGCGCTCCGGGTGCATGGCGTCTTTCGCTGTCTAAGCTCGGTATCGATCGCGGTATTTGCAAGAGTATGATCTCGTGTGGTCTGCCACTCGGTTTTCAATCGGCTGCCTATTCGATCTCGAACGTGCTGATCCAGGTGTCGGTTAATTCGTTTGGCGCCGATGTCACGACTGCTTGGGGTCTATCTGGGCGCCTGGATGGCATTATCTGGATGGTGACCGAGGCGCTCGGCGTATCGATCACTACGTTCTCGGCGCAGAACTTTGGCGCGCGCAACTACGAGCGCATGCGCAAGGGCTACCATACGTCGCTCGTGCTGTCGTTTATGCTCATTGGTGGCCTGTCTGCCGTGCTGCTGGGGTTTTCGGGCCCGCTGTCGCGTTTGTTTGTCGACGATGCTTCGATTTCGGCGTACACCACGACTATCCTCCATTTCATTGCGCCGTTCTATGCGATCTTCTCGATTATCGAAAACGCGTCGGGTTCCATTCGCGGTGCCGGCGTGAGCTTTCAGCCCATGCTGCTCACCATCTTTGGCACTGTCGTGCTCAGGGTGATCTGGGTGTTTGCGATTATGCCGTTCGATCCGTCGCTTGAGCACCTGCTGCTTGTCTACCCCGTAACCTGGGTAATCACCGCAACCATGTTCATCGTCTACCATCACAGCGGAAACTGGCTCGGCCGCGCCACCGCCTAGCCATTCGGGACGTCCCCAATGGCTAGTATTCGATGCCTTGGCGGGCTAGGAGTCCTTCGTCGAAGTAGTGTTTGATGGGGCGCATTTCGGTGACAAGGTCGGCGAGGTTCGCGAGGGGCAGCAAGCCCCGGCCGGTGAGCACGAGCTCCGTGGTGGCGGGCTTTATCGCGATCAGCGCTTCGACATCCTCGCGCGTCACGAAGCAGCCGTCGTCTTGCCCTTGCCGTCGCCTGTATAGATTTGAACCTTGCCGACTTACAGTGATGCCATCTCTGTCCTTTCGTGCCCGGCGTCGGTTTATCGTCGCTCGGGTTGGGTATTCTTGAAACCAGTATCAACCCCAGTAGATGGAGTTCAAGCAGATGGAGATGGATGACAACAAGCGTAGACGGAATATGATCCTCTACGTGCTCATCGCCTTCGTCGTCTACCTCGTGCTCTCGACCGTTCTGTTCCCCAACATCGGTCACACGCAGCAGATTACGAAGACCGATTACTCGACGTTTGTCAAAGCACTCGATAAGAAGAGTGTCGACAAGGTCGAGTACAACACGGACGATTACTCGATTTATTACACCAAGAAGGGCGAGGACGAGAATATCGCCTATAAGACGACCGGTGTGCCGAACGATGCGGGCTTTACCGATCGCGTGCTTGAGTCTGGCGCTTCGCTGGAGTCGGTCGTTCCCGATAAAAACTCGGGTTTGATGACCTACTACCTGCTCACACTCATTCTTCCCATGGCGATTTTCTTCCTCATCGGTTGGTGGCTCAACCGCCGCATGAAGAAGGCTATGGGCGATGACGGCCCGTCGATGAACTTTGGCGGCGGCGGTTTTGGCGGCGGCGGGCTGGGTAAGTCCGGCGCGCGCGTGATCGCCTCCAAGGACGTGGGCGTGACCTTTAAGGACGTCGCTGGCCAGGAAGAGGCCAAGGAATCCCTCAAGGAGGTCGTCGATTTTCTGGAGAAGCCGCAGCGCTACGAGGAGATTGGCGCCAAGCTGCCGCGCGGTGCTCTCCTTGTTGGCCCTCCGGGTACCGGTAAGACCCTGCTTGCCAAGGCTGTTGCCGGCGAGGCCGGTGTTCCGTTCTTTAGCATTTCGGGCTCTGAGTTCGTTGAGATGTTTGTTGGTCGCGGCGCTGCTAAGGTTCGTGACCTGTTTAAGCAGGCCAAGGAAAAGGCCCCGTGCATCGTCTTTATCGACGAGATCGATACCATTGGTAAGAAGCGCGATGGCGGCGGCTTTAGCGGCAACGACGAGCGCGAGCAGACGCTCAATCAGTTGCTGACCGAGATGGATGGCTTCGATAACCACAAGGGTATCGTTGTCCTCGCTGCCACCAACCGTCCCGACAGCCTCGATCCGGCCCTGCTACGCCCCGGTCGTTTTGACCGCCGCATCCCCGTCGAGTTGCCCGATCTGACCGGCCGTAAGAACATTCTTGAGTTGCATGCCAAGAGCGTGAAGACGCAGCCGCCGATCGATTTGACCGCGATTGCCCGCGCCACGCCTGGTGCCTCGGGCGCCGATTTGGCCAATATCATCAACGAGGGCGCCCTGCGCGCCGTTCGCGAAGGTCGCAAGCGTGCAACCCAGGACGACTTCGAGGAGTCGGTGGAGGTCGTCATTGCCGGCCAACAGCGTAAGTCCACGGTGCTTTCCGACCACGAGAAGCAGGTCGTTTCCTACCATGAGATCGGCCATGCCATTGTTGCCGCTCGCCAGAAGGGCTCTGCGCCGGTCACGAAGATCACCATCGTGCCACGCACGAGCGGTGCTCTGGGCTACACCATGCAGGTCGAGGAGGATGAGCGCTTCCTGACCACACGCCAGGAGGTCCTGGACAAGCTCGCCGTCTACTGCGGTGGCCGTGCGGCCGAGGAGCTCATCTTTGGTGAGATGACGACTGGCGCCGCCAACGATATCGAGCAGGCCACCAAGCTCGCCCGAAACATGGTGACGCGCTTTGGTATGTCCGACGAGTTTGGCATGATGGCGCTCGGTACCGTCCAGAATGCGTACCTCAACCAGGATACGTCGCTCACCTGCGCCCCCGGTACGGCCGAGCGTGTGGACGCAATTGTCGCCAAGTTGATTGAGGATGCGCACGACCGCGCCCTGCAGATCCTCAAGGAAAACAAGTTCAAGCTCCACGAGCTGGCTCGTTATCTGTACAAGAAGGAGACGATCACGGGCGAGGAGTTCATGAATCTCCTCACGCGCGAGAACCCGCTGATGCCCAAGCAGCAGTAACGCCGCGGCCGAGCCAGTAAACGCCGACGCCCCATTTGAGCAGCTTTCTCAAATGGGGCGTTTTGCTTGAGAGGGATGGAAATGAAGATCGTGGTGAGCGCCTGCTTGATGGGCGAGAGCTGCAAGTATAACGGGCTCGATAACTACCACCGCGCGTTGGTCGAGGCTTGCGAGCGCACGGGGACCGAGGTCCTCCTCGTGTGCCCCGAGGTCTTTGGCGGCCTGCTCACGCCGCGCAAGCCGTCCGAGATTGTGAACGGCGAGGTTCGTACCTGCGAGGGCATCTCGGTTGATCGTGAATTTCGCCTGGGTGCCCAACGTGCGCTCGATATGTGCGAGCAGGCAGGCGGACCGGAAGAGATAGTCGCGTGCATCCTTCAGGACCGCAGCCCCTCGTGCGGTGCGGGTCACATCTACGACGGCACCTTTAGCAGTACGCTCACCGCGGGCAACGGTGTTTTCGTCGACCTGCTCCTGCGCCACGGCTACCGTGTGATCCCGGCAAGCGAGTTCGACCCCAGCATGCTGGAGCAATAAAAAACCACCACAAGGGCACTGCTCCCTTGTGGTGGTTTTGGCCTGGGTCTAGAGCGTGTGGCCGTAGGCGTTGGCGGTCTTGATGGCGGCGGCGAATTTTTCGTCGGTGAAGGGCTCCGGGTTGCCTTGCTTCCACTCGTTGGTGGCGTGCGCGTGCTCGCACAGGGCAGGGATATCGGTCTCGGAAAGCCCGACCTGCTCAAGCGTTACGGGCAGCCCCATCTGCTTGTTGAAGTCAGCATAGCGCTTAAGGTTCTCGGTGTCGCCCGTGTAGGCGAACAACACCAGCACGCCCAGGCTTACGACTTCGCCGTGCAGGTAGGTGCCCTCACGCGGAATGCTGCAGGTGGCGTTGTAGAACGCGTGCGCCACGCTCGAGTTGTAGTAGTAATCGTTCTGGTTGGTCAGGTTCGAGACATAGCCCGTGTTGACCACGATGTCGAGCGCGATCTGCTTGACGGCCTCGCTCGACAGATTCTGACGAACGTCCTCAAGACCCTGAACACCATAGGTAAACAGCGGCTCGGAACAGGTGTGGGCAAGAGCCAGGCCAAGGCCGGCGGTGTGCTCCAGGTCGCCGGCGCTCGTGGCGTACTCGACTTCGGGCTGCTTGGATAGGGCGTCGCCCACGCCGGCCCAGAAGTACTCCGCCGGAGCCTCGGCGATGATCTTGGGATTGATGAAGATGTGCGCCGGTCGGTTGGGGTACGAATAGCCCTCGAGCGATCCATCGTCGTTGTAGACGACGGCAATGGCGGTCGCGGCGGAACAGTTAGAGCAAATCGTCGGCACCGTAAAGACAATCTTCTTGAGCTCGATTGCCGCTGTCTTGACGGTGTCGAGTGCCTTGCCGCCGCCACAGGCGATAAGCACGTCTGCCTGCTGGCAAGCGGGGGAGTTCACGACCTTGGCGATATTGGCGCGCGTACTGTTGGTGCCGTAGACGCGCGTCTCCAGAATCTCGACGTCGGTACCTTCAAGCGCCGCCTCGATGCCCGGCAGCGCCGCAGCTAGGGCTCGCTTGCCACCAATGATGGCGACTTTCTTCGCGCCGTACTCCGCCAGTGCGGCGGGCAGCTCGGTAAAGCAATCCTCGCCGACGGTGTAGTCGCTCATTCCGATTGTGCGCATGGCAGCCTTCTTTCGTTAGTTAAAGTGCTTTCAGGTATTTTGCTCCTAGAGAAGGCTAACGACCACGAGAAATTTCTTACGTATGAAACCAGTGTTGAGGGTTTTTCGCCGGCGCGGAACGTGCTAGCATACTCCGCATAAGCGTTGATGGGGACGAGTAGTCGGCCGTCCGCATGCCACAGAGAGCGGGGAGCGCTGAGAACCCGTGCATGCGACCGATGAAAATCACCCCGGAGCTGCGGTCCCAACGGACGTGCCGCGCAGGCACGTCTTAGTAGATATCGCCGAGATGGTCGTCGATACAGGCCAGCCGAGTAACGGATGCGAGCGCGCGAATACGCGGGCGAGGGCATCTAAGCTGGGTGGTTAAACGAAGAGCTTTTGCGGGCATACAGCCCGTTTTTGTGGCGCTTCGTCCCAGCTTGTAGGGACGGGCGCTTTTTTGGTGCCCAACGGGCGTGCGCGCCCACGACATGAAAGGGGTACCGTGGCAAACGAGTACAAGCAGACGATGAATCTACCCAAAACCGGTTTTCCCATGCGTGCCGGTCTTTCCAAGTCCGAGCCCAAGCGACTCAAGGACTGGCAGGACAACAAGGTCTACGAGCA
The DNA here is from genome assembly GCA_019414445.1 of Collinsella sp. Lineage (GTDB taxonomy): Bacteria > Actinomycetota > Coriobacteriia > Coriobacteriales > Coriobacteriaceae > Collinsella. The sequence goes on from DXMA01000013.1 coordinate 43,391, forward strand.
GGTTCTGAAGAAGAACGAGGGTCACAAGAAGTTCGTGCTGCACGACGGCCCTCCGTACGCCAACGGCCCGATCCACATCGGCCACGCCATGAACAAGATCTCCAAGGACATGATCAACCGCTACTGGATGATGCAGGGCTATGAGGTTCCCTATGTCCCCGGTTGGGACTGCCATGGCCAGCCGATCGAGCATAAAGTCGAGGAGAAGCTCGGCACCGAGAAGTTCAACCAGACCTCCACGGCTCAGATCCGCGAGCTTTGCAACAAGTTCGCTGTCGAGAACATCGAGCTGCAGAAGGCCGGCTTCCGTCGCCTGGGCGTGCTCGGCGATTGGGACAACCCCTATCTGACGCTCTATCACCAGCATGACGCCGCCGACATCGAGGTTTTCAAGGCCATGTTCGACAAGGGCATGATCTATCGCGGCCACAAGCCGGTTCACTGGTGCAAGCACTGCCACACCGCACTTGCTGAGGCCGAGATTGAGTACTCCGACGAGACGAGCCCGTCCATCTTCGTGCGCTTTGAGATGACCTCCAAGCCCGCCGGCCTCGAGAACTTCGACGGCCCGGTTGACTTTATCATCTGGACGACCACGCCGTGGACCATCCCCTCCGACCAGGCAGTTTCCCTCAAGCCCGGCGCCGCCTATGTCGCCGTTGAGCACGAGGGTCGTGCCGAGGTCATGCTCGAGGACCTGGCTCCCAAGTGCTGCGAGGAGTTTGGTTGGGAGTACACCCCGGTTATGGTCGACGGTAAGCCCTATGTGGTTCCCGCCGAGACCTTCCACCACATCCACTACAAGCAGCCGATCTTTGACGGTGTTGAGGGCGTGGCGCTGCTGGCCGATTACGTCGGTGTCGATGACGGTACCGGTATCGTCCACAACTCGCCCGGCCACGGCGTCGACGACTACTTTGCCTGCCTCAAGGAGGGCATTACCGACATCTGCATGCCGGTCGATGATGACGGCAAGTTCTACACCGGCGAGGAGTTTGGCACCGGTGGTCCCTTCAGCGGCATGGATACCGATGAGGCCAACCCGCACATCATCGAGTTCCTGCGCGAGCGCGGCACCCTGGTCCTCGAGAAGAAGATCACGCACAGCTATCCGCACTGCTGGCGCTGCAAACACCCGGTGCTCTTCCGTGCTACTGACCAGTGGTTTGTCTCGATGGACAAGACCGGCTTGCGTGAGCAGGCTGGCAAGGAGGTTCGCGAGAACGTCAAGTGGTATCCGGCTCACGCCGCCAACCGCATCGGCGCCATGGTCGAGCAGCGTCCCGACTGGTGCATTAGCCGTCAGCGCAACTGGGGTGTGCCTATCCCCAGCTACACCTGCGCCGACTGCGGCGAGAAGGTCATGAACGACGCTACGCTCGACGCCGTCATCAAGCTCTTCCACGAGAAGGGCTCTGACGCCTGGTTCACCGACGCTCCCGAGAGCTACCTGGGCGAGGCCTGCGTCTGCCCCAAGTGCGGCGGTCATCACCTCAAGGCCGATAAGGACATCCTCGACGTGTGGTGGGACTCCGGCGTGTCTTGGAAGGCCGTCTGCGAGTATCGCCCTGAGCTTGAGTACCCGGCGGACGTGTATCTTGAGGGCTCCGACCAGCACCGCGGTTGGTTCCAGAGCTCGCTGCTCACCTCGGTGGGTGCCAACGGCCATGCTCCGTACAAGGCGGTCGTCTCGCAGGGCTTCACACTCGATGGTCAGGGCCGCAAGATGTCCAAGTCGCTCGGCAATGTTATCGACCCCAATAAGGTCTGCGACGAGATGGGCGCTGATATCATCCGTCTGTGGGTTGCCTCCGTCGACACCAGCTCTGACGTCTCCATCGACCACGAGATTCTCGCTCGTACGTCCGATGCCTACCGTCGTTTCCGCAACACGCTGCGCTTCCTGCTCTCCGAGCTCGAGGGTCAGTTTGAGCCCGAGACCGACGGCGTCGCCTTTGCCGACCTGCTGCCGCTCGACAAGCTCATGGTTGCCCGCCTGACTCAGGTTCAGGCCGAGGTCGACGACGCTTACTCTTGCTACGAGTTCCCGCGCGCTTACCGTGCGCTTTATGACTTCGTGGTTACCGAGCTTTCCAACGTGTACCTCGACGCCCTGAAGGACCGTCTGTACTGCGATAAGCCCGGCTCGCTCGAGCGCCGCAGCGCCCAGACCGTGCTGGCCGAGCTCTTCTCGATGCTCATGCGCGACCTGCAGCCGATCCTGTCCTACACGGTTGACGAGGCCATGGCATATGCGCCCGCTGGCTGCGTCGATCACCAGAAGTACGCCGCGCTGCTCGATTGGTACAAGTCGCCCATCACGGTCGACGAGGCCAATGAGTTCGAGGGCGTGCTCGAGGCTTCGCTCGAGCTCCGTAGCGCCGTGACCAAGGCCCTTGAGGATGCCCGTTCTGCCGGCACCTTCACCAAGAGCCAGCAGGTCCGCGTCAAGGCGGTCGTTCCCGCCGAGATGTACGCGCTGCTGACCGGTGATAAGGCCGTCGACCTGGCCGAGTTCTACATCGTCTCCGATGTTGAGCTGACCCAGGGCGAGGAACTCTCCGTTGCCATTGAAGCTGCCGAGGGCGAGTGCTGCGACCGTTGCTGGAACTACCGCACCACCGTCGGTGAGTACAACGGCCACGCACATATCTGCGAGAGGTGTGCGAATGCCCTTTAAGGCACGGTAACTCGGCATTTTAGTTATAGGTAGAATTTGGGCGCCTTCGGCCCATTTGCTCCGCTGAATAAAAGCGGCATTCTGTTTTTCGGAATGCCGCTTTCTTTTTATGCTGGTTATTTCGCTTGTGTTGGTGGATATGTCGTGCGCTCTGCATGTGGCAATATAAGATGGATAATTGCGTTAAACGGAATTCGATTGTTCTGAGGGCAGGGGATTGATTTGGGTCGTACTGGGGATATGACGCCGCCTTTGCGTTGGCGGTTGGGTGTTGCTGGTGGGGTGGCGCTGGTTGTGCTGCTTGTTGACCAGCTGACCAAGCTTGCGGTTCGTGCCGTGGGCGACGCTTTGCATGTGACTGTTATCCCCGGTGTGATCGACTTTCTATTTGTCCGCAATATCGGAGCCGCCTTTAGCATGGGCGAGGGTCATGGCGTCGCGTTCGCTGTGTTGGCGCTTGCGGTCATTGTCGCCATTGCCGTGTACTTGCTCCGTGCGCCTCAGCTCGCTCGTCTTGAGGTGGTAGGCATGGCTATGGTTGCGGGTGGCGCCATCGGCAACGCGATCGACCGTCTGGCTTTTGGCTTTGTGACCGATTTTATTGCCACCACTTTCATCGACTTCCCTGTCTTTAACGTGGCCGATATCGGCATTACCGCGGGCGTCGTGCTCGCACTCATCGGGTACATGTTCTTGAGTCCCGCTGCTCGCGAGGTCGATGCGACCGCTGAGCTCAACGCCCGTGACGAAGCCCGCGCCAAACGCAAAGCCAAACAGCGTGGGGAGCGTGCCCGCAAGATTCGCGAAAGGAATGAGCGTTAATGGCCGACATCCATATTCTTGTTGCCGACGATTGCTCTGGCCAGCGTCTTGACGCCTATTTGGGCGCCAACGATGGCTGTCCCACGCGCTCTGCCTGCGCGCATCTGATCGAGGGAGGCGCCGTTGCCGTCAACGGTGAGACTTGTCTCTCTAAAAAGTACGCCGTACGCGCCGGCGATCGCATCTCGGTCGACTTGCCCGAGCCGCACGACCCGACCGACGTGATTCCCGAGGCTATTCCCCTCGATATCCGCTACGAGGACGACTACCTTATCGTGCTCTCCAAGCAGCGGGGCCTGGTGTGCCATCCCGCCCATGGCCACGAGAGCGGCACCCTTGCGAACGCTCTGGTCTACCACTGCGGCATCGACCATCTGGGTACCGTACAGGGTGAGGACCGCCCCGGGATCGTGCATCGTTTGGATCGCGATACCTCGGGTCTCATGCTTGCGGCAAAGGACGACGACACGCAGCGCGCGCTTCAAAATCTCATTCGCACGCGCACGCTCGATCGTCGCTATATCACGCTTGTCCACGGGCACATCGCCATGGACGAGGGCACCATCAATACCGGTATTGCCCGTTCCACGCGCGACCGCGTCAAGATGGCGGTTTCGGACGATCCTTTCGCGCGTCAGGCCATTACGACCTTTAAGGTCCTTGAGCGCTTTGATTCCACGCGTTTTGATGACGGCTATACGCTCGTCGAGTGCCACCTGTTTACGGGCCGCACACATCAGATTCGCGTGCATATGCGCCATATCAACCATGCCTGCGTGGGCGATCCGCTCTACGGCAAGTGCGATGCACGCGCCGATCAGGGTCTGACCAGGCAATTCCTTCATTCCTGGCGCGTCGCATTCGACCATCCCGTGACGGGGGAGCGTATTGAGTGCCGCGATGAGCTGCCGTGGGATCTTGCCGCGGTTCTCGACGACCTGGCTCCTCGCTCACTCGGTCGTACTGCCGCTGGCGACGAAATCGTTCCGCAGCTCGGTCTTCTCGAAGTCTAGCCAGTATTAGGTGGTTTCTTGAACTCGATTAGCCTGCGGTAAGATATACGGTTGTTTACGTAACGCGTTCTCGGGAGCCTGCATGCTCGCCTTTTTACAAACCAACACACCCATTGTGATCTTCAACCAGATTGTCGTCACGCTGCTCACGGTCTGCTTTCTGTACCAGGTGGTCTTCTTTGTCATTGGCGCTCTTCGTGGCGAGGTCGCGCCTCCTAAGGCCAAAAAACTCCATCGCTATGCTTTCTTTATCGCGGCGCATAATGAGGAGGCCGTGATTGCCAACCTCGTTCGCTCCATCAAGGACCAGGATTATCCGTCCGAGCTTATCGAGGTCTTCGTGGTCGCCGATGCCTGCACCGACAACACGGCGCAGCTCGCGCGCGAGGCGGGCGCCATCGTTTATGAGCGCAACGACCTGGCCCGCAAGGGTAAGAGCTGGGTCATGGACTTTGGTTTTGACCGCATCCTTAACGAGTATCCCGACACGTTTGAGGGCTACTTTATTTTCGATGCTGATAACGTCATATCCCGCGATTACGTGTCCAAGATGAACGATGCCTTTGACCAGGGATTCCATGTGGTCACGAGCTATCGCAACTCCAAGAACTTTGGCAGCTCGTGGATCTCGGCAGCTAATGCTACCTGGTATTTGCGCGAGGCGCGCTTTCTCAACAACGCGCGCAATATCTGCAAGACTTCTTGCGCTGTCTCGGGTTCGGGCTACCTCATCTCCGCCAGTGTTATCGAGGGCATGCACGGCTGGCAGTTCCACACGCTGACCGAGGATATTCAGTTCACCACGTTCTGCGCCATTCACGGCATTCGCATTGGCTATGCGCCGGCGGAGTTCTTTGACGAACAGCCCGTGACGTTCAAGGCATCCTGGAAACAGCGCATGCGCTGGACCAAGGGCTTCTACCAGGTCTTTTTTACCTATGGCAAGCATCTTGTCAAATCGACGTTCCGCTACCATCGCTTTGCCGCCTACGACATGTTCATGACGATCGCCCCGGGTATGCTGCTGTCGCTCATCTCGATGCTCGCCAATGCGACGTTCCTGATCGTGGGTGGACTCTCGCACGGCTTTTTGGCTACCGAAGTCGAGATGCAGGCCTGTGCCGCGTCGCTCATTATGACCTTTGCCATGATGTACCAGACCTTCTTTATCCTGGCGCTGCTCACGACTATCTTTGAGTACAAGCATATTCACTGCGCGCAAAAGTGGCGTCTGGTGACTAACCTGTTTACCTTCCCGATCTTTATGTTCAGCTATATCCCCATCACGGTGGCCGCGCTGTTCCTGAAGGTCGACTGGGTTCCTACCCAGCATGCCGTAAACGTCACCCTCGACGAGGTCATGCAAGGCGCCAAATAACCACCACCAAAACCACCGCAAAGGGGACAGGCACCTTTGTGGTGGTTTTTGCTTTTGCGATGCAGCTCGAGGAGGCGTCCGATGGTCTATATCCCGTTTTGGATTTGCATCTTTGCCGGCGTGGCAATTGATGCCCGAGAGCGACGGTTTCCCAATGGGCTTGCCGGCGCATGTGCGGTGGCGGCTCTTGCAGGCGTCTGGCTCGACCTCGGTTTGAACACAGCGCTTGACCACGCGGGTCTTGCCGTCATTGTGTATCTTGCTCTCGTGCTGACTGAGTCCCTCTGGCGTCGTCTTCGCCAAATCCCGGGCATCGGCATGGGGGATGCCAAGGCGCTCTTCGCGCTTTGCACGCTCGACCCTATGGGTGGCATCGTGGCATTTGCCGTCGCACTCCTGGCTCTGGCCCTTTCCTGCCTCTTCACAAAATCGCGCTCCCTGCCATTGCTCCCGTTTTTAGTGCCGATTTTTGCCATAATCGAGGTCGTGGGCTGCACTTTGTAACCGATTGCGCATCCTTCTTAAGGAGCATGCCATGGAATCTAATCAAGAAACGGCCGTCATTAAGGCGCGCATGGACCGTATTCCCTCAGCGTTGTCGCCCGAGCTTGTCGAGCGCATTGCCGCCGATCGTGCTTCGGGCTATGTCAACCCGTATCGTTGCAACGATGATCAGGTCATTCGTCGTATTGATCGCACTACCGACAAAGGCACGCTTATGCGTCCGGCGTTTATGCGCGATACCGAAAAGATACTTCATCTTCCGGCTTACACCCGGTATGCGGGCAAAACGCAGGTCTTTAGCTTTCGTAGCAATGACGATCTGTCACGCCGCGGTTTGCACGTGCAGCTTGTCTCGCGCATTGCGCGCGATATCGGTCGCGCCCTGGGGCTCAATTGCGATCTGATCGAGGCGATTGGCCTGGGCCACGACTTGGGACACACGCCTTTCGGCCATTCCGGCGAGCGCTTCCTCAACGATATCTATCACGAGCGTACGGGGCGTTATTTTTTCCATAACGTGCAGTCGGTCCGCGTGCTCGACGCGTTGTATGGCCGCAACGTGTCGCTCCAGACGCTCGACGGCGTGCTATGCCATAACGGCGAGTACGAGCAGCGTGTGTTTGAGCTCTCGGACATGGGCTCCTTTGACCAGTTTGACCAGACGGTTGAGGATTGCATTGCCACGGGCTATAGCGCAATTGAGCATCTGCGTCCCATGACGCTCGAGGGCTGCGTCGTTCGCATCTCGGATATTCTTGCCTACGTCGGTCGTGACCGTCAGGATGCGATCGCGGCGGGCCTGCTTTCGCCCGACGCTTTTGATGATGGCCGGGGCGGTGCCTACAACAGTTGGATCCTCACGCATGCCTCTATCGATATCGTTGAGCACAGCTATGGTAAGCCGCGCATCGAGATGAGCGAGGACCTGTTTGAGGAAATTCGCCGAGCCAAGCGCGAGAACTACGAGAAGATCTATAGCAAGGGCGGTATCGAAGGCGATTCCGAGGCGGAGCTGCGCGAGGCGTTCGTAAAGCTCTACGACCGTTGCCTGCGGGATCTAAACAGTGGCGACGAGTCCTCTTACATCTTTAAGCACCATATTTCGCGCATTGAGCAGCAGCTTTCCTACTATGATCGCACCTATGCCTGGCAGGACGACAAGGATCAAGCCGTGGTGGATTATATCGCGAGCATGACGGACGGTTATTTCTGCGAGCTGACGAGCAAGCTGTTCCCTGGTCTGGAGTTTCCGCACCGTACCTATATTAACGAACGGTAGTTCGTATTAATTCGGTATACTGTTAGTGGAAAACGTTTTTGATTGATACACGGGATGGCTATGGACGACCTTTTTTCTGCTTCGACGCGCGAGCGTTCCTTTCAGAATGCGCCGCTTGCGGTGCGCATGCGCCCCAATTCGCTCGACGAGTACGTGGGCCAGCAAAAGGCCGTCGGTAAGGGTTCATGGCTGCGTGCCGCGATCGAGCACGACGTGCTTTCGAGCGTGATTCTGTACGGGCCTGCCGGTACGGGCAAGACGACGCTGGCCCACATTATCGCCAACCATACCAAGAGCGAGTTTGTCGAGGTCAGCGCCGTCACGGGTACCGTGAAGGACCTGCGTCGTGTGATTGATGAGGCCAAGACGCGCCTGAATACGTACGACCGCCGCACCATTCTATTCATCGATGAGATTCACCGCTTCTCTAAGTCGCAGCAGGATGCCCTGCTGCATGCAGTTGAGAACCGTACCGTCATTATGATTGGCGCTACGACGGAGAACCCGTACTTCGAGGTCAACTCGGCACTGCTCTCACGTGGTCGCGTCGTGGAGCTTGAGCATCTGAAGGATGAGGATATCGCCACGCTTATTGAACGTGCGCTTGAGGCGCCGCAGGGCTTGAACGGTAAGTTCTCGGCCGATGAGGATACGGTCAAGACCATCTGCACGCTGGCAGCGGGTGACGCTCGCTCGGCGCTCACGACGCTCGAGCTTGCGAGCGAGATTGCCGTCACGCGTCCCGATACCGAGGGAACGCCAGCGCCCGCGGCGGGGGAGCGCTATCCCATCACCGTGGATGACGTAAAGATTGCCAACCCGCGTCGCGGCTTTACGTATGACAAAAACGGCGACATGCACTACGACATCATCAGTGCGTTCATCAAGTCCATGCGCGGTAGCGACCCCGATGCCACAATCTATTGGCTCGCGCGCATGATCGATGCTGGGGAGGATCCTAAGTTTATCGCTCGCCGCATTATGATTCACGCTTCTGAGGATGTTGGCAACGCCGACCCGCAGGCGCTTTTGGTGGCGCATGCCGCGTTTAAGTCTGCCGAGGTCATTGGCTATCCCGAGTGCCGCATTAACCTGGCTCAGGCTGCACTCTATGTGTGCTTGGCGCCAAAATCCAACGCGTGTGAGGCTTCGATCGATGCAGCGCTGGCCGATATCCATTCTAGTGGGCTTCGCGAGGTGCCGAGTTATCTGCGCGATCGCCATCGCCCGGGCAGCGATGAATACGGTGTGTATAAGTATCCACATGATTATCCCGAAGGCTGGGTCGATCAGCGCTATTTGCCCGATGGCTTGGAACGCGGTGCATTTTGGCAGCCTGCCGGGCGCGGCTGGGAAGAGTGGCGCGTAGAGCAAAGCGAACGCGACCGCAGCGGGAATGCACCGAGGTAGCTGCTGATAATTTTGTCCCACGTTGCTGCTCTTGGCATGTTCGGTCCCCTTTGGGGTACCATGAAAAGCGTCTGTATTTCGATTCTTCCGGGAGGCTTGTATGAGTCCCATTCAAATCGCCCTGCTGCTGCTCGCCGTTGCCGGCGTGTGGGCCATCGCTGAGCTCGCGCTTACCCTGCGCAAGACCCGCAATGTTGTCGACTCGCTCGATAAGACCGTGAACGACCTCAACAACACCATCGCCGAGGCTCAGCCTGTGGTGGCAAAGCTCGATGGCGCTGTCGATGAGCTTACGCCGGCGCTTGCCCAGATGGAGCCGCTGCTTAAGTCGAGCAAGACGGCAGTTGATGCCCTTGCCTCCAATCTCGTAGAGGTCGAAGCCGTGGTTCGCGACATTTCCGAGGTTACGGGCAGCATGGCCGAGGCCAGCAATGCTGTGTCGAGCGTGACCGACTCTGCCGCCGGTGCTGTGCAGAAGCTCTTCAATAAGGTGAAGGCTCCTGCAGCCGACGCCGATCGCAAGCTCGCCGCTGCCGCTGCGGAGGCCGAGCAGCCTACCGAGCGCGTCCTAATTGGCGAGGACGAGGCCGCCGCGGGCGACGATGATGGTCAGAAGTCTGTATCCAAGCCGGCTCAGTATTACACCTATACGCCCGCCGAGACCTCTGAGGAGTCCTGCGATGAGTAGCGAAGCAACCTGCCCTATCACGCTGACCGTTGCCGGTGACCCGCGTCTCGCTCGCCTTGTGCGCATGACGGCAGCCAACGTTGGTGCCCTGTGCTCTATGTCTGTCGATCGCATCGAGGACATCCGCATGGCTGCTGAGGAGGCTTTCATCTTTGGTTGCACCGCGGTCGACTGCGATGACATCACCATCAAATTCGATGTCGATGAGACCCACGTTGGCATGACTATTACCTTTGGCGACCAGGCTACGGTCGATGAAGACGACCAGGCTGCGGTGTATGCCGAGCTCATCCTCGCGAGCGTGTGCGACTCCTACGAAAAGACTACGGCGCCCCTGACGCTTTCCCTCGACCTCAAGGCGGATATCTAATATGACCGAACGTTCCCGGAGCGGAAAGACCGCTTGGGACAAGGAGAAAACTCGCGAGCTGTTTCGTCGTTACAAGGAGACCGGTGATCCGGACGCCCGTGAGCAGCTCGTCATGTCCCATATGAACCTGGTAAGGTTTCTTGCCAACAAATTTAAGAATCGCGGCGAGCCGCTCGACGACCTCATGCAGGTCGGCTATCTGGGCTTGCTCAAGGCTATCGACCGTTTTGATCCCGAGCGCGGACTCGAGTTCACGACGTTTGCGACACCCACTATCCTGGGCGAGATCAAACGCCATTTTCGCGACAAGGGCTGGAGTGTGCGCGTACCGCGTCGTCTGCAGGAGCTCTCGGCCAAGGTCAACCAGGCTACTGACAAACTTACCAACGAGCTGCAGCGTTCGCCCAAGGTTGAGGAGATCGCTGAGTATCTAGATGTGACTGTCGATGAGGTCCTCGAGGCTATGGAATCGTCTTCGGCCTATACCTCGGTGCCCATCGAGGCTCCTGGTGCGTCCGATTCCGACGATGCGCCCTCGATTCTCGACCGTTACGCCGACGATGACAACGAGCTCGACTTTACCGATGACCGCCTGGTGATCGAGGAAGCCATCCGCGATTTCTCGCCGCGTGAGCGCGAGGTGATCGAGCTGCGCTTTGTGAAGGGCATGACCCAGATCGAGATTGCCAAGAAGCTGGGCATCTCGCAGGTGCAGGTCTCGCGTCTGCTGCGCCGCACGCTTAAGAAGATTCAGGACAAGATCGACCCCGACGGAGTGATGATTCGTTCATGAGTGAGCACCCCCAACAAACCGATCGCGTGCTGCGCGACACCCGCGTTCTGACGCTGCGCATTTGGGCTGTTGTCGGCTGCATTGTTATTGCTGCTGTCATCTTTAACCTTATGGGCATCCTGGCACCGGTTATTGAGTTTCTTGCCGTTGGCTCCATCATTGCTTTTGTGATGGCCCCGATCACCAACTGGCTCGAGCACCATGGCGTGAATCGCTGCATCGGTTCGCTTATTGCGCTAATTGTTGTTGTTGCCGTGCTCGTCGGTGTCGTTTGCATCTTGTCGCCGATTCTCTTTGGTCAGATCATGGAAGTCCTGAGCCGCCTGCCCGAGCAGCTTCGTGTTGCGGGTGGCGATCTCAACGAGATGATCTCGCATGCCAAGACGCTCAACAACACGCCGCTCAAGGAGTATTTGGACGATAATCTTTCGTCGCTGGTTGCCGTGGCATCGAAGTATGTGTCTCAGATCGCTGCCGAGCTTGGCCGCGGTGTGTTCCCGCTCATCACCAATACGGCTTCGCAGTTGTTCGTGATCTTCCTTGGTCTGGTGCTTGCCTACTGGATGGCCTGCGACTACCCTCGCATGCATCACGAGATTTGCACCATCATCGGTCAGGAGAAGGAGACCTCGTACCGCTTTATGGTCGCCATCCTTTCTCGCTCTGTCGGCGGCTACATGCGCGGTATGGTCGTGACGTCCATCTGCGGTGGTTTCCTCGCCTTTATCGGTTTTATGATCATCGGTCATCCGTATGCGGCGCTCATGGCTATCTTTACCGGCATCATGCATTTGGTTCCGGTCGTCGGTCCTTGGGTGAGCGCAGCAATCGCCACGGTGCTCGGTTTCATGTTCAGCCCCATGTTGGCGTTATGGACGCTCATCGTGACGATGGTCGCGCAAAACGTCACCGACAACGTGATTTCTCCTAAGGTCATGCAGAGCTCGGTGCAGGTGCATCCCATCATGAGCCTCACGGCGCTCGTTATTGGCTCGGCACTCATGGGCCCCATCGGCATGATTATTGCCATCCCGCTTTGTGCGGCCCTCAAGGGCATCTTCGTGTACTACTTCGAGAATGAGACCGGCCGTCAGCTTGTGGCCTATGACGGCGCCGTGTTTAAGGGCACGCCGTACCGCGATGCCGATGGCAACCCGGTCGCCGCTTACGACGCGCTCGGTGACGACACCTTCATCTATGAGTCCGAGCTCATCGGTAACGAGACTGCGCCCGAGGCCCAGGCGATGCCTAAGCCCGAGTTCGATAATCCCTGGATCAAGCTCTCGGGTTTGCAACCCGATTCCACGGGCTTCTTCAAGAACCCCTTTGCCAAGGATGACGATTCCAACACGGACGACACCAAAACCGGCATCGACGGCTCCATGGACGATGATGACAACTAGCGGGGTAATTCGGATTAATATTCATACGCGCTAACATGCAATTTCGCTGAAGGGCCGGCATTGTGCCGGCCCTCTTTTTTGCACTTGCGCGGTGGGATGGTAATATCGTTACGTTTGAACTGTTTCGATGTGAAACCGAGGAGATTCCCTCTATGAGTGCTGACTACCCGTCAATGACTACGGCCGAGATTCGCTCCAAGTTCCTCAACTTCTTTGAGGAGCGCGGTCTTAAGCTCTATCCTTCTTCGTCCCTCGTCCCCGACGATCCTTCGCTGTTGCTTGCCAACGCTGGCATGAACCAGTTTAAGGAGTACTACCAGGGCAAGAAGACCATGAAGGAGATCGGCGCTATCTCCTGCCAGAAGTGCGTCCGCACCAACGACATCGATTGCATCGGCGAGGATGGCCGTCACCTGTCCTTCTTCGAGATGCTCGGCGACTTCTCCTTTGGCGGCGTCTCCAAGCAGCAGGCCTGCGCCTGGGCCTTTGAGCTCATCACCAAGGAGTTCAAGCTGCCGCTCGACCGCCTATACTTTACCGTCTTTACCGAGGACGACGAGACCCACGACGTGTGGCGTTCTTTGGGTGTTGCTGAGGACCACATCTCCCGCCTGGGCGAGGACGACAACTTCTGGGCCGCTGGCCCCGCTGGCCCCTGCGGTCCGTGCTCCGAGATTTACTTTGACATGGGCGAGGAGGTCGGCTGCGGCAGCCCCGACTGCAAGCCTGGCTGCGACTGCGACCGCTTCCTGGAGTTCTGGAACCTCGTCTTTACCCAGTACGACCGCCAGGAGGACGGCTCCATGCCGGAGCTGCCGCACCGTAACCTCGATACGGGCATGGGCCTTGAGCGCATGGCCGCCATCATGCAGCACAAGACCGCTAACTACGACGGCGATCTGATGCAGCACCTCATCAAGCTCGGTGAGGAGATCAGCGGCAAGACCTACGACGCCGACGATTACTCCGGCGCCAGCCGCTCCCTGCGCATCATCGCCGACCACTCCCGTGCCGTCGACTTTATGATCTCGGACGGCATCCTGCCCGGTAACGAGGGCCGCGAGTACGTCCTGCGCCGCCTGCTCCGCCGCGCCGTGTTCCACGGCCGCCTGCTGGGCATCGAGGGCGCCTTCCTGACCAAGTTCATCGACGAGGTTAACGCTCAGATGGGCGAGGCCTATCCCGAGTTGCTCAAGAACGTCGCGCTCGTCAAGGGTATCGTCGCCTCCGAGGAGGAGCGCTTCTCCACGACGCTCGACAACGGCCGTGTTTACCTGGACGAGGCCCTGGCCGCGCTCGCCGACGGCGCCGTCCTTCCGGGCGACGTTGCCTTTAAGCTGCACGACACCTTTGGTTTCCCCATTGACCTGACTGTCGAGATCGCCGGCGCTGCTGGCCACGACGTCGACATGGACGGCTTCACCGCCTGCATGGAGGACCAGAAGGCCCGCGCTCGTGCCAACGTCAAGGGCGATGCCTGGGGCAGCTTCAACGACGTGTGGGTCGAGCTTTCCGACAAGGTCGCCGCGACCGAATTCGACGGCTATGACAACGATGCGATCGAGGGTGCCAAGGTTGTCGCCATCGTTCGCAACGGCGAGTCCGTCGAGTCCGCTGCCGCCGGCGAGAACGTCGAGGTCGTGCTCGACCGCACCCCGTTCTACGCCGAGATGGGCGGCCAGCAGGGTGACGCCGGCGAGCTTTCCGCCGAGGGCGTTTCGCTGACCGTTTCCGATACCAAGAACCACAACGGCCTGTATGCTCACGTCGCCCACGTTGCCGAGGGCACGCTGACCGTCGGTGCTACCGTGACCGCCGCGCTCGACGCCGAGCGCCGTGGTTTCCTGCGCCGCAACCACACCGCCACCCACCTGCTCGACGCCGCCCTTAAGCAGGTCCTGGGCGAGCATGTCTCCCAGGCCGGTTCGCTGGTGACGCCCGAGCACCTGCGCTTTGACTTCACGCACTTCGAGGCCCTGTCCTCCGAGCAGCTCAAGGCTGTCGAGGACCTGGTCAACCAGCAGATCTTCGCTTCCAAGCCGGTTGTGACCCGTGTCATGGGCATCGACGAGGCTAAGGCTGCCGGCGCTGTCGCTCTGTTTGGAGAGAAGTACGGCGATGTTGTCCGCGTCGTCTCCGTGGGCGCCGAGGACCAGCCGTTCTCCCGCGAGCTCTGTGGTGGCACTCATGCCGCCAACACCGCCGAGATTGGCCTGTTCAAGATCATTTCCGAGTCCTCCACGGGCTCCAATGTCCGCCGTATCGAGGCCGTGACCTCTAAGGGTGCCCTCGACTACATGGCCGACCGCCTGGCGCTCGTTGACGCCGCCGCCGCTGCGCTCAAGTGCCGCGTCGACGAGGTTCCCGCCCGCGTGGAGAACCTGCAGGCCGAGCTGCGCGAGACGTCCAACAAGCTCAAGAAGGCGCTCACTGGTGGCTCCTCCGATGCGATCTCCAGCGCCATCGAGGGTGCTGTCGAGCTGAATGGCTACAAGCTCGTTGTTGCTGAGCTTCAGGGTCTCGAGGCCGCTGACCTGCGCAACGTTTGGGATACCGTGCACCAGAAGGTCGCCGGCCCTGTCGCCTGCGTTGTTGCCAGCGTGACCGAGAAGGGCACCCCGGCCCTGCTCGCCGCCGGCTCCGATGACGCCGTGAAGGCCGGTTTCCACGCCGGCAACGTGATCAAGCAGATCGCGGGCCTGGTCGATGGTCGCGGTGGCGGCCGTCCCAACATGGCCCAGGCCGGTGGCAAGAACGCTGCCGGTATCGCCGATGCCCTTGCGGCCGCCAAGACCGCGCTCGGCGCCTAAGAACCTAAGTAGTCGCTGTGGTCGCGCTTGCGCTGGACATAGGGGAGACCAGGATTGGCATCGCCGTCTCGAGCCGTGATGGCAAGATGGCGATGCCTGTCAAGGTGCTTCCGGCTGCCGAGGTCACTGGCATGGCAAAGACGTTTCGCTACCTGGTGGAGGACTATGAGCCCGATATCCTTGTAAGCGGACGTCCCTTGACCATGGCCGGTGAGCCCGGCCCCCAGGCCGAGCGCGTCGCCGCCGTGGCCCAAAAGATTGCCGACGAGCTCGAACTTCCTCTGGAGTTTGAGGACGAGCGTCTGTCCTCGCAGGAGGCCAAGCGAATCCTGCGAGAGCAGGGACTCAACGAAAAGCAGATGAGGGGCAAGATTGACATGATCGCCGCCAGCCTGTTCTTGCAGACATGGCTCGATCGTAAAAACGAGGAGGTTTCGCATGCCTAGCGCTTCCGATCCGCGCCGGCAGAGTCGTCAGGGTCAGCCCTCGTCGCGCCCTACTCAGCCTGGTCAGCGCCCTGCGCAGCCGACGCAGCGCGCAGCTCAGCCTGCCGCGCGTCCGGTGCAGTCCTCCTCTCGTTCGGCCCAGCCTGCTCAGCGGACGGCTCAGCAGCCTTCTGCTCGTTCGGCCCAGCCTGCAGGCGGTACCCGCTTTAAGCAGCAGGCATCTACCCAGCGAGTGCAGGCCCCCCAGTCGCATTCGCATCACGCTCTCGGTTCCCACGGCGTTGCTCCGGCTACGCGCTCGAGCTATAACACGCACGTCCGCCGTGGTACACAAAAGAAAAGCTCCCCGGTGCCTATGATTATCGGTGGCGTCGTCGCCGTGCTTGCGCTTGTCGCGATCGTTTTCTTTGTCGTGCCAGCCGTCAAGGGCTTCTTTGGCGGTGAGGATGCGAAAGTCGCTGCTGGCCAGCAAGTTACTATCACGATTCCCGACGGTGCCTCGGGCGATACTATCGCCTCGATTCTCTCCGAGAACCATATCGTCGAAAATCCCAAGGATTATTATGCGGCGGTGAAAAAGCTCAACGCCGATATGTCGCTCAAGCCTGGTACTTATTCGTTCACCACACTCATGGATGCGACCAAGGTTGTTCAGCAGCTCATGGAAGGCCCCAACGCGGGCTCCAATGCGCTGACTATCCCTGAGGGCCTAACGGTCGATCAAGTCGCCGACCGTGTGGCCCAGGCTTACGACAGCATCTCTAAGGAAGACTTCCTCAACCAGGCAAAGGCCTCCAACTACGTGGACGACTATAGCTTCCTTAAGGGCGCCGCCAACGACTCGCTCGAGGGCTTCTTGTTCCCCAAGACTTATTCGTTGGGTGATTCGCCGACGGCCGATGACGTGGTTCGCGCTATGCTCGATCAGTTTAAGACCGAGTACAAGTCGCTTGACTTTGCGAGCTGCGAAGCCAAGATCAAGGAACGCTACGGTGTGGAGATGTCCGACTACGACATCGTCAACTTGGCCTCTATCGTTGAGCGCGAGGGCCTCAACGCCGACCAGCGCGCGCACGTGGCCTCGGTCTTCTACAACCGTCTTGCCGGCAAGCTCGATGGTCTGCGCTATCTCAACAGCGATGCGACCATGATGTATGTCACCGGTGGCGAGGTTACCGCCGACGACCTGCAGAGCGATAGTCCGTATAACACCTATAAGCATGAGGGTCTGCCACCCACGCCCATCTGCTCTCCGTCGCTCGAGGCACTCAAGGCCACGCTTGAGCCGACCGACTCCGATGACCTGTATTTCTACATTACGCAGGACGAGGAGTACTTCTCGCAAACCTACGAAGAGCATCAACAGTCTTGGAATTAGCATGAGGATTTTTAGCCCCAAACGTTACGTTGCCTCGGTCGATCGCATCGACCTTGATACCCTTTGGGCCGACGGCAAACGCGCCATTCTGCTCGATCGCGATAACACCCTGGTGCCGCGCGACACCGAGCAGGTTCCCGCTGCGGTTTCCGCTTGGCTCGATACCGCCCGCGCCAAAGGCTTTAAGCTGTGCATGGTGTCCAACAACTGGCATCGCGACCAGGTCATGGCATCAGCACGCGAGCTGGGACTCGAGGCCATCAGCCATGCCATGAAGCCGGCGCCGTTTGCCCTCAAGGCGGGTCTTAAGCGCCTCGGCGCCACGGCCGACGAGGCGGTGCTGATCGGTGATCAGCTCTACACGGACGTGTGGAGCGGCAACTTCGCCGGCGTCGATACCATCCTGGTAAAGCCGCAGGCCACGCAGGACCTGTGGTATACGCAGATCTTCCGTATCTTTGAGCGCCGGGCCCTGCGCGACCTTCCCTGCGAGGAATAGGTCTCGTCATGTCCCAGCACACCAAACACGGCTGCGACCATATCTTCTTTATCGGCTTTTTGGGCGCGGGCAAATCGACGCTCGCGCGCAACGTCGGCACTATGTTCAAGCGGCGTTTTATCGATACCGACCGCCTAGTCGTCCGCCGTTGCGGCAAGTCGGTAACCGAGATTTTTGAGACCGAGGGTGAGGATCGTTTTCGCGAGCTCGAGACCTCGGCGCTCCGTTCGCTCCAAAGCGAGCGCAGTCTGTTGGTTTCGTGCGGTGGCGGTATCGTCGAGACGCCGGTGAATATTGAGCTGATGCACGAAATGGGTACGTGCGTGTACCTCGAGGGCGACTTTGAGGATTCGATTCGCCAGATTCGTCGGTCCGACACGCGCCCCGATTTCCGCTCGCCCGAGCATGCCGCGCGCTTGTTTGAGCATCGCCGTCCGCTGTATCGCCAGGCCGCCGATATTACCCTTGATATTCGCAACAAGTCCTTCGAGGACGTTTCCTACCTTTGTGCCGAGATGCTTTTGGAGCGTGGACTGCTATGATTCGCCGCCAACTGATCAATTTCCAAAACCGCAGCGTCGATGTCCGTGTCGGATTGGGCGCGTTCGATGAGCTGTCGCGTATGTTTGCCTCGGCTGTGGGCAAGCCTAAGCGCGCGATGGTGGTTTGGAACGACGCCACATCCGAGCGTTTTGGTGAGGTCGTCGAGCATGCGCTGGTCGACGCCGGTTTTGCCGTGTCGCTGCTCGTCCTCGAGGTTTCGCCTGCTGGTGCCACGCTGGCCGACGCCGATGCTATCTTTGGCGCCTTGTCTGCCAACGGCATTACCTGCGACGATCTGGTTGTCGCCGTTGGCGATGCCGCAACCTGCTCGGTTGTTAGCTGGTGCGCCAACCAGTGGTGTGGCCGAACCGAGTGCGCGCTGCTGCCGACGACCTTCGACGCCATGCTCACGGTCGCGACGACCATGAAGCCGCTCATTGCCTCGTCGTCGAATGCGCTTCCCGCTATCGCGTTCCGTCCCGAACCGGGCTTGGTCGTGTGTGACCTCGACCTTGTTCGCGAGGCGGACCCCGAGGACCTCAAGCTCGGCTATGTGGTACTTGTTGGCACCATGCTTTCGAGCAGTAAGTCCCGTTGGAATCAGTTTACTGAGACCGTCCCCGAGATTCTCGCGGGCGAGGAGGTCGCGCTCGTCAATGCCGTTCAATGGTCTCAGACTGCCCGCAAGGACGTACTGATGGCCACGAACCCGAGCGCTCGCCATGCGCTCGATTTTGGCAAGACGGGGGAGCGTACCCTGCGCGCCTGCTTGGGCGATGCCGCTTCGCAGGCCCCTGCCTACCAGCTGTTGTCCGAGGGCATTCGCTTTGAGGCACGCCTTGCACATGATGCCTGCGATTTCGATATCGATTACGTCTTTGAGGTCGATGACTGCTTGGAGGACTTTGGTATCGAGGAACTTGCCTTCGATCTGGAGTCTGCCGCATATATCGAGGAGTTCCGCAAGCAGCAGTTTGCACGCTCGAACCGCAGCATGTTGCCGCTGCCCGCGGCACTCGGCGCCATTCGCCTAACGAACGTTGAGGACGAGGTTCTTAAGCGCCATGCTCACGCCTACTTGGCTTCTCGTAAAGAACTTCTCTAAGATTTATTGACTTCCATCCTCTTTCGTATCATGTTGAGGGGCGGGTTTCCAATCGGTTGCGGATCGCATGCGATTCCGTCGTTCGGTTGAGACCCGTCCCGTCTATATAGAGACAACAAGAAAGGAATCTGCATGTCTGAGTTTGCTGCCGGTCCTGCCGGTCGTATCGAGCGTGTCCGTGCCCTTATGGTCGAGCGTGGCTACGACGCCATCGTGGTGCGCGACGAGGCCAACCTTCGTTGGCTTACGGGCGTTAAGGGCGTCTTCGACTACACCTTCGAGTTCCCGCACGCTGCGTTTATTACGGCCGACCAGTGCCTGTTCCACACCGACTCGCGCTACCTCAACAGCTTTGAGGAGAACACGCCCGCCGGCAGCCCCTGGGTCTTCGACATGGACGAGGGCACCATCCCCGGCTGGGTCGCTGGCAAGATTGCAGCCAACAAGTGCCGCGTCTGCGCTGTCGAGGACGATATGCAGATCAACTTCTACCAGGGCATTCAGCGCGGCCTGGAGGACCGCTCTGTCGCCTGTATGCTGCCGTTGATGCACGACGACATCCGCAAGATGCGCGCCATCAAGGATGCCGAGGAGATCGAGCTCATGCGCCATGCACAGTCGATCACCGACGCCGCCTTCCAGCACATGCTCGGCTTTATTAAGCCTGGTATGACCGAGAAGCAGGTTCGCAACGAGCTCGAGAACTTTATGTTCGCCAACGGCGCTGACAGCCTTGCTTTCGGCTCCATCGTGGCGAGCGGTCCCAACACCGCCAACCCGCATGCCGTGCCGAGCGACCGCGTGATCGAGAAGGGCGACTTTGTCCTCATGGACTACGGCGCGGGCTACTGCGATTACCGCTCCGACATGACACGCACTGTTGTGATGGGCGAGCCCACGCAGGAGCAATTCGACCTGTATGCACTCGTGCGCCGCACGCACGAGGAGTGCGTCGCCGCCATCCATCCGGGCGTCGAGGGTAACGACATCTTCAAGCTCTCCAAGAAGATCATCGACGATGCCGGCTATGGCGATTACTATAACCATGGCTTGGGCCACGGCGTTGGTATCGACATTCACGAGCTGCCCAACTTCAACCGCAGCAAGAACACCATCGAGATCGGCTCGGTTGTCACCATGGAGCCCGGCGTCTACCTGCCCGGCGTGGGCGGCGTGCGCCTTGAGGACTACGGCGTGGTCACCGAGAACGGCTACGAGCCCTTCACCAAGACCCCGCACGACCTGCACGTCATCGACTGCTAGCCCATTTCGATAGATTTTTGGGCGGGGCGTCCGGAGCAATTCGGGCGCCCCGCGTTGTCTTTTTATGCGCTCGCCGCAGGCGCGGTCTGCAAGTGTATAATTTCTATCGTATGTAATTTGGACGCTTGTGCGTTCTGCCCATAACAAGAAAGGTCGCTATGCCTACCATTTCTACCGCCGACTTCAAGAACGGCCTCGGTCTCCGCATCAAGGACAAGGTCTACACCATCGTCGAGTTCCAGCATGTCAAGCCGGGCAAGGGCGGCGCGTTTGTGCGCTACAAGACCCGCGACATCAAGAGCGGCCGCGTCGTCGAGAACACCTGCAACGCCGGCACCAAGTTCGAGAGCGTCATGCTCACCACCCGTGAGTTCCAGTACCTCTACAACGATGGCGCCGACTACATCTTCATGGACAACGAGACCTATGAGCAGGTTCCCGTTCCCGAGGACATGGTGGGCGAGAACTCCAAGTGGCTGCGCGAGAACGACATTTGCCAGCTGCTCTTCGCCGACGATGAGCTCATGGGCGTGACCCCGCCGATGTTTATCGAGACCACCATCGTCCAGACCGACCCGGGCTTTAAGGGCGACACCGTCCAGGGTTCCACCAAGCCGGCCACGATTGACACCGGCGCTGTCATCCAGGTCCCCATGTACCTCAACGAGGGCGAGGTCATCAAGGTTGACACCCGCGACGGCAAGTTCGTCTCCCGCGTCTAGCAACCAACTCTTCTAGGAGGACTCATGCCCCAGGAAATCAAGATTGACGGCATCGGCATTTCGCCCGATGTTTTGACCGCCATCGTCTCGCGCGCCGTGTCGGATGTCGAGGGCATCGCCTCCGTTGGCGTCAAGGACCTTGCCACCAACCTTGTCTCCATGATGCTCTCGTCCAAGGCCCCTGCTTCCGAGCCGGCGGTCGAGGCCGAGGTCGTCGGCGACAAGCTCGCACTCACCGTGCGTGTCGTGGTGTTCTTTGGCTATCCGTTCAAGAAACTCGCCGAGGCCGTTCGCGCCGCCGTGGTCGCTGCCATCGATGCTCAGGTTGGCGTTGAGGTTGAGCGTGTTGACGTTTGCATTGACGGCCTCGTTTTCCCCAAGGAGTAACCTTTGAGCCTTAAGGTTTATCGCGGGCGCACGCTTGCCCGCAGTCAGGCGCTGCAGCTGCTGTTCCAGGCCGAGGCCACGGACAGCCCGCTCGAGCGCGTCCTCGAGGGCGATTTCCTGATCTCGAAGGGTCCCCTCGACCCCTATGCGCTGGAGCTTTGCCGCGGTGCCTACGAGCATATCGATCGTATCGACTGCGCTCTGCGCGCCGTCGCCAAGAACTGGGATCTTATGCGCATGCCCGGCGCCGACCGCAACTTGCTGCGTATCGCCGTCTATGAGATGCGCTTCCTCACCGACGAGGAGGTCTCGGACGCCATCGTAATCAACGAGGCCGTCGAGCTTGCCAAGGCCTATGGCACCGACCAGTCCGCTTCGTTCGTCAACGGCGTGCTGGGCAAGATCGCTCGCAGCGAGGAGCTGCCAGGCGAGGACCTGTACCAAGAGCTGCTGGCCGAAGATCGCGCTCGCGAGGAGGCACAGGCTGCCGAGGCTGCCGCCAAGGTTGCGGTTGCCCAGGCTGAGGCTGGCGTGCTGGCCGAGGATGCGGACGCCGCCGAGGCTGTTGTCGACTCCGTCGAGGAGTAGCTATGCCAGAGGGTTCCGTCCGCAACTTCGACGAGATCTCGGACCGCTTGGACCAGATCATCGCTACCGTTCGTTCCAAGGATACCTCCTTGGAGCGTTCGCTCGATTTGTTTGACGAGGCGATTGAGCTGGGCTCCCGCGCGGTCGATATGGTCGACAAGTTTGAGCTGACGCCGCGTGAGGCCGACAAGCTCGAGCAGGAATACGATGAGGATGCGGCAAACGAATCCCAGGATAGCTAGGCCGCATCTCCGGATACGAATGGTTGATGGCATTCATGAAACGTGTGCGTCTTGATGACGAACTGATTTCACAGGGCATCTGCGCCGATCGCGCGGATGCCCTTCGCACTCTTATGGCCGGCTTGGTCTCGAGTGGCGGCGAGCGCTTGACTTCGCCGGGCCTTAAGGTGATCCCGGGGCTGCCGCTGCACGTGAAGGGGCGCATTCCCTATGTTGGCCGCGGCGGTCTTAAGCTCGAAGGCGCGCTTGATGCGTTTGGCATCAATCCGACGGGCCTTGCCTGTCTGGATGTGGGCTGCTCTACCGGCGGCTTTACCGATTGTCTGCTCAAGCGCGGAGCTGCGGCCGTTGTCTCGGTGGACGTGGGTCGCGCCCAATTCGATTGGTCGTTGCGTCAGGACGATCGCGTAATGCTGCATGAGCGCACAAACGTGACGCAGCTGCCTGAGCTTGGCTATGCCGGCGCTCTCGACCTGGCTGTGTGCGATGTCTCGTTTACCAGCATCGCGAACATTATCGATGCGGTGCTGGCGTGCCTGGCGCCTACGGGTGCATTCTGCACGCTCGTAAAGCCGCAGTTTGAGGCTCCGGCGGCGCTGGTGGGCGAGGGCGGTATTGTGACCGATCCCGCCGTGCGCCGCGATACACTTGTTGCGGCAGTTGAACTCTTTGCTGCCAAGGGGCTGTTCCCGGTCGATGTGTGCGTGTCGCCCATTCATGGTGCCAAGGGCAACGTTGAGTTTTTCCTGTACGGCACGAGGTTTGTCCCCGGCGAACGCACCGACGATGAGCTGCAATCCCAGGTATCGGTTTTGAGCGAGAAATCTGCAACGCTATGAAGGTCTTTCTGGTTCCCAATTACTACAAACAAGAGGCGGTCGAGAGCGGCCTGATGCTTGAGCTTTGGCTGACGCGCCAGGGCTATGAGGTCGCATGGGCTGCCGACCAGCGATCGAAGATTCAGAGCACGCCTGATATTGACGGCTCCGATCTGGTCATTACGCTCGGCGGCGACGGTACGTTGCTGCGCGCTGCCCGCATCCTCAACCATCGCGAGATTCCTATCCTCGGTCTTTCCTATGGTCACCTGGGCTTTTTAACTGCTGCGAGCCCCGAGGAGCGCGACATTCTGCAGGTCGTGAGCGACGCCCTGTCCGGTGAGCTGCACGTGAGCCGTCGCGCCACCATCGCCGCGGATATCGTATCCGTGCGCGAAGACGGTACGAAGGATGTCGTGCGCACCTTCGCCCTCAACGACATGGCGCTTACCCGCGGTCCGCTGTCCGATATGGTCGAGTTCGACATCACGGTGTCGGGCCACCATATCGACCGACTGCGTGGCGACGGCGTGGTCGTGTCCACGGCGACTGGTTCTACGGGGTACGCGCTCAGTGCCGGTGGCCCCATCGTGAGCCCCGACTATACGGGTATGGTCTGCGTACCTATTGCGCCGCACACCATTCAGGCCCGTGCCTTCTTGACTTCGCCGAGTGATGTCGTCGAAATCTTTATGTCTGATGACCGTCCGAGCGTTCCGGCGATCGCTATCGATGGACAATTTATTACTTGCGATGGCACCGTTGAGAGCGTGGCGGTGCGTCGCGGGCCCGGTGATGTGCTGCTGCTGGATTACGGCCCCGAGAGCTTCTATAACTCGGTGAGCCGCGTATTCTACGGAGTCCGTCATGATCGATGAGCTGCAGGTTTCTAACATTGCGCTCATTCGCGAGGCGACGCTGCTGCCGAGTGCCGGCCTGACTGTCCTGACCGGCGAGACCGGTGCCGGCAAGACCGCGCTGCTCTCGGCCCTCAAGCTTATTTTGGGTGAGCGCGCGGATTCGTCTATGGTGCGCGAGGGCGAGGCGCTGGCGAGCGTCGAGGCGCGCCTGTTTGACGGCCCGCACGACACGGAGGGCTTCATCGTGCAGCGCAGTCTTTCTGCCGAGGGCCGCAGCCGCGTGAAGATTGACGGACGCATCGCCAGTGTGCGCGAGCTTTCGGAGCGCGTTGGCGTGATGATGGATCTGTGCGGCCAACACGAGCACCAGCGCTTGCTCGATCCGGCGCATCATGTTGCGATGGTCGATGCCTGGGCAGGGCGCCCTGCACTCGAGGCGCTCGAGCACTACCGCGCCTGCTTTAAGGCTTCGCGCGCTGCCGCTAAGGAGGTTCGACGTGTCGAAGAGACCTCGCGTGCGCAGGGGAGCCGCGTCGAGGAAGCGCGCTTTGCGCTCGAGCGCATCGGCGAGGTCGACCCCAAACCGGGCGAGTATGAGGAA
The DNA here is from genome assembly GCA_019414445.1 of Collinsella sp. Taxonomy (GTDB): domain Bacteria; phylum Actinomycetota; class Coriobacteriia; order Coriobacteriales; family Coriobacteriaceae; genus Collinsella. Next base: position 67,993 of record DXMA01000013.1, read on the forward strand.
CTCGAGGAACTGCTGCCGCGCTCCGAACATGCCGAGGTGCTGGTTGCCACAGCTAATGATGCCCATGCATCGCTTGCCTCTGAAGGGGGAGCGCTCGATGCCGTGAACAGCGCCGTGGCAGAACTTTCCCGTATGGCTTCCGTCGATCGCAAACTTGGCGACATTGCCGATTTGCTTTCGGATGCCTGTATCTCCCTTGAGGATTGCGCGAACGAACTTCGTGCCTATCGCGATGGCGTCGCCTTCGATCCGCGCGAGCTCGCTCGCATGCGTGAGCGGTATTCCGACCTCAAGGGCCTGCTGCGTCAGTGGGGTCCTACCATGGACGATGTTTTTGCCATGCGCGATCGCTCGCAAGAGCTGCTGTCCCTGGTCGATGATGGCGATGAACAGATCAGAAAGGCGCGTGAGGCACTCGGGAGCGCCGAGCACGAGTTGTTTGCCGCTGCCAAGGCACTTAAGCGCGCTCGCAATGTGGCGGCCCCGCGCTTCTGCCACGAGGTTTGCCGCCAGATGGCTCGCCTGGAGATGGGCGGCGCCGAGCTCGTCTGGGAGTCGCGTGATCTTCCCCGTGCTGAGTGGACGCCCGTTGGTCCTTCGAGCTACGAGCTGCTATACCGCAGCGGCGCCGGTTTGACTCCACGTCCCCTGCGCCGCATTGCGTCGGGCGGCGAGCTCAGCCGCGTCATGTTGGCAAGTAAGGTTGTCCTCGGTAACGCGGACGGTGTCGATACGCTGGTGTTTGACGAGGTCGATGCTGGTGTCGGCGGCTCCACGGCCCGCGCTCTTGCTGGTGTGCTGGCCGATCTTGCCGCCACGCATCAGGTCATCGTCGTAACGCACCTGGCACAGGTAGCGGTCATGGCTGACAAGCATTACGTGGTCAGTAAAGAGCCCGGCGACGTTCCCCAGACGCATTTGGACGAAGTGGTTGGCGAGGCTCGCACTGCCGAGATTGCCCGTATGCTCAGCGGCGATCAATCGGAGGCAAGTCTTGCGCATGCTAGGCAGATGCTTGCAGAGGCGCGTGCTTAGGCCGAGCCGCCACATGCATGTCCGACCCGGCCGCCACGAAACCGCCCCATCTACTACGTTTAACAGGCTATCGGCTACCACGCCAAGAATTGCAAAAAGAAAACCGCAGGTAGAACGCCTGCGGTTTTCTCTATTTTCGGTATGTGGTTGCGCCATACGGTTAAAACGTAGTAGATGGGCCGGTTTCGTGGCGAGTGGCGTCTATCGGCTCCCTAAGTCGCCTACTCCACGACCTTATCGGGCTGGATGAGCTCCTCGTAGTAGCTGATGTGCTCTCGGGCGTCCTCGATTTCGGGCAGCAGGAAGTTGTAGATGACCTCTATGATCATCGTGGCGCTCATCTTGGAGAACGCGAAGTCGCCCGTTGTCAGCAGCGCCTCGTGATTGACGGTATTAAAGGTGTAGTCGGCCAGGCGAGCAAGCGGAGACTTGCTATCGCTGCTGATGACGACTACGGTGGCACCGCAGTCGCGTGCGGCTTTTGCCATGCGGTTGAGGCGGCGCGACTTACCGGAGTTCGAGATCAGCACGATGACGTCACCGGGCTTTAAAGTCAGGGCAAAGCCGATCGACGTCTCACTGATGGTGCTCGCCATGCAGCGCAGGCCCAGCTGCGAAAACTTAAACGTCGCATCGAGCGCGACTGCGTTCGTATTGCCCACGGCCGCAAACTCAATGACGCCGGCATTCTTAAGTGCATATACGACGGCCGCCAGGGTTTCGTGGTCAATGCCGTCGATGGTCGCGTTGAGCTCACTTACCTTGGCGGCGAGGATATTTTTAAGGCTCTGCTCCATGTTGTCGAGCGAGACCTCGTCGGTCAGGCCCTCGTTGCGCTGACTCTCTAAGTCGCGCGCCAACGAAAACTGAAAGCTGCGGAAGCTGCCAAAGCCCAGCTTGCGGCAGAAACGCGAAACGGTCGCCTCGGACGTGGCGGCAGCGCGCGAGAGCTGAGCCGCCGTGAGGCGTGGCGCCTCGGACTGGTGCTCCAATATATAGTCGACAATGCGCTGCTCGGACTCGCTGTATCCCTGGTGGGTACTAATGAGGGAAAGTGCGCTTTTGCTACTATCGGTCATGGATGGCTCCTGGTTGGCATGAAAATCTAACTTGATTTGCAATGCCATAGTATACGGGCATTTTCAATTACAAGATACACCTTGCCGTTTCAAGTGTTGATGGTAAACTTTCACTTGCCGTTTACGGTTATGAAAGAACCTTTCACCGGAGAATTGCGCCTTGTCTCTTCTCACGCGGACGGTAGGTTGGTATCTTTCAGTTGTGGAAAAACGCGCATCGAAGCGCGTGTAGGGGAGCGCCCGCGGGCGCTGTACTCAAGAAGGAGGGACACATGGCTAAGTTTGACATCATAGCCGCGACCGGTTGCCCGACCGGCATTGCGCACACCTTCATGGCGAAGGAGGCGCTGGAGAAGGCAGCTGCCGAGCGCGGTCTGACCATTAAGGTCGAGACTCATGGCCAGGTCGGTGTCGAGAACGAGCTCACCAAGAGCGAGATCGCCGGTGCCAAGGCCGTCGTCGTCGCAGCCGATAAGGATGTCCAGGCTGAGCGTTTCGCCGGTAAGCCCATGGTTTCCGTTGGTGTTTCCAAGGCCCTGTCTGTCGAGGCTGCTGGTAAGCTGATCGACCGCGCGCTCGCCGCCAAGGGCGACGACACGGTTGCCGCTGCCGCCGATGTCGAGGACGAGGTCGAGGAGAAGGAGTCCATCGGCCACGTCATCTACAAGCACCTCATGAACGGCGTCAGCCACATGCTGGTCTTCGTCGTTGCCGGTGGTGTTCTGACCGCCATTTCGTTCCTGTGGGGCATCACGTCCTTTGATTCGACGGCTGCCGACTACAACAGCTTTGCTGCGATGCTCAAGATCATCGGCGGCATCGCCATGAACCTTATGGTTCCGGTGCTTTCCGCCTACATCGCCGAATCCATCGGCAAGCGCCCGGCGCTCGTCCCCGGTTTCGTTGCCGGTATGATTGCCATCCAGGGCCTGCCTGTTAACGCCGAGACCGGCATGATCGACGCCGGTGGCGCCGGCGTGGGCTTCGGCTTCCTGGGCGGCATCGTCGGCGGCTTCCTCGCCGGCTATGTCATCCTGCTGCTCGAGAAGGTTTTCTCTAAAATTCCCGCGAGCCTTAATGGCCTGAAGGCAATCTTTCTGTATCCGCTGTGCTCTACCGCCATCGTCGGCCTGGTCATGCTCGGTATTTCCGGCCCCATGGCTGCCATTAACCAGGGTATGATGGATTTCCTGCAGAGCCTCGGTAACTCCGGTCCGGTGATCCTTGGCCTGGCCATCGGCTGCATGTGCGCCTTTGATATGGGCGGCCCGGTCAACAAGGCTGCTTACGCTACTGGCACCTTCCTGCTCGGTACCGCTCTCGAAGCTGGCGTCGGCACCGAGACCTACAACTTCGGCACCAACTTCATGGCTGCCGTCTCCGCCGCTTGCATCGTTCCGCCGCTGATCACCACCTTCGCCGTCGTTGTCGGCAAGAAGTACTTCAGCCAGGAGGATCATGACGCCGGTATCGTCAACCTCATCCTTGGTTGCACCCACATCACCGAGGGCGCCATTCCGTTCATGACCAAGAACATCTGGCCCGTCATGCCCATCATGATG